>JAOAFY010000069.1 GCA_026416035.1 Coriobacteriia bacterium | reverse complement strand
GAGCAAGCGTGATCCTGCTCGTCGAGACCCTGTCTACGCCGAGCTTGGCCAACATGGGCAGGCGTTCGATGGTGACGCCGCCAGACACCTCGACCTCGGCACGCCGCCCGAGCCTCCCTTCGGCCTCGCGCACGGCTGCGACGGCAGTTGCGATCGCGTCGTCGCTCATGTTGTCGAGCATCACGACGTCGGCGCCCGCCTCGATCGCAGCCACGGCATCGGTGACGCTTTCGACCTCGGCTTCGACGACGAGGCCGGGTCGAGCCAGCCGCGCGCGGCGCACCGCTTCGGCAACACTTCCCGCGCAGGCGGCGTGGTTGTCCTTGACGAGCACCATGTCCCACAGGCCTGCGCGATGGTTGTGCGCTCCGCCTGCCGCCACAGCGTGCTTGCTGAGCGCCCGGAGCCCCGGGTAGGTCTTGCGCGTGTCGTACACCTTCAGCCGCGGACCGGCCGCGTGCTGCCAGCGCCGGGCCTCCGTCGCGATGCCCGAGAGCACCATCAGGAAGTCAAGCGCGGTGCGCTCGCCGGCGAGCACGACGCGGGCAGGGCCCTCCACGTGGACGACGGGAGTCCCCGCCTCGACCTCGTCGCCGTCCACAACCAACGGCACGACGCGAAGATCCTCAGCGCTCCCGGACGCTGCTGCGAGCATGAAGAACGTCCGCACCGCCGCGCCGATGCCGCATACGACGCAGCGACGACGCGCCGCCAGGACGCCCGCGAACCGCTCGCCGCCCCGAAAGACCCCGGCGCTCGTCACGTCGCGATCCAGCAGCCCCGGGGCACCTGCGAGCACCGATGCCGCCTCGACGCCGAGGTCCTCTGCCAGTGCGCGCGACACCGCTTCGTCGAGCTCCCGCTCCCACTCCCACCTCATGGAGCCGCCACCTCCGACTCGCCGCCGACCACAGGGATCGCCGCTGGGGCTTCCTCGCCGCGACGCCACGCGAGGCGCACCCGCCAGCGCGCGTCGTCTCTGTCCGGGAAGTCGGAGCGGAAGTGCACCCCACGGCTCTCTTCACGCGCCCGCGCAGCGCACGCGATGAGCGCCGCCACCGTCACGAGGTTCCGCGGCTCGATCGCAGCGACGTCCGCAGCCGGGCCGCGGAGCACAGCAGCCAGTCCCTCGATCCCGGCGCACGCGCCTTCGAGCCCCTCTTCGCAGCGCGTCATCCCGACGTGCTCGCTCATCAGCGCCTGCACCCGCCCTCGCACCAAGGCCGTCCCGCACGCAGCGTCGCCGTCCACGCCCGCAACGATGCGCGCACGCCTGGCGCGCGGCTGCTCGCGCTCGAGCGCCCGCGCGATCCGACGGCTGAACACGAGCCCCTCCAGAAGCGAGTTGCTTGCGAGCCGGTTGGCGCCGTGCAAGCCACTCGCCGCTGCCTCGCCGGAAGCGTAGAGCCGAGCAAGCGTCGTCCTGCCGTCTCGGTCGGTCAAGACGCCACCGATGGCGTAGTGAGCGGCCGGGGCGACGGGGATGAGGTCGCGTGCGAGGTCGAAGCCTGCGTCGCGACAAGCTCGCCATATGGTCGGGAACCGAGCCTTCAGGAACGCCTCTCCCAAATGCCGCGCATCCAGCCACACGTTCGGACGGCCGCATCGCGCCATCACGCGCTCGATCTCGCGGCTCACCACATCCCTCGGAGCGAGCTCGGCGAGCGGATGCGCGTCGAGCATGAACCGACGCTCCTCGCAGTCCAGCAAGTAGGCGCCCTCTCCACGCAACGCCTC
Source organism: Coriobacteriia bacterium (assembly GCA_026416035.1). Classification (GTDB taxonomy): domain Bacteria; phylum Actinomycetota; class Coriobacteriia; order Anaerosomatales; family Anaerosomataceae; genus Parvivirga. Next base: position 6,132 of record JAOAFY010000069.1, on the reverse strand, counting down.
CGTGATGAGGAACTTGGGGTTCGACGCCGAGTCCAGCGCCGTCGGATGGAACTGCACGAACTCCATGTCGGCGACGACCGCGCCCGCACGCCACGCGGCAGCGACGCCATCGCCCGTGGCGATGGCCGGGTTGGTCGTGACGCGGAAGGCCTGGCCGCAGCCGCCCGTGGCAAGCACCGTCGCACCTGCCCACACGACCGTCGGACGCCGCGCGTCCCGTTCGAGCACCAGCGCGCCCAAGCACCCATCCTCGTCCGTGAGCAGGTCGGCGAGGAACGCTTCTTCTGCGATCTCGATGCCTGCGTGAGTGCGGACCGCTCGGGTGAGGGCATCTTGGATCTGCGCACCCGTCGCGTCGCCTGAATGCAGCACGCGCGGCAGGCTGTGACCACCCTCCCGCGCAAGCGCGATGCTCCCGTCAGGCGCCCGGTCGAACGCCACCCCGAAGGACTCCAGGTCGGCGAGCGCCGCTGGCGCCTCACCGACGACGGCGCGCACGACGTCCGGTTCGCACAGTCCCTGCCCCACGACGAGCGTGTCGGCGACGTGCAGCTCCACCGAGTCCGCCTCGCCGACCGCTCCCGCGATGCCGCCTTGCGCATACCAGGTGTTCGTCTGCGACAGCCGGGCCTTCGTCACGAGCAGGACCCGCGCGAACGCTGCTGCGTGCAAGGCGGCGACGAGGCCGGCGATGCCGCTTCCGACCACGAGCACGTCGCACGTCCGCTCCGACAGCTCGCCGGTGTCGAACGGCAGCAGGTACCGCCTGTCGAGCGGTCCGAGGTCGAGCATCCCTCGCGTTTGCGCCGTCATCCGATGGCGACCATGCGCTCGACGGCCTGGGCGGCCTTGATGCGCACCTCGTCGGGGACCTCTACTGCACCGGTGCCATCGCGCAGGCAGTCCCGCACCTTCGCCAGCGTCGTGAGCTTCATGTTGGGGCACAGCACCGCTGGATGCAGTCCGTAGAAGCGCTTGCCCGGAGCCGCCTTCGCGAGGCCGTGGAGCAGACCTTCCTCGGTCACGACGATGAACTCCTCGGATGCGGATGCGGCGGCGTACCGCAGCATCCCTGAGGTCGAGAGCACCGCGTCCGCGAGCGCGAGGACTTCAGGCCGGCACTCAGGATGCGCAAGCACCTCCGCCTCGGGATGTTCCTGCTTCTGCGCGAGCAGCGCCTCGGCCGTCACCTGCTCGTGCGCAGGACAGAAGCCGTCCCACGCGATGACCTCGACTTCTGGCACACGAGAAGCCACCCAGGCCGCAAGGTTGCGGTCGGGGGCGAACAGCACGCGCCCGACGCCAAGCGAACGGACGACCTCGATGGCGTTGGCAGAGGTGCAGCACACGTCGGACACGGCCTTCACTTCGGCCGACGAGTTGACGTAGGTGACCAGAGGAACCCCCGGGTGCGCCTGCTTGAAGGCGAGCGCCTGCTCAGCCGTGATCATGTCAGCCATCGGGCAGCCCGCGCCTACCTCGGGCATGAGCACCGCTCTGTCCGGGGCGAGGATCTTGGCCGTCTCGGCCATGAAGCGCACCCCCGCGAACACGATCGTGCGAGCCTGCGCGAGCGCAGCCTGGCGAGCGAGTCCGAGGGAGTCGCCGACGAAGTCGGCTGCGTCTTGCACCTCGGGCCTCTGGTAGTTGTGCGCCAGGACGACGGCGTCCCGCTTTGCGGCGAGGCGGCGCACTTCCGCCGTCAGCTCGCTTATGTCGACCCGCTCGCTCAACGCCCTTCCCTTTCCATGGAGCCTCACACCGACGACGGCATCGCCATGGTGTCGATCAGCCGCGTCGCGCCGATCCGCGCGGCGATGATCGCCCGCGCTCCGGGCGCCTCGGCGACGCGCACAAGCGTGCGCGGATCGACGAGCGCCGCGTAGTCCAGGACCGCGAGGGGCTCAGACTCGACGGTGTCCCGCATCGCTTGCTCCACGAACGAGCCGTCCCGCTCCCCTCCGCACACGAGGGTCTCCGCCTCGCGAAGCGCCCGGTACAGAACCGTCGCGGCACGCCGTTCCTCAGGCGAGAGGTACGCGTTGCGGCTCGACACCGCCAACCCGTCGGGATCGCGGACGACAGGGCACGCGACAATCTTCACCGGGAAGTCGAGGTCCGCGGCCATGCGCCTGACGATGACGAGCTGCTGGTAGTCCTTCTCTCCGAAGAACGCCACGTCCGGAGACACCAACGACAGCAGCTTCGCCACGACCGTGCACACGCCGCGGAAGTGCCCGGGGCGGGACGTACCCTCCCACAGCTCGCCGAGGGGGCCCGGATCCACGGTCACCTGCGCGTCGGGCGCGTACATGGCGTCTGCGGACGGCGTGAACACGGCGTCGACGCCCTCTGCGGACAGGAGCGCCATGTCACGCTCCAAGTCACGAGGGTACGCCTCGAAGTCCTCGCCCGGACCGAACTGCGTCGGATTCACGAAGATGGACGCTACGACGACGTCCGCCCGCGTCTGCGCCGCCCGAACCAGCGAGAGGTGTCCCTCGTGCAGCGCGCCCATGGTCGGGACGAGGGCGATCCGCTTGCCTTCCCGCCTCGCCTCAAGCGAGAGCTGCCGGATCTCTTCCTTCGAGACCGCCTGCTCCACGCGGCCTCACTCCCCTTCCCGGCCGCTTGCGGCCGGAAGCGCGGTCTCAAGCTCTGCGACCACCGCTTCGCTCGCGTGCGAGGCGTTCTCCTCGCCTGGGAAGCTGCCCTCGCGGACGTCGCGGACGTACGCAGCAAGCGCCTCGCGCATCGCCGTCTCGGCGTCGAAGTAGCGCCTCGCGTGCCGCGGGGTAGCCGCCGACAACCCGACAAGGTCGTGGAAGACCTGGACCTGCCCGTCGCAGTGCGGGCCGGCCCCGATGCCGATGGTCGGGATCGCGAGCTCCTCGGTGACGATGGCCGCGACCTCGACGGGAACCAGCTCGAGCACGAGCGCGAAGGCTCCGGCGGCCTCCAGCGCAAGCGCGTCTTCTACCAGCGCGATCGCCTCGGCCGTCTCCTTGCCGCGCACCCGGTATCCCCCGAACACGTTCACCGACTGCGGTGTGAGCCCGAGGTGCCCTATCACGGGGATGCCGGCCGCGACCATGCGCTCGACGAGCGGCACCAGGTGCCGGCCCCCTTCGACTTTGACTGCCGCCGCTCCCGCCTCGGCGAGCAGCCGCACGGCGTTCGCGACCGCATCGTCCGGCGAGGCCTGGTAGGTGCCGAACGGCATGTCGGCGACGACGAGGGGGCGTGAGACGCTGCGCACGACCGCAGCCGTGTGCCGCAGCATGTCGTCGAGCGTGACAGGCAGCGTGGTCTGGTGGCCGAGGACCGTCATCCCGAGCGAGTCGCCCACGAGGATCGCATCCGCACCGGCCGCCTCGGCGAGCCGTGCCGAAGGCGCGTCGTAGGCGGTGACCATGACGATCGGCTCGCCCGAGCGCTTCATCGATTCGAAGGTCGCGACGGTGACGCGCTCAGGCCCGCTTCGAGCACCCATCTGAACGCTCCTTCCCGGCAGTCCCGGCCCCGCAACGAGGTCCAGGCAGCCTCCGTAGGTGGGCGTATCAGTATAGCACCGTGGGTGAGCGCCAAGCCCACAGCACGAATGCATGAAACCGCCGAGTTAGGGCATACACCTAGGTTGGACGCGCGCACAGGGGGTGCGCGGCAGACCTGAGGAGGCGCCTATGAGGAAGATCGTGCGCGTCGACATGTCCGATCTGAGCGTCCGCACCGAACCGCTGCCCGAGAAGTGGGCTCGGTACGGAGGTCGGGCTCTGACGGACGCGATCGTGTTCTCCGAGGTCCCGCCTGCGGCCGATCCGCTGGGACCCGAGAACAAGCTTGTGTTTGCACCCGGCATCCTCGGTGGCACGACCGCCCCGAACGGCGGTCGCATCTCGGCCGGGGCGAAAAGCCCGCTCACCGGAGGCATCAAGGAGTCGAACGCGGGCGGCCAGGCCGCTCACGCGCTCGCGAAGCTCGGCATCGCCGCTCTCGTCATCGAGGGCGCCCCGGCGGACAAGGACGCCCGCTACCTCGTCAAGATCGCGCAGGACGGCTCGGTGGAGCTCAAGCGCGTGGACGAGTGGGCCGGTGCCGGGAACTACGCGGTCGCTGACGGCATCAAGCAGATGATGGGCGACACCAAGCGGTACGCGACCATCACCATCGGCCCGGCAGGCGAGATGGGCATGAAGATGGCCGGCATCGCCGTGAGCGACCCGGATGGATACCCCAACCGGTTCTGCGGTCGCGGCGGCTTGGGCGCGGTCATGGGCTCGAAGGGCGTGAAGGCCATCGTCTTGGTCGACGAAGGGCTGCCGACGGTCGAACACGCGGACCGGGACGCATTCAACGCAGCCGTCAAGAAGTTCGCCGCGGCTCTGCGCGAGCACGCCGTCACCGGTCAGGGTCTGCCGACCTACGGAACGAACATCCTCGCGAACATCATCAACGAGGCCGGCGGATATCCGACCCGCAACTTCTCCAGCGGCCGATTCGAGCTCGTCGAGCAGATCTCCGGCGAGCGCCAGCGCGAAGTCACCCTGGAGCGTGGCGGCAACGTCAAGCACGGATGCCACACCGGCTGCGTCATCCAGTGCTCGCGCTACTGGGTCGACGCCGACGGCAGGTACCTCACCAAGGGACCCGAGTACGAAAGCGTGTGGTCGCTCGGCGCTGACTGCGGCATCGGCGACCTGGACGACGTCGCGGCGCTCGACCGCGCATGCGGCGACATCGGCATCGACACCATCGAGACTGGTGTGATGCTCGGCGTCTACATGGAGTCCGGACGGCTGGCGTTCGGCGACGGCAAGGGCGCGCTCCGCCTGCTCGAGGAGGAGGTGCGCAAGGGGACCGACCTCGGACGGATCCTCGGTGACGGCGCGGAGGCGACCGGCGTGGCATTCGGCGTCAAGCGCATCCCGGTCGTCAAGCATCAGGGTCTGCCGGCATACGACCCGCGTCCGATCCAAGGTATCGGAGTCACCTACGCCACGTCGCCCATGGGAGCGGATCACACGGCCGGCTACTCGATCACGGCCAACGTCCTGAACGTGGGGGGCTCGGTCGATCCGCTGAAGCCCGACGGCCAGGCGGAGCTGTCCAAGGGTCTGCAGATCGCGACCGGCATGCTCGACTCGATGGGCTTCTGCATCTTCGTTGCGTTCGCCGTGCTCGACATCCCTGAGGCCTTCGACGCCATCTCCGAGATGGCCGCGGCCCACACGGGCCAGCCGTGGGACGCCGACGCGCTGATGGAGCTCGGCAAGGAGACGCTCGCGATGGAGCGCCTGTACAACGAGGCCATCGGGTTCGGGCCGGAGCACGACCGGCTGCCGAGGTTCTTCTACGAGGAGAAGCTGCCGCCGCACGAGGCGGTGTTCACCGTGCCAGAGGCAGACCTGGACTCGGTCTTCGACTTCGTCCCTGAGACGGCCGCGAAGATGGGCATCTCGAAGCCAGGAGCGTGAGAGCAAGACGTGCGCGTCGAACTCGCGCTGTTCGCGTCGCTGCGACGCTACCTGCCCGAAGGCGCACACGGGCACGAGAGGACGATCGACCTGCCCGACGGGACCACCGTCGGGCAGGTCATCGCGCTGCTCCACCTGCCTGACGAGCCGCGCGTCGTGTTCGTGAACGGACGCCACGCACCTGACGACCAGCGCCTGCACGACGGCGACCGGCTCGCGGTCTTCCCGCCGGTCGCCGGGGGGTGACGGCGGTGAACCTGGCTGAGCAGGAGCGCGTCGCCGCACGGCTGGCGCGCGCACGCGTCGGCATCGTCGGCTTAGGCGGCCTCGGTTCCAACGTCGCATGGATGCTCGTGCGCGCCGGAGTCGGCGCGCTCGTGCTGGCAGATCCAGACTCGGTCGACGCGAGCAACCTCGACCGGCAGTTCTACTTCCTCGACCAAGTCGGGATGGCGAAGACCGAGGCGCTTGCAGAGAACCTCCGTCGGATCCGGTCGGACGTCCGGCTCGATCTGCACCAGCGAAGGATCGCTCCCGACGACATCGCGCTGCTCTTCGGTCGCTGTGACGCCCTCGTCGAGGCGGTCGATGCCGCGGATGCCAAGGCGCCGCCGCGCCGCTGCCTTGGCCTTGCCGCAACCCCTGTCTCTTATACACA
>JAOAFY010000068.1 GCA_026416035.1 Coriobacteriia bacterium | reverse complement strand
CTCTGGGGGACACGACGTCGTGTCTGCCGCCGATGGACGCGAGGCGCTCGAGCTGGCTCGCAGCGATCCGCCCGACGTCGTCATCACCGACATCCTCATGCCGCGGATGGACGGCTACCAGCTGTGCCGCGCGTGGAAGACGGACGACGTGCTCAAGGCGCGACCGCTGGTGTTCTACACCGCTTCGTACACCGACCCTGCGGACGAGCGGTTCGCGCTCGAGCTGGGGGCGGACGCATTCTGGCGCAAGCCGATCGACCCGCTGACGTTGCTGCAGAAGCTCGACGAAGTGGCGCACCTGGCTGGCAGGCCGGAGGAAGTCCGGGCTCCGGAGATCGAAGACGAGCACGAGGTCCTCGTCGAGTACAACGCGCGGCTGGTGCACAAGATCGAGCAGAAGGCCGCGGAGCTGCAGCGCGCCAACGATGAGCTCCGGCGGGCCATGGAGATGCTCGCCGAGGAGGTGTCGGTCAAGGCGAACCTCATCGCCGAGCTGAACGCCGACATCATCAAGCGCAAGGCGCTGGAGGCGGAGCTGCGCGAGGAGCGCGACTTCACGCGCAGCATCATCGATACGCCCGACGTGGCCGTCATCGTCCTGGATGCCGCAGGCACGGTGCAGCTCTTCTCGCGTGGTGCGGAGGCGCTGACGGGATTCTCGGCCGAGGCCGTGGTTGGGCGTCCGCTGCGAGAGGCCCTGGCGCTTCCCGAGGACAGCTCGCTGGTCGCCGCGGTGTGCACAGCGGCGAACGTGCGCCTTCGCGAGGACGTAGAGGTCGCGTGGGGTGAGGTCCGTTCGTTCGCCTGGACGGTATCTGCTTCTGAGGGGAAGACCTACCTCTTCGGCCAGGACATCACCGAGCTCCAGCGCTCGCTTGCGGCCGATCGGGTCGTGGGCGAGCTGAATGCGGCCGTGGCTCGCGGGCTGCCGGTGGCAGAGGTCGTCCGGCGGGTGTGTGCAGCTGTCGCATCGGAGTTCAAGCACTGCGCTGCGGCGATCGCGCTCGTCGGCGAGGCAGGAGCCGGCGCGATCTCGGAGGCGGAAGGCCCCGCCGAGATTCTCGCCGTGCTACGGAGCAGCCCGGTGCCGTGGCAGGTGGTCCCTGGGGGTGAGCGTGTGCTCGATGGCGCGACCGTGCTGGTGGCGCCAGAGGAGCCAGGTCTGGAGATCGGCGGAGACCTGTGGAGCGCCGGAGTTCGCGGCCTGGCTGCCGTGCCGGTGCGTGCGGATGGCTCCGTGGTCGGTGGGGCGGTGTTCTGCACGCGCGCGTCTCACGGGTTCGACGAGGCCGCCATCAGGGTTCTGGAGCGCCTGACGGCGTCGATCTCCGCTGCGGTCGCGCTCGCACGGAGCCGCGAGGAGCAGGCGACGCAGTCCGCGGCCCTTGCGTCTGCAGCCGACGGCATCGCGATCGTGGACGAGCGAGGGACCGTGCTGTCGGCGAACCGCGCGCTTGCGCGGCTCACGGGATTCTCTGAAGCCGAGCTGCTCGGGAAGGACATAGCGGCGCTGCAGACCGCAGCCGAGTCCGAGGGGTGGCTGTTCGTGCTCGGCGGCGTCGCGGAATCCTGGTCGGGCGACACGATCGGCGTGCGCAAGGACGGCAGCCGGTACTACGAGCGCATGTCGGTGGCGCAGGTACACGGGGTGAGCAGGCCGCGGTTTGTCGTCGTCAAGCGCGATATCACGGAAGAACGCTTGCTCGATCAGCTCCGCAGCGGCTTCGTTGCCAACGTGTCGCACGAGCTTCGGACGCCGTTGACGAGCATCCTCGGCTACGCGGAGCTGCTGTCGACGATGCACCCAGGCGACCTCGCGGACAAGGCGGGCGACATCGGCCGCAAGATCGAGAAGAGTGCGGCGAGGATGCGCGACCTCGTCGAGGAGTTGCTCGAGGCGACGTCGATCCAGGCCGAGGGCGGGCTGAAGCTTGTGAAGCGCGCGGTCGACCTGGAGCAGACCGTTCGCCTTCGTGCGGAGCAAGTGCCACGGGGACCGGAGCACCCGCTGGTGGTGGATGCGGAGCCAGACATGCCGCTCGTGCCCTGCGATCCGGACCGCATCGGCCGCGTCGTCGAGAACCTGGTGAGCAACGCCGTCAAGTTCTCTCCGAACGGCGGGACGGTGACCGTGCGCGTGGGCATCGACGGCGATGAGGCATTCATCGCCGTGTCTGACCAGGGAGTCGGCATCCGCAGCGAGGACCAGCGGACGCTCTTCGATCGCTTCACGCAGGCCGACATGTCGTCGACCCGGAGGTTCGGTGGGCTTGGAGTGGGGCTGTTCGTGGCGGACGAGATCGTGCGTGCGCACGGCGGGCGCATCGAGGTGACAAGCGAGGTCGGCCGGGGGAGCACCTTCACGGTGCGGCTGCCGCTGACAGAAGGGTCAAGCGGGTAATATCGCCGGCGGCATCCGGCTCCCGACGGCTTGCCCGCCGTGAGCCGCTGTAGTATCGTCTCTGCAACCTTTAAAACCGGTCCAGCGAGGCCGGCAAGGAAGCATACCGCATACGACCTCGAGCGAGCGTCACGACGCCGCTCATCCGCAGACGCGACGCCTTCTTGCCGCCTGGCGAGGAGGCGTTTTCGCACACGGTGCGAAAAGACGTTCCCGCGACGGCGGCTGCGGGATGGCGAGCGGAAGGAGGCGGGTCCGTGCAGTACCGGATCAAGGCGCACGTCATGGATGCGACGGCGATCGACCGGGCGCTCGTCCGGATCGCCCATGAGATCGTTGAAGCGAACAAAGGCGTCGAGGGGTTGGCGCTTGCCGGGATCGTCACGCGAGGCGCGGTGATGGCGCAGCGGCTCGCGGACCGCATCGAGCGCATCGAGGGCGTCCGGGTGCCGGTAGGGACGGTCGACATATCCTTCTACCGCGACGATGTCGGAACGCGCCTCTCTCCGGAGGTTCACAGGACCGACATCCCCTTCGACGTCGAGGGCCGCACGATCGTCTTGGTCGATGACGTGCTGTTCACCGGGCGCACGATCCGCGCGGCGATGGACGCCATCATGGACTACGGCAGGCCGGCTGCCGTGCAGCTCGCCGTGCTCGTCGACCGCGGACACCGTGAGCTTCCCATCCGCGCGGACTTCGTGGGGAAGAACGTGCCGACCTCGCGAAAGGAGCGCGTGAAGGTCTCGTTCGTCGAGATAGACGGCACCGACGCCGTCGACATCCTCGAGCTGGTGCCCGAGGGAGGGGACTCCTGATGCTCTCGTGCAAGCACATCCTGACGATCGATGACTTGACGCCTGATGACGTTGCCCTCGTGCTGGACACGGCGGACTCCTTCGCGGAAGTCAACGAGCGGCGCATCAAGAAGCTGCCGACGCTTCGCGGCCGCACAATTGTGAACCTGTTCTTCGAGCCGAGCACGCGCACCCGCACCTCGTTCGAGATCGCTGCCAAGCGGCTCTCGGCCGACGGTGTGAACTTCTCTGCCTCCGCCTCGGCTACGGCCAAAGGGGAGAGCCTGCGTGACACCGCCAAGACGCTGTCTGCGATGTCCTGCGACCTGGTGGTGGTCCGCCATAAGTACGCAGGTGCGCCGCAGATGCTCGCAGAGTGCATGGACGCGCACGTCGTGAACGGCGGGGACGGCATCCATCAGCATCCGACGCAGGCCCTGCTCGACCTGTTCACCATGCGCAGGACGCTCGGCCGGCTCCAGGGGCTGGTTGTGGGCATCGTCGGAGACGTCGCACACTCGCGGGTGGCGGGCTCGCTCGTGCCTGCGCTGCGCAAGGTCGGCGCAAGGCCCATCCTCATCGGTCCGAAGACCCTCATGCCCCCGCGCCCGGAGGTGCTCGGCGCCGAGGTGTCGTACTCACTCGACGAGGTGCTGCCAGAGCTCGACGTGGCGTACATGTTGAGGGTCCAGTTCGAGCGAGAGGCGGCCATGCCGATCCCGAGCGTCCGCGAGTACGCGCGCCTCTACGGGATGAATGCGGCGCGGCTGGTCAGGGCCAAGCCAGAGATGATCGTGATGCACCCTGGTCCGATGAACCGCGGCGTCGAGATATCGTCAGAGGTCGCGGACTCGCCGCGCTCGGTGGTGCTCGACCAGGTGAACGCTGGCGTCGCGGTCCGGATGGCCGTCATGTACCTGCTGCTCGGAGGTGACAGCAGTGGCGCTGCTGCTTAAGGGAGGTCGCGTCGTCGATCCGGCCGTGGGCCTGGATGCCGTCGCGGACGTGGTCGTGCGTGACGGGGCTATCGTAGAGGTGGGCGAAGGTCTCTCGATCCCCAAGGGTGAGACGATAGACTGCTCTGGCAAGGTGGTGATGCCGGGCTTCGTCGACGTCCACACGCACCTGCGAGAACCCGGTCGAGAGGACGAGGAGACCGTCGCGAGCGGCACGGCCGCCGCGGCGCACGGCGGCTTCACCGCCGTGTGCGCGATGCCGAACACCTCGCCGGTGTGCGACACGGGGGCGGCTGTGAGGTTCCTGGTGGAGCGCGCCGAGGAGCGCGGGCTCGTGCGCGTACATCCGGTCGGCGCGCTCACGAAGGGCCAGATGGGCGAGCAGCTCGCCGAGATCGGCGACATGATGGCTGAAGGGGCGGTCGCCTTCAGCGATGATGGCCGGGGCATCCAGTCGGCGGGGATGGCGCGTACGGCCATGGAGTATCTCTCGGGGCTGGGCGGCCTGTACGTCGCGCACTGCGAGGACGAGAGCCTCTCCCGAGGCGGTTCCGTGAACGAGGGCGTCGTCTCGACCCGGTTGGGTCTTCCTGGGCAGCCGGCTGCCGCAGAAGAGGTGATGGTGGCGCGCGAGATCATGCTCGCTGAACTGACGGGCTGCCGCGTGCACATCGCGCACCTGTCGACGGCAGGCTCGCTCGCGCTCGTGCGCGAGGCGAAGCGGCGCGGCGTGCCCGTGACCTGCGAAGCCACGCCGCACCACCTGTTCCTCGACGAGGACGCGATTGCGTCGTACGACACGGCGTACAAGATGAACCCGCCGCTGCGGACTCCAGAAGACCGCGAAGCGCTGGTGGCGGGACTTGTGGACGGGACGATCGACTGCATCGCGACCGACCATGCGCCGCACGCCGCTCACGAGAAGGAGCTGGAGTTCGAATTGGCACCGTTCGGCGTCATCGGGCTGGAGACCGCCGTGCCGCTCGCGGTGACGCACCTCGTGAGGACCAAGACCCTGGGCTGGGGCGACCTCGTGCGCCTGTTCTGCCACGGCCCGCGGTCGGCGTTCGGCCTCCCGCAGGTCCGCCTCGAACCCGGTGCGACTGCCGACATCACGGTGGTGAATCCTGATTCTCAAGTAGAGGTTGATGCCTCGTGGATTGTGAGCAAGTCCAGGAACACCCCGTTCCTCGGACAGACGCTCTACGGCGTGCCGACCGAAGTCCTGGTCGGCGGCCGATGGGCGCTGCGTGGCGGGGAGGTGGTGTCGCTGTGATGGCGAAGCGTCCGGCGCTGCTCGCGCTCGAGGACGGGACGGTCTTCGAGGGCGTCGCCTGCGGCATCGACGGCGAGGTGTACGGGGAGATCGTCTTCAACACCTCGATGGCAGGGTACCAGGAGGTGTTCACCGATCCCTCGTACGCGGGCCAGATCGTGACGATGACGATGCCCCACATCGGCAACTACGGCGTGAACGCAGCAGACATGGAGTCGCGGAAGGTGTTCGCGGCAGGGTTCGTGATGCGGCGCTGCTCGGAGGTCGCATCGAACTGGCGAGCCGAGATGACCTTGCGCGAGTTCTTCGAGCGCTTCTCGGTGGTGGCGGCCGAAGGCATCGACACGAGGCGGCTCACGAAGCATGTTCGCGAGGCGGGCGCGATGCGCTCGGTGCTCTCCACCGTCGACCTCGACGCGGCTTCCCTGGTGGAGAAAGCGCGCCGTTCGCCGGGGCTCGTCGGCCGCGACCTCGTGGCGGAAGTCGCCGTGCGCGAGCGGTTCACCTGGGGTTCCGAAGTCCCCCCTGAATGCGAGCTTCCGGTGGACACCGGCGTGGTGCCGGTGCGGCCTCGGTTCCGTGTCGTCGCCTTCGACTCCGGCATCAAGTGGAACATCCTGAGGCGTCTGACGGAGGTCGGCTGCGAGGTCGTCGTCGTACCGCCCACGACGAGCGCTGAGGAGGCGCTCGCGATGGAGCCCGACGGCATCTTCTTCGCGAACGGACCAGGCGACCCGGCCGCCGTGACCTACCTGTACGGGACGCTCCGGGAGCTGCTCGGGACGAAGCCAGTCTTCGGCATCTGTCTCGGGCACCAGATGCTCTCGCTCGCGCTCGGCTGCTCGACCTACAAGCTCAAGTACGGGCACCGCGGGGGCAACCAGCCCGTGAAGAACCTGCTTACCGGCCGAGTCGAGATCACGAGCCAGAACCACGGCTTCTGCGTGGACTTCCCGAGCATCGGTCCGCTGCTGTCCGAAGAGAGCGGCGGCCTCGACCTCGACCCAGGGGACCTGGCCGCGTGGGTGCGTGCTGGCGTCGCGCCGGTGGTGCAGTCCGAGCGGTTCGGCCGCGTGCAGCTTACGCACGTGAACCTGAACGACATGACGGTCGAAGGCGTGCGAGCGCTCGATGCGCGTGCCTTCTCGGTGCAGTACCACCCCGAGGCGGCGCCGGGCCCGCATGACGCCCGGTACCTGTTCGGCTCGTTCGTGCGCCTCATGGAGGGTCACGACGACGTGTTCTCGCTGTACGAGCACGGCGATGCTGCGAGGGAGGCATGATGCTCAACTCGGTGTTGGTGCCGGTCGACTTCTCAGACGAGTGCGCTGGCGTGCTCGCGTTCGCGCGCGGTGCGTCCGCGCTCGGCGTGCGCTCCGTGGTGCTCGCGCACGTGGTGGAGTCCTCGGGGCTGGAAGGCCCGATCATCGCGCAGAAGGTCGACGAGGCCCGTGCCGCGCTGCAAGAGCTCGCTGCGCCGCTTTCGGAAGCCGGCTACGACGTCGAGCTGCGCGTGCCGACGGGCGACACCTTCGATGCCCTTACCGCGCTCGCGTCGGAGCGTGGGGTCGACGCGATCCTCGCTGGATCGCACGCGAAGGGCATCGTCTCGCAGCTCGTCGAGGGATCTGTCTCGGAGCGCCTGATCCGCGACGCGTCGGTGCCGCTGATCATGGCGCGGTTCGACCTTCTGGCCTCTCGGGAGGATCCGGCCGCGCTGCTGCGGCGCTTCGGCGACGTGGTCGTGCTTCCGACGGACTTCTCCCTGTCGGCGTCGCGTGCACTGATGCGTGCGCTCGAGATGCCGAAGGGGACCATCAAGATGCTGTACCTGCTGCACGTGCTCGACCCGGACCTGACGGGCGAGAGGCTGCGCCGCCACGAAGAGGGCGCCGAGTTCCACCTCAAGGCGCTGGAGGCGATGGCGGAGCAGCAGGGAATCCCGACGAGCGTCGTCATCAGGCGCGGCGACCCGCAACGCGAGGTGTTGGCCGAGCTCGATGAGCGCCGCGCTACGGGCGTCATCACCGGAACTCGGGGACGCAACGCCGTTCAAGAGGCGCTCATGGGCAGCGTGTCGATGACGCTGCTACGGCAGGCGTCCTGTCCCGTGCTGATCGTGCCATAAGAGGAGCGACATGCCTCGCAGAGACGACATCCGCAAGATACTGCTCATCGGTTCCGGGCCGATCGTCATCGGCCAGGCGTGCGAGTTCGACTACTCCGGGGCTCAGGCGTGCAAGGTGCTGCGCGAGGATGGGTTCGAGGTCGTGCTCGTGAACAGCAATCCCGCCACGATCATGACCGACCCGGAGTTCGCCGACCGGACCTACGTCGAGCCGATCACTCCCGCGTTCGTCGAGCAGGTGATCGCCCGCGAGCGCCCCGATGCGCTGCTGCCGACGCTGGGCGGCCAGACGGGTCTGAACTGCGCGGTCGCCCTGGCAGAGGCGGGCGTGCTCGACCGTTACGG
>JAOAFY010000067.1 GCA_026416035.1 Coriobacteriia bacterium | reverse complement strand
CTGCGTGATGAGCTGCTTCGCCTCTACGGTGCCGCCCTCGCCGACGATGCCCGTCACGATCGCCACGGTCCCATCGCCGAACGCGCTGGGGATCGGCCCAGCCCATACCACCTTGAGCGTCGGCCCGTTCGAATCGTCCGCCTGCCGGATAGAGAACGTGAGCGGCTTGGCATTCGGCGTCCAGGAGCCGGACACGACCTGCCCCTGCACCTGGACCTGCTGGCCGACCAACGATGGGTCGTCCACCACCTCGGCCACCGACTTCTTGTAGGCGCCGCCCTGCGTCATCACGAAGAGCACCAGCGCTCCCACCACGACGAGGATCAACACGGTCACGCCGATCAGGCGCTGTCTGGCTCGCTTGTTCAACGGGCCTCACTCCATTCGTCGACCGCAGATCGAATACGGCGGGAGGAGCGCCGGACGCGCATGATCCCGCGCCGGCGAGCGACGCACCGCTGCCCGCCTGCTTGCCTGAACACCCGGATAGTACCATCTGCAGCCTGCGGAGCCAACGCTGCCTCGCGCCGGACCGCACTGCCTAGAAGCAAGCGCCGTGCCGGTCAGGCGTTGCGGTGGTACAGGATCAGCAAGCCACGGAGCGTCAGGTCGGGGTCCACCGCGTCGATCGTCTCGCACAGCGGAGCCATCCGTCCTGCAAGCCCCCCTGTGGCCACCGCGCGCGCAGTAGCTCCGAGCTCGGCCCTGATGCGCCTCACGAGCCCGTCCACCATCGCGGCTTCTCCGAGCAGAAGCCCTGCCTGCACCGATTCGGTGGTGTTGCGTCCGATGACCCTCGGAGGCGCCTCAAGGTCGACCTTAGCGAGGCGCGCAGCACGCGAGAACAGCGCGTCGGCGCTGGTCTCGACGCCTGGCGCGATCGCTCCGCCGACGTACGCCCCGGAAGCGTCGACGACGTCGAACGTCGTAGCCGTCCCGAAGTCCACGACGATGACGGGCGCTCCGTACGCTTCGATCGCTGCGACCGCATTCACGATGCGGTCCGCGCCGACCTCGCGCGGGTCATCGTAGCGGATCGGCATGCCGGTCTTGATGCCCGGCCCGACCACGAGCGCGCGCAGTCCCGTAGCGCGCTCGGCCATGGTCTCGTATTGCTCGCTCAGCGCCGGCACCACCGATGAGAGGACCACGCGCTCTATCTGGCCGAACGACACGCCCTCGAGCTCGAGGAGTCCCGCGACCTTCACGCGGATCTCATCGGCGGTCATCGACGCGTCGGTGGCGATACGCCAGTGACCCCCGAGCTCGTCGCCTTCGAACAGCCCGAGCACCGTCTGCGTGTTGCCCACGTCGATGCAGAGGATCATCCAGACCTCCCTCGCACGATGTCCGGTCGTACCATAGCACCCCCTGTGCGGGCTTCGCGAACGCTCGGTCGAGAAGCCGGCCCGGGCAGGGGCCGCGCCCGTGTTCTGAAGCAGGGTTCGTGCGCAACATCCGGGCAACGCCGCACGGCCCGCCCGATGCCCGGTGCTATCATCGGGTCGTCTGAGACGACGGTCAGGGAGGGACCCATGACGCTGCCTCAAGCCCGCATCCTCGTGGTAGATGACGAGGACTCGATACTGCAGTTCGTGTCGTACAACCTCAAGAAGGAGGGTTACGAAGTCGAGTGTGCGCGCAACGGCGACGAAGCGCTCGCGCTGTTCGGCTCACGCAGATTCGACCTCGTGATCCTGGACATCATGCTGCCCGGGACAGACGGCTATGAAGTGTGCCGCCGCCTTCGGGCGAGAAGCGCCGTGCCCGTGCTGTTCCTCTCCGCCCGCGACACCGAGCTCGACAAGGTCGTCGGCTTGGAGCTCGGGGCCGACGACTACCTCGCGAAGCCGTTCGGCATCCGCGAATTGCAGGCTCGGGTGAAAGCCCTGCTCCGGCGCGCCGCCGGCAGCGGGGCTGCCTCCGAAGGCCACGATGTCGTGCGTGCGGCTGGCATCACGCTCGACGAAGACGCCCACGAGGCGAGATTCGGCGAGACGCCCATCGACTTGACGCCTCGCGAATTCGAACTCCTCGCGTGCCTGATGCGGCATGCAGGCAAGGTGCTCTCCCGTGAACACCTGCTTCGCGAGGCATGGGGATGGCAGTACCTCGTCGAGACGAAGACCGTCGACACCCACGTCAAGCGGCTGCGCGACAAACTTGCGCAGGCGGGCGTCGATCCTGCCGTCGTCGAGACCGTCCGCGGCTACGGATACCGCATCGTGGCGTGACTCCTGCCATGCGCCGCGCCTCCATCCGGACCAGGCTGCTCGTCGCACTCCTCGCCGTCGCGCTCATCGGCGCCGTCGGCCTGTCGGCCTACTTCCTGCACGAGTTGGAGTCCTTCGCGCTCCGCAAGCTCGAAGAGCGGCTGCATACGCAGGCGACCATCACCGCCGCACTGGTTTCCGAGACCCTGGCCGCAGACGATGCCAGGCTCGGCGCGAACGATGCCGCCGCCTTGCAGCGGGCGCTGTCGCGTGCAGCGCCGTACGCCGCATCGCGCATGCGCGTGCTCGACGCTCGCGGCGTGGTGCTCGCGGACTCCGGCGGGACGCCGGGAGCGTCGTACGCGTCACGAGCCGAGATCCGAGACGCGCTGGACGGCGGGTACGGCGCCGCGACCCGGATGACTGAACGCGGCCGCGTCGCTCTGTACGTAGCAGTCCCGATCACGGTGGGAGACGAGGTGGTCGGCGTCTCGTACGCGTCCTCGACGACCTTCTCGATCATGAGCCTGCTGTCAGACTACCGCCTTCGCCTCGCTGCAGTCGTGCTGGCGTTCGTGGCGGCGACGTTCGGGCTTGCCGAGCTGCTCGCCCGGTGGCTGTCCAGACCGCTCACGGAACTCGCGGGCGCAGCGTCTCGGTTCGCAGGCGGCGACCACGCCGCTCGTGCGGCTCCGCGCGGCTCGGTGGAGACCCAAGCCCTGGCAGAAGCGTTCAACGCCATGGCAGACGAGGTCGAGCGGGCGATCGCCGAGCTGCGGGAGGAGGAGCGCCGCAAGAGCCGCTTCGTGTCCGACGTCAGCCACGAACTGAGGACGCCGCTCACCGCGATCCGGGGAGCCGCCGAGACGCTGCTTGACGGCGACGTCTCCGAGGAAGACCAGCGGCAGTTCCTGGCCTCGATCGTCCGCGAGGCGGACAGGCTCACCCGGCTCGCGAACGACCTGCTCACCCTCCAGCGCATCGAGGGAGCCACTGGAGAGCTGCCGCTCGGCAGGGTAGACCTCAGGTCCGTCGCGCAGCGGGCGATCGAAGCGCTCCAACCGCTGTGGGAGACCCGCGGGGTGAGCGTGGTGCTGACCGGCAGCTCGCCAGTGGTCCTTGGTGACGCCGACCGGCTTCAGCAGGTGGTCGCGAACCTGCTCGACAACGCGACGAGGGTCACCCCCGAAGGCGGCAGCGTGGAGATCAGGATCTCGGAGGGGCCAGAGGCCGTCACGCTCGAAGTGCTCGACGAAGGCCCTGGGATCCCGCCGGATGCGCTCCCCCACATCTTCGAACGCTTCTTCCGTGCGCAGGTGAGCCGAGACCGCTCGACCGGGGGCGCCGGCCTCGGGCTCGCGATCGTCGCCGCGATCGTCCGAGCGCACGCAGGCACCGTCGAAGCCGTGAATCGTCCCGAGGGCGGCAGCGTCTTCGTGGTGCGGCTTCCTGCGCTGAAGCGGGAGGCCGCACGCGCCTAGCGCCGGACCGGCAGCTCGAGCCGTGCCGTCCCCGGCGGGCCTGCGGCGACCAGCCGCTCGGCGACGTCGTCGTGGCAGGTGAAGAACACGACCTGCCGAGAGGCCGACAGCTCCGCGATCGCCTCTATCGCCCCATCCATGCGTTCTGGATCGAAGTTCGCAAGCACGTCATCGATGAGCATCGGCAACCCAGGCCCTACGTCCTTCAGGCAGCCGACCAGACCGAGGCGCAACGCGAGATACAGGGCTTCTGCCGTAGCCATGGACAGCCGCGCCGATTCCTTCGCACCCCCAGTGCCGTCCCACACCTCGACGCGCCCCCCACCAAGCGGCACGATGACCCGCTCGTAGCGCCCTTGCGTGATCGTGCGGAACACCCTCTCCGCGTGCCTGAGCACTTCGGGCTGCCGCTCCTCCTGGTAGCGGCGCTGTGCGCGGTCGAGCAGCACGATCGCGAGCGACAGCGTCGCATGCTCTTCCACGACGTCGCGGAGGCGCTGCACGATGCCCGCCTCGTCCAGACGCGCCTGCGCCGCCTCTTCGTCGCTCGCGAACGACGCAAGCCGCTCCTTGAGAGCGGAACGCTCCGCGGTCACCTGCTCAAGGCGCTCTGAGGTGGCAGCGAGTTTCCGCATCGCCTCATCGAGCAGCGTACGCAAGCCTTCGACCGATGCGTGTGCCGACTCGTACTCATCGAGAACCGACCGCGCCTGAGCCTCCGCGTCCTCCTTCTGACGCGACACCTCGGCGAGCCGGACCTCGACCTGCGCTGCAGCGCTCTCGATCGCCCTGACCTGCTCGGCACGGCTTCTGGCTTCCGCCAGTCGATCGACCAGCACCGAAAGGGTGCTCGCAGCGTCGTCGAAGGTCTCCACCGTGCGCTCGAACGCCACAGCTCCGGCGAGCGACCCTACCCTCTCCACGAACCGTTCCACGACCGCCGCGAGCCGCTGCGCCTCGGCCAAGGCGTTGCGTGCCTCCGCGTCGTGCCGCTGAGCCCGCCGGATGGCATCGAGCGCCGCGGCCGCGCCGCGTGCGTCGAGTCCCGAAGGCAGACCGCTCGCCTCGAGCTCGCGCGCCAGGAGCGCCGTTCGCGAGGCGAGCAGCGCAGCAGCCGACTCCGCGTCGAGACGCGCACGCTCGGCCGCCTCGCGCGCGGACTCCGCTCGCTCCACCGCGCCTCGGGCGGCTTCGAGCAGGCGCCGCCGTCTGAAGACCTCCTGACGGCCGGCGCCCGCCATGTTCCGCTGGCGCAGGTCCCGTATCAGCGCCGCAGCACCGAGCGCGGCGATGACCGGTCCGGCTACGAGAGACACCGTCTCGCCAAGCATCACGCCGCCGAGCACGAAGATGAACGCCCCCAGAACGGTCATCAGGGCTTTGAGCACCCAGTCGCCCCGGTTCCCGCCGCCCGCAGCCTCCTCACTCGCGTCGATCTCGGCGAGCATCGCGTCGAGATCCGCGCGCGATGCCGAGGCCGGCAGCCCCACCGGTGCAAGCGCCTTGCCTGCTTCGTTGCGCGCGCGCTCGGCCTCCGCTTCCGCACGTTCGAGTTCCCGCCGTCTCGCAGCGACTTCGCTTTCCAGCCGGGCGATGTCGTCCCGGGCCGCCTCCACGACGCCCGCGATCGGCCCCTCGACTGCGATGGTGCGCACGCGTTCAAGGTCGAGTCCCGCAGCGGAGCACACCCGCTCGAACTCCTCGGCCTCCGAGCGCGCACGCTCTCGGAGGCGCTCCAGGTCACGGACTGCTTGCGCCACGGCCTCTCGCTGGTGAGCCAACGCATCGATGGCATCAGCTGCCTCGAGCACCGCGTGGTCGACCGTTATCGCAGCAGCCTCGGCCCTCCGCTTCGCGAGGTCCTCCGCGAGCTCCTCTGCCGTACCGGCAAGCTCCTTCGCGCGAGCCACGGCCGATGACGCGCGCTCGAGGTCTCCCGTCAGGCGCTGGACGCGGTCCTGCGCCTCGTCCACCTCGGCCCGCAGCCGCTCGTGCTCCTCGTCGAGCGCATCGAGGGCGCGGCGGTCCTCGCTGTATCGCTCAGCAGCGTCGCGAGCCTCTCGCAACCGCCGGCGCGCCGCGTCCAGAGCCTTGATCAGGCGGCTGACTTCCTGCGTCGAACCTCTGGGAACGAAGAGCTGGGCCCGGCGTTCGTCGAGCTCTTTGCGGATCTCGTCGGGACTGACTCTCACTCCGGCGCTGGCCGCGTACAACGCTGCGGCGATACCCTCTTTCTTGCGAGCTTCTTCTGCAATCCGCCCCATCTCGCCGAGCCCGAACCCGAATACGATGCCGTAGGCGCTCTCGTCCACCCCCCGCGTCAGCTCCTCAAGCAGCCCGGGCCGCTCGTCTCCGTCGAGCGACCGGACTGTGACAGGGCCGCGGTTCTTGCCTTCTGTCCGCTCGATAACCCAGCGGCTGGAGCCCTCTTCGAAGATCAGCCGTGCGCGACGCGCGCCTGCCGCCGGAAGGTACGCCTCTTTCGCGCTCTTGGTGGCGAACCCGTACAGCACGGCCCGGACGAGCGCCACGAGCGTGGACTTGCCCGCTTCATTCGGGCCGTGGACCACCGTGAGCGTGTCCGAGAAGTCGCCGACGGAGACGTCCTCGAGCGCTCCGAACCGCACGGCCTCGATGCGTCGCAGCCTCACTAGGCCTCCCTCGCCAGCAACGCATCGAGGACGATGTCCCGGGCTCGCTCGACGACCGAGGTCTCGATCCCGTCGAGCGACGCGTCGACCCCCGCTGCGCGAAGCTTCGCCAGCAGCGGATCCAAGGCATTCTCCAGCTCTCGCGCGACGGCATCGCGGTCGGAAGCAAGCTCGTCGGCGATCGCCACGATGTCGGCTGAGAGATCCGAGCCAGCACGGATCGCATCGAGGTCGACGGGGGCCGCCGTGGCGTCGCGCACCCGGTCGAGCCATACCCACGGTTCACCCGACACGGTCCGCGCGCGAACCCGCTCGACGAGCGCGGTCAGGGCCCCGGGCTTGCCGAGCACGCCGTGGACCTCGCTCCGCCCCATGAGATCGACGCGGATCACGACCGGGCGGCTCCAAGCTCCAGCGGCATCCCGGCAAAGGAGTTCGAGCCGATCCTCGACTTCGTCCAGCGTGACCAGCCCGGACACGTCGGCAGTGCACGATTCCCACACCACGCTCGCCAACGGCACGAACTCGGCGCGTGCCGCGCCGCGCTCCACCGTGACGAGGTAGCATCCGCGCTGCCCCGTCTGCGTGGGATCCATCCCCTGCGGAGCGCCGGCGTACACCGCAAGCGGCGTCTCGGCGACGATCCCGGGTTCGTGTATGTGCCCGAGCGCCCAGTAGTCCATCCCAGCTGCCGCCAAGTCGCCCACCGTGCACGGCGCATAGTCGTCGTACCCCTGCCTGCCGCCGACGTTGGCGTGCAGCACCGCGACGGCGATCTCGTCGGCAGGATCCCTTCGGAAGCCGGCAGCGAGGTTCTCCGAGACGTCGCGTCTGCCGAAACTACGGCCGTACAGTGCGCACACGGGTTCGCCGTCGCGTTCGAACACCACGCGCTCGACGCTATCGTGTGCGAAGACGTGGACCGTGTCCGGCAGGCGGGCCACGGTCTGCCCGCCACGCGCCGGATCGTGGTTGCCGTGCGTGATGAACACTCGTATCCCGGCCTCTGCGAGCGCCTGCGCGGCGTCCGCAAGCGCCAGCTGAGGACGCACCCCGCGTTCCGCGGCGTTGTAGACGTCGCCCGCGAGGACGAGGAAGTCGACGCGTTCGCCAAGACACAGCTCGACGATGGCGTCGAGCGCGCGGTACGGCGCATCGACGAGCGCGCGCCTGACACGCTCGTCTTCTGCCGAGACTCCCGCGAACGGGGCGCCCAAGTGCAGATCGGCCGCGTGCACGAACCTGACCCGTGCGCTCATCCGCCCTCCTGTGACAGCCGCCGAGAACCTGCGACTATCCTACGCGGAGGCTCTGACAGAAAGAAGGCGTCAGGACGAAACCACTCGCGCGGCCCGCAGCACGCGTGCGACGGCCATGGCCCCGACGGCCTTCGCAGCGTCGAAGGCCACAAACGGCACCACGCCAGAGGCGAACGCCGCCACGGGGCCCGCGCCGAGCACGAAGGCGATGTTCGCCCAGCCGAGCAGGTATGCCGCACCGATCGCAGTCACCGACGCGACCACGTCTGCCGCAAGGTCGCTCGCACGCCCTCGCACGACGCTCCGAAGCCACGCCGCGAGGATGACGCCTGCGAGGAATCCGACAAGGT
>JAOAFY010000066.1 GCA_026416035.1 Coriobacteriia bacterium | reverse complement strand
CCCCCGCCAGTGGCTCTACGAGCACGGGGTTCGGCCACGGGGACTGGATCTAGAGATCGACGCGCGGCGCAGAGGGAGCATGGCGCACGCGATGCTGCAACGATTCTACGTGCGCTGGCAGGAGATCGGGCACGCGAGGGTGACAGAAGCCGACCTCGATCACGCCCTGGCAGTCCACGCCGCCGTGGCGGAAGCCGTCCTCGCAGACAGCCCGGCGCCTGAGTCGTTGGAGGAGCGTGCGGAAGGCGAGCGGGCGGTTCGCGGGTCTCGCCGCGTCATCGAGCGGGACGCCAGCAGCTTCCCAGGGTTCGCTCCGATCGGGCACGAAGTCGCGTTCGGGGGAGATGACGAGGGGCTCGACCTCGGCGGCTGGCGGATCTCGGGCAGGATCGACCGCATCGACGCGGGCGAAGAAGGGCTCGTGGTGATGGACTACAAGTCGGGCGAAGGCCGCGCTTGGGCGTCCTTCGAGAAGAGGGGCGTCTTGCAGGCACCGCTGTACGCGTTGGTCGCCCAGCGCCTCTACGACCGTCCGGTGGTCGGGATGCTCTACCGCTCGATGTCCGCGCATCAGGACCGTGGCGCCTACATCGAAGGCGCGGTCTCTTCTCCGTGGCTTGCGAAGGCCGATGCGTGCGACGCGGCGACCCTCGATGAGCTCGTCGAACGAGCGATCCAGCGGGCCTCAGGCGCGGTGGAGGGCATCCGAGCGGGGCGCTTCCCATGCGAGCCCGCTGAGCGCGAGGTCTGCTCGTGGTGCGTCGCACGCACGTGGTGCGAGGGGAGCGCATCGTGATCGAGGGCCTGTCGCACGAGCAGCGGGAAGCGGTGGAGGCCGAGGCGGAACGTGTCCTCGTCACGGCAGGCGCCGGCGCGGGCAAGACGCGGGTGCTGACGGCTCGCTACCTGCGGCGCCTGGAGCACGGGAGCAGCATCGACGAGGTCGTGGCCGTCACCTTTACGGACAAGGCGGCGGGTGAGCTCAAGCGGCGTATCCGCGAGGGTCTTATCGCTGCAGGTCGCCGGGACGAGGCCAGAGGAGTCCCCGATGCCTGGATAACGACGATCCACGGCCTGTGCCGCCGGCTGCTGCGGGAGCACGGGCTCGCCGCCGGCGTCGATCCGGGCGCGCGCGTCCTGACTGAGCACGAGGCGCTGCTGCTCGCGAGCGATGCGTTCGAGGCGGCGGTGCAAGACCTGATCGAAGCCGACGACGAGGACGTCGCAGCACTCCTCGAGGTCTGGGACATCGGGACCGTCGCGCGACAGGTGTGGAGTGTCCACGCTCGCGTGGCCGCTGCGGGACGCGATCCAGGCACGGTTGAGCCGTACGCCTCTGTCGACGCGGACGGACTTCGCAGGTGCGCCGAAGGCTTGGCGTCGGCTGCGCGGGAGATGCTGGAGTACCGCACGTCGACCACGCAGCAGAACAACGCGGAGGCGGCTGCGCGCGCCGCGAGAGCGCTGGAAGCGGCGCTGCACGGTGGGCAGGCGGATTCCGAAGCCGCACGGGCTGCACTGTCGGAGCTTCTGGGATGCTCGATCAAAGCGACCGTCCCGGCCGAGGCCAAAGAGGACGTACGCCGCACGCAACATATGCTCCGCGAAGCCCAGGCGCTGCTCGCCGAGGCGATGTGCGCGCCGTGGGAGCGGGGACTGGCACGCCTCGTGGCGAGGTTCGCGGAGCGATTCTCCTGTGCGAAGCGCTCCGCCGGGGCGATGGACTTCGAGGACCTGCAGGCGCACACGGCGAGGATCCTGTCCGAGCACCCGGAGGTCGCCGCCTCCTTGCGAGAACGGTTCCGCGAGGTCATGGTCGACGAGTTCCAAGACACCGACCCCCTGCAGATGTCGATTGCGAGCAGACTCGCTGGCGCGTCTCTCGTCGCGGTAGGGGACAAGCGACAGTCCATCTACCGGTTCCGAAACGCCGACGTGCGCGTGTTCGAGGAGTTCGCCACCCAGGCGCTCGTCAAGCCCCTGAGCGACAACTGGCGATCCCACCCCGACATCGTCGCCGTGGTGAACGCGGCGTTCTCGAAGCCGGGGCTGTTCGGCGCCGAGTACCAGCCGTCGCGGGCGGCAGCGCGTGGCGACGACGGGATGTGGCCGGAATCGGAGCCGCGCGTCCGCCTGCTGTTGGCGCTGCAAGGCGCGGGCCGCGTAGCCGAGGCACGCGCCGCAGAGGCCATGGCGGTTGCCGCAGAGGTGGAGCGCCTGCACCGCGACCACGGCATCCCCTTGCGCGACATCGCGATCCTGTCCAGGGCCGTCGCGGGCGGACGCGCTCGCGTGTTCGAGGAAGCGCTTCGAGCACGAGGCCTCGAAGCGGTGTGCGCCGCCGGGAGCCTGTTCGAGACGCCCGAGGCGACAGACGGCGTCATGCTCATGCGGGTGCTGGACAACGTGCTCGACGACGAGGCCCTCACCCACGTGCTCGCGGGAGACATCGGTCGCGTGGCGCCAGAGTCGCTCCTCAAGCTCCGCGCAGCGTGTCCTGACGAGTCGTTGTGGTCCGGGCTTGATCGGGCGGAAAACGTCCTCGATGGGAGAGCGCGTGAGCGTGCCGTCGCGGTGCGTGAGGCGATCCGGTCCGGCCGCCGCCTGCTTGCGGACGGGCCTCCGAGCCGGGCCTTCCTGCACGCGCTTGCTGCAAGCGGCTACGAAGCGGCGCTTGCCGAGCGGGGGGCGGCGGGCGAGCAGGCGTGGCGGAACCTGGGGCTTCTGGCCCATCTGGCAGACGAGAGCGATGCCGTGAGCGGGCGTGGCCTGCACGGCTTCGTACGGGAGCAGCGGACGCTGGCGCAGCTCGATGCGGTGCAGGTGGTCTCGCGAGAAGGCGCAGACGCAGTCAGGATCCTCACGATCCACGCCGCCAAAGGGCTCGAGTTCCCCGTCGTGTTCGTCGTAGGGCTGACGGAAGCAGACAGACATCGCAGCGACGAGGTGCTCGTCGATTGCACCGGCGACCCTCCGCGCATCGCGACCAAGGTGCCGGCGCGCCTGCTCGGGACGGCGTCAAGCATCTCCACGCCCGCATTCGACCGGTTGTCCGGCGACGAAACGCTGGCGGAGCAAGAAGAAGGGAAGCGCCTGCTCTACGTCGCGCTGACGAGGGCTCGGGAGGCGCTGTACCTCGTGGGCTCGCTGCATTCGCGCACGAATGTCGGGGCAGCCAGGCGCGCACTTCTCGACGCCCTCGGGGTCGACCTGGATCCGGCCAGCGAACAGACCGAACTCGAGGTAGGCGGCGTGCGCATCCCTGTCGAGCGCTGGAGGGGAAGCGAGGCGGCGGAGGCGATAGAAGCCAGGCCGGAAGCGAGCAGCAGCGCGGGTCTCCCTGCCAGGCCGGACCTCGTGAGCCGTAGCGACGGGAGCCAGGCGCAGATTCCCGAACAGCGCCACGCGCCCATGCGGGTGTCTCCGTCGGCCCTTGAGGACTTCGAGCGGTGCCCATACCGCTACTACGCCGCGCACGTGCTGCGCATGCGGGACCCGGCTGCCGACGAAGGCGCGACGGCGTTCGGCACGGCTGCCCACGCCGCATTGCAGCACGTGGTGGCGGGCACCTGGGACGACGCGCGCCTCACGGCGATCGCGCGGCGGCACGGCCTCGATGGACAAGAGGTGCAACGGCTCGACGAGGCTGCCGCGGCGTTCGCGCGCAGCGCAGTTGCGGAGCGCCTTGCAGGGGGTGGTGTGGTGCGGACCGAATCGCCGTTCGCGATGCTGGTGGCCGGCGCGCTCGTGGTCGGACGGATGGATGTGCTCGCGTGGGACGGCGCCACCGCCTACGTCGTCGACTTCAAGTGGCACCAGGACGGCGACGGAGGCGAAGCTGCGGCAGAGGCATACAAGAGCCGCTATCGCCGCCAGATGAGCTGCTACTCGCTCGCTGCGATAGAGTCCGGGGCAGGCCGGGTCGAGGCGGTCGTGTACGACGTCGCGCAGGGGAGCGTGCGCGCGGAGTGGTCGTTCGCAGATGCGGACGCGGCGCCGCTGCGGGCGGAGCTCGAAGGCCTCGTCGAGAGGATCGGCCAGTCGGACTTCGCGCATCTGCCTGGCTACCGGCACGAGGCCTGTTTCGGCTGCCCGGCGCTCGGCGGCGTCTGCCCCGTCAGGAACCCCCGACGCGCTGGCGGAGTTGGCCGCACGCTGCGCTGATGTCCGCGCCGCGTTCCGCACGGACCGACGTCTCGACCCCGGCGCTCGCGAGCGCCCGAAGCACGGCGCGGACTCTCGCGTCCGCTGACCGCGAAAGCGCCGATCCCTCGACGGGATTCATGGGGATCAGGTTCACGTGCACGGCCAGGCCGGTGCAGAACTCCACGAGCGCGTCGATCTCCTCGAAAGTGTCGTTCACCCCCGAGATCAGGGCCACTTCCAGGGTCGGCCGCCGTCCCGTGGAGGACGCGTAGCGCGCGACGGCTTCGCGCAGGCGGGGGAGCGGGTACCGGCGAACGCCGGGCATCAGGCGGTCGCGCGTCTCCTGAACTGCGGAATGCAACGAGATGGCAAGGGTGAACTGCTCGGGTTCGGATGCGAATCGGTCGATGGCGGGCACGATGCCGCACGTGGAGACCGTGATGTGCCGTGCGCCGATCCCGAGGGCATCAGGATCGTTGAGGATCCGCAGCGCCGCGAGCGTCGCCTCGTAGTTGGCGAATGGTTCGCCCTGGCCCATGGCGACGGCGTTCGATGCGCGCATGCCCATGTCCCGCGCCGCTTCTGCGACCTGGGCGGCCATCTCCCCTGCGTGCAGGCTGCGCGTCAGACCCGAGGCGCCGGTCGCGCAGAAGGCGCAACCCATCGCGCATCCGGCCTGCGTGGAAAAGCAGACGGTGAGGCGGTGTCCAGACGGGATGCCGACCGACTCGGCCGTGACCCCGTCGGAGAACCGCCAGAGGTACTTGCGTGTGCCGTCCGACGAGATCTCGCGGGCGACCAGCTCGGGCCACGCGATGACGAACCGCCCCTGCAGGTCAGACCGCAGACGGGCCGGCAGGTCTGTCATCTCGTTGAACGATTGCGCGTGGCGGGTCCACAGCCAGCGGAGCAGCTGGCGGGCCCGGTAGCGCGGCTCGCCAGCTTCGGCGAGCACGCGCTCCAGACCTGCGCGATCGAACTGCGAGATGTCAGGAAGCGTCACCGGGCTCCTTGGCGCTGAGGACCGAGCGATACCGGTCGCGGTGCTGCCGCTCGAAGCCGCCTACCGCGCGGAAGTACTGCGCGATCTCCGGGAAGCCCTCCCGCTCCGCAGTCTCGGCGAATGCAGGGTACATGTCGACGGTCTCGTAGTCCTCGCCTTCGGCGGCCGTGCGGAGGTTGTCTGCCGTCTTGCCGAACGCGCTCATGTACGCGAGGTGTCCGAGCGCGTGAGCGGTCTCCTCCTCGGCTGCGTGCTCGAACGCTGCCGCGGCCTCCTCGTCGCCTTCGAGACGCGCGATGCGTGCGTAAAGCGTGTAGCGCCGGTTGGCCTGCGCTTCTCCGGCGAACGCGGCTTTGAGGTTCTCCAACGTCTCGGTGCCTGCGAGGTCTCCCGGCCCGTCGTAGGGCAGGAAGAACGAGCGCGGCGCACCGCAGACCGGGCATCGGTCCGGCGCTGGACCGATGTGGAAGTAGCCGCACCCCTTGCAGCGATATCGTTCGACCATCTCAGCTCCTTCCGCGCATTCGGGAATACACCAACGCAAATGGTACCCCGCAACAGGGTCCGGGCTCAGTTCAAGAGGGGAGGCGGCAGGATGCGATCCGTGAAGCGGCACGTGGCCGTGCTCGCGCTCGCGGCAGCAACGTGGGCGATGTCGACCTCGGTCTGGGGGCTGCCGTCGGTTCCGAGCTCGACATTCGAACCCGCAGAGGGGTGCGGATGCCACGCGGCGCTGTACGACCAGTGGCAGGCGTCGATGCACGCCAAAGCGCTCACGGACCCGCTGTACCTCTACAAGCTCGCAGAGGCGGACAAGGCGACGAACGGAGCGCTCGGGCCGTTCTGCAACGGCTGCCATGGGCCGGTGGCGGTGATGGCGGGAGAGGTGCGCGGGACCGACATCAGCAAGGCCTCTCAGCAGGCGAGACAAGGCGTGACGTGCGACCTGTGCCATCAGGTCGTCGGCACCCGGGGCAAGCTCGGCAACACCTCGATCGAAGTGCAGCCTGACGGCGTCAAACGCGCGCAGCTCAAAGACGCCGTATCGCCGTCGCATGCAACCGCATACTCCGCGTTCCACGAGAGCGCGGAGTTCTGCGGCAACTGCCACAACGTCGACCACCCCGTGAACGGCATGCACCTGGAGATGACCTACACCGAGTGGAAGAACGGACCCTACGCCAAGCAGGGCATCGTGTGCCAGGACTGCCACATGACGCCGGGTCCAGGCGTGACGAAGCCGAACCCAGGCAAGGCCGCGGCCGGCGGACCTGAGCGCCCCCACATCTACACCATGACGTTTGCGGGCGGCAACGTGGGGCTCGGCGACGCGGCGCGTGCCGAGGAGCGTCTGAAGGCGGCTGCCGAGGTCTCCATAGAGGTGCCAGAGATCGTCCAGCCCGGCGCACAGGCGGTGGCGACGGTCACCGTGACCAACGTGGGAGCGGGGCACTACCTGCCGACCGGCCTGACCGAGGTGCGCCAGATGTGGCTGACGGTCGAGGTCGTCGATACGGCGGGCAAGACCGTCGCGTCCACGAGACACGACTACGGCACCGTGCTGAAGGATGCGAAGGGCAACCACCCAGTAGAGCTCTGGGATGCCGTGGCGATCCACAGCGACGACCGCATACCCCCGAAGGGGTCCAGCACGGACACGATCGCCTTTGCGATGCCGAACGCAGCGGTGACGGTCCGGGCTGCGCTGTACTACCGATCGGCTCCAGAGGAGATGGCGAAGAAGGCCGGCGTCGAGATCCCTACAACCGAGATGGCGAAGGTCGAGAAGGCGGTCTATGCGTCGGCGGACGAGAAGGCGCGAGCGGCCGCTCCACCGGCACCACCGTCAGGGGCAGGAGCCGGCGGTCTGCTGACGTGGATCGCGGCGGCTGCGGTGCTGGTCGGCGGCATCGTCGCAGGCTTCCTGATCGCGCGAAAGCGTGCGTGAGGCTTGCAGGCGCCCACGGGCCGGGGTATTTTCCCGGCCCGTGGAGCGTCACAGGTCCTTGGGCTTGACGCCCACCTTCATGCTGATCTCGATCTGCTTGCCGCCACGCCACAGCGAGAGCGTGACGGACTCTCCGACTTCCCGGCGTCTGACTGCGAGCAGCAGGTCGTCCATCGACCGGATCGGTGTGTCGTCGAGCTTCACGATGACGTCGCCAGGCTTGATGCCTGCTTTCTCTGCCTGGGTCCCTTTGGTGACGTTGACGACGTAGGCGCCTTCCTCGACGGGCAGGCCCTTCTCGGCTACGAGGTCAGGAGTCACCGTCATTCCCTCGATGCCGAGGAACGGGTGCTTGGCGGAGCCGGTCTCGATGATCTCGGTCGCGACGCGCGCCGCGGTCTTCACGGGGATGGCGAAGCCGACGCCGTCATCCGCCCCGGTGTCGGTGAAGATGGCCGCGGGTATCCCGACGAGCGCGCCCGTGCGGTCCACGAGCGCTCCGCCCGAGTTGCCCGGATTGATGGCGGCATCCGTCTGGATGACGTCGACGAGCGGGTACCGGTTGGCGTTCTCGGCGTAGTCTGGCAGGGAGCGGTGGATGGCGGACACGACTCCAGCGCTCACCGAATGCTGCAGCCCGAAGGGGGAGCCGATGGCCACGACGAGCTGTCCGACGACCAGCTTCTCGGAATCGCCGAGGGCGATCAGCGGAATATCCGCCTCGACCTTCACCACCGCGATGTCCGTCTCCTCGTCCTCGCCGACGAGCGTGCCGCGGTAGCGTTCTCCAGTGGAGTCCGTGACCACGATCTCGTCTGCGTCTTCGATGACGTGCTGGTTCGTGATCAGGTAGGTGCC
>JAOAFY010000065.1 GCA_026416035.1 Coriobacteriia bacterium | reverse complement strand
CTCATTGCACAGGCGCGCAGGGGGAACCATGGACGCATTCTCGCCTATCAAGGGGAAGTGCCAGTTCTGGCGCGAGCAGCCAGACGAGGATGACGCCTACAGCGTCTCCGTGAAGCCAGAGGACAGGCGTATCCGATGCACGTGCTGGGTGGACGGAGACCTGTGGGTGTTCAGAACGGCAGATGTGCCGACGGACTGTCCCCGGAAGACGCAATGCCGGTACTACATAAAGACCGGCTAGGCGATCGTGCTCAGTGCGCGTGTATCACGCGCACCTTGTAGCCCGTCCCGCCGCATTCGGGGCACCGACGGTGGTCTCGGCGCCCGTCCGAGAGGGTGACGGTGACGTATTTGTTGCCCTTGCACACGGGGCACGTCGTCCGGGTGACCATCTCAATCGCCTCCACCCGAACATTAGCAAGTATTAGGCCACATGTGCAAGCGCGTGCCTGTGAAAACGAGCACGAGCACCGCGAAACGGAGGGTGCCCTAGGAGCGCTGTGCGGAGCTCGTGCGCGATCCGGCTAGAGCGACTCTTTGGCAGTCTCTTCGAGCGCCTTGTCGATCTGCCGCTTGAGCGCAGGCGGCAACCCTGGGATCTCAAGGTCGAGGAACCCGCGCGTGATCATCGACACGGCTTCATCCTTCGGGACGCCGCGGCTCATCAGGTAGTAGATCTCCTCCGCGGCGATGGGAGAGATCGCGGCTTCGTGGCTGAGCTCTGCACCGGGGGCGCCTTCGCTTGCCAGGTCGGGGATCGCCCACTGCGTGGACTGCGGGGACTGGACCATGCCTCGGCAGTCAAGGTGCGCCTTGCAGTCGTCGGTACGACCCACGAGCCGTCCGCGGCTGTACACGATGGAGCGATCCCTCGTTACCGTGCGAGCGACTGCCTCCGAGCGTGAACCGGAGCCTTCGAGCACAGATTCCGATCCGATGTCGATGTAGCTGTCAGCAAGCCCGTAGACGATCGAGTTGAAGACGGCACGCGAGCGCGCGCCGACCAGTCGGGCGACCGGGAAGCTCTGGATCGACCTCACCGGCTTGAGCAGGATGTAGTTGTTGACGTAGGTGCCGTCGTCGTCGACCACGATGCCGGTGCGCGGTCGGACGTCGAAGTCCTCCGCCCAGTTGTGGATCATGGTGAAGGTGAGCTTCGCACCCTTGCCGACGTAGAACTCCGAGATGCCTGCGTGCAGTCCCTCGCGCACCTTCGGGTGGATGGTGCATCCGGTGATGACCGTGGCCTCGGAGCCCTCCTCCATGATGATGACGTTGTGCACGTTCTGGCTGATGTTGTTCTCGCTGACGAACAGGCACGCCTGGATCGGCTTCTCGATCTTCTGTCCTGGAAGCACGCGGATGAAGTAGCCTTCGGTAGGCTGCAGCGCGACCTGCGCCGTGTACTTGTCCTTGTCCGGCGCAACGGCACGCCAGTAGTACTTTTCGTACATCAGCTCCGGGTACAGCTCGAGGGCTTGCGCGGTGCTCATGATCTCGAGCTTGCCGCCGTACATCTCGGTCACGCGCTCGTAAATCGGAGTGCGGTCGACCTGGAAGTAGGTGCCCGAGCGATTCTCCTCCTTCGTGTCGATGCCGACCCCGAGGGCCACCTCTTTCACCTGCTTCTCCAGCGACTCCAGCGACTCAACGCTCTCGGCGTCGCGGGCGGCGTTGAAGCGGCTGAGGTCGAGGTCCGGGCCATAGACCGCCTTCTTGTCGCGGGCGGCTTCGGCAAGGGTCCTGATCTCGGCGATGCGTGCCTGCACGTCGAACCCGCTGCTCACATCTGGCATATCGCACACTCCACGCACTTGTCGTAGCCATGACGGGCGATCTCGGCGATGAGGTCGCGAGGATTGCCGCGGCACGCAAGACGGCCGCTGTAGAGCACGTGGCCGACGTCGGCGTTGACGTACTCGAGGATGTGGCCCGTGTGGGTGACGATGAGTCCCGCGCGCTTCGTCATTCCTGCGCGCTCGGCCTTGAGCAGCTTCGTCATCGCCGCCCCGACGACCGCGATGTTGTCCAGGTCGACGCCGGACTCGGGTTCGTCGAACAGCGTCAGGTCGGGGGCCTGGGCGAGCAGTTGCGCCATCTCCGAGCGCTTCATCTCGCCGCCGGAGAAGCCCATGTTCACGTCGCGGTCGATCATGTTCTCCAGCGAGAGCTCGCCGACGAGGTCGGCGAGCATCGCTTCGTCGAAGCGGCCGTCTGCTGCGACCTCGATGAGCTGCCGCAGCTTGATGCCTCTGACTGCGGGCGGGCGCTGGAACGCGACGCCGATGCCCATGCGTGCCCGCTCGTCGATGTCGAGCCCCGCGAGGTCAACGCCCTTGAACAGTATGCGGCCGCGGGTGACGCGATACCCGGGAAGCCCGACGATGGTGTTGAGCAGAGTCGTCTTGCCGCCGCCGTTGGGTCCAAGAAGCACGTGCGTCTCGCCCTCGGCGATCACGAGGTCGACGCCGCGCAGGATCTCGCGGTCCGAGACGCTGACGTGCAAGTCCTCGACGACGAGGAGCGGTGTGGGTCTGGCCATGCTTCACCTCGCTAGGGGTCTGGTTGCGCGACAATGACTGTACCCCGAATCGGGCGCCGTGCGTGCCGCCGTGCGTGCCAGTGCGTTCGGACGGAGCAAACCTCGTGCCCGACGTGCTGCTATAGTAGCCGCCTGATGCGACCAGAACAGGACGATATCGCGCGTCTCGGTGGTGCACGGTCGGAGATCGGTGAGCAAGCGCTTCGGCAGTTCCGCGAGGCCGTGCTCGAGCACTACCGGCAACACGGCCGCGATCTCCCGTGGCGCAGCACGCGCGATCCGTACGCGATCCTCGTCTCCGAGGTCATGCTGCAGCAGACCCAGGTGAGCCGCGTCGTGCCCAAGTACGAGGAGTTCCTCCGTGCATTTCCGACGGTGCAGGCGCTAGCGGATGCTCCGCTCGCCGAGGTGCTTCGCGTCTGGAGCGGGCTCGGCTACAACCGTCGTGCTAAGGCGCTGCACGAGGCGGCGCGGAAGATCTTAGAGGAGCACGGCGGCACCGTGCCCTGCTCGTACGCTGAGCTGAGGATGCTTCCGGGAGTCGGCCACGCCACTGCGGCGCAGGTGCTCGCGTTCGCGTACGGCGTCCCGGTCCCGTACCTGGAGACGAACATCCGTGCGGCTCTCATCCACTGGTTCTTCCCAGGGCGCGAGGCGGTGACCGACCGCGAACTGATGCCGCTCGCGGAGGCGGTGCTCGACCGCGAGGATCCTCGCGTGTGGCACTACGCGATCATGGACTACGGCGCCGCACTCAAGCGCCGCGTGCCGAACCCCTCGAGGCGCAGCGCTCACCACGCGAAGCAGAAGCCCTTCGCGGGGTCGATGCGCGAGGCGCGCGGCGCGGTGTTGCGCGTGCTCGCGAGGCGTGAGCGCGCAAGCGTCGAGGAGATCGCCGTCGAAAGCGGCATCCATGCCCGAAGGATTCGCGCAGCTGCAGCTGCGCTCGTGCGCGAGGGGCTCGTGGTGCGCGCGGGCCGAGGATGGCGGCTGGCTCGCTGAAGCGGGGGGCGGCGGCTGGCTGGCTGAAGCCGGGGGTGGCGGCTGGCAGGACCCGGAATCCCGCTTAACTTCAAGCCCAGCCGTGCCGATATCACAAGCAGATTCGGTAGGCGCTCCACATGCGGGCGCTAGCGCCGAGAACCCGCTGCCTCGGGCGCTGGAAAGAATCTGGTGGCAGCGGAAAGGGCCCGCTGGTCGCCCCTCCGGCGGGCCCTAACCTTTCTCGGCAGCGGTCAGGCGGCTGCGCGCTTCTCGCTCCAAGCGTGCGGCGACTTCTGAGACCGGCTGTCCGACCTCGCGAGCGATGCGGGCGGCGTCCTCGTGCTCGACCCGGACGCCGTCGCGAGTCCCTGCGCGCCAGACCTTGAAGCGAGCGCGTCCGAGCGCGGTCTCCAGCTCGATCACCGTGCGCCAGGCGACGAAACGCTCAGTCGGGCTGATGCGCACGCCGAGGGAGCCGGTCTCGGCGATCATCGTGGTCGCGATTTCTGGCGTCGCTTCCGGCGCGGCGAGAGCGCTCAGCAGGTATGCGGCGCGGCCCTTCTTCATG
The DNA here is from genome assembly GCA_026416035.1 of Coriobacteriia bacterium. Taxonomy (GTDB): domain Bacteria; phylum Actinomycetota; class Coriobacteriia; order Anaerosomatales; family Anaerosomataceae; genus Parvivirga. The sequence goes on along the minus strand of JAOAFY010000065.1, from coordinate 1,774 downwards.
ACGATCGGTGTTTGCCACACGTCGAGAGCACCCGCCTCTAGGATCCGCTCGCACGCGAACGCCAGCTCCTCTGGAGAGAGGTGGTCGACGTTCGTCTCCAAGAGCACCACCGGCTCGGTTCCGTGCGGCGCGTGCTCCGGCGCGATCCGTTCGCCGAGGAGCAGATACGCGACGTTTGGGGTCTTGAGGTCGCGCGACCCGGCACCGCGTCCGACGGATGCGACGCGCATCGGCGGCAGCGCTCCGAACCTGGCTGCGAGCGTGCGGACGATGGCTGCCCCGGTGGGGGTTGTGAGCTCGCCTGCAGCCGAGCCTGGCACCACCGGCGCACCCGTCAGCAGCAGCGCCGCGGCGGGAGCTGGGACCGGGAGCGTGCCGCCGGAGGTCGTCACCGTCCCGCTTCCGACCGCGATCGGGCTGCACACGAGCTCCTCGATGCCGAGCGCGTGCACGCCGAGTGCGGCACCGATGGCATCGACGAGTGTGTCGGCGGCTCCGACCTCGTGGAAGTGCACGTCTTCGACTGTGACGCCGTGCACGTTCGCCTCCGCTTGGGCGAGCGCCTCCAGGATGGCTTCGGCGGCGGCGCGCACCTGCGGTGGGGCGTCTGCGCGCCGCACGGCATCGCGGACTTGCCGCCACGTGCGCAGCTCGAGGTCAGTATCGCTCGCGACCTCGATGCCGACCGCCGCGATCCCGCAGGTGCGGCGTTCCACGACTGACAGAGCGTCTGCGAGCCCGAGGGGGTCGAGCGCAGCGCGAAGGTCGTCCGGCTTGAAGCCGGCGGAGATGAGCGCTCCGAGGAACTTGTCGCCGGAGACTCCGGTAGCCGAGCAGTCGAGGAAGGCGATCACGCTCGCTCCCTCGCTGCCGCCTGGTTGATTCGGGATGCGAGCGCAGCTGCCCCGAAGCCGTTGTCGATGTTGACGACGCCGATGCCTGCAGCGCACGAGTTCAGCATTGCAAGCAGCGCAGCGAGCCCACCGAGGTGCGAGCCGTATCCGACCGACGTCGGGACCGCTATGACGGGGCACGCGACCAGGCCGCCTATCAACGACGGCAGCGCTCCTTCCATGCCGGCGACTGCGACGATGACGTTCGCTTCGCGCAGCAGGTCGACGTGCGCGAGCAGCCGGTGGACGCCTGCGACTCCGACGTCTGCAAGCCGCGTGACGTGGTTGCCCATGATCTCGGCGACGACTGCGGCCTCCTCTGCGACCGGCGTGTCTGCCGTCCCAGCAGAAGCCACCACGATGTTGCCCACTGCCGGCCGTTGCTCGCGCCGGTCCACGACGACGAGGCGTGCGTCTTCGAAGTAGCGGGCGTCCAGAGCCACCTGGCCGACCGCCTGGTAGTGCGATGGCGTGGCCCGGGTGCCCACGAACACCTCTCCGGCGTCGAGGATCTCACGTGCGATTGCGCGCACCTGGCTCGGAGACTTCCCCTGGCAGAACACGACCTCGGGGAACCCGCAGCGGATGCCTCGGTGGTGGTCGACCTTCGCGGCTCCGACGTCCGCGAACGGAAGACGCGCAAGGTCTTCGACTGCGTCTTCAACGGCGCGCTTGCCTGACGCCACTTCCTCCAGCAGTGCTCGCAGCGCGGCCCGATCCACGGCGCCTCCTCGTCTCGATGCGTTCCGGTTCAGCGGTACCCGTAGAGGATATACTCAATGCGAGGCACCTGCTGCAGGAGCGATACGAGTGGAACCTGGGGAGCGACGGCTCGACCTGCCCGACGCGACGTATCTCGTCGCTGTCTCTTATACACATCT
>JAOAFY010000064.1 GCA_026416035.1 Coriobacteriia bacterium | reverse complement strand
ACTGAGGGATGACGCGCACGGCGAACTTGAAGACCTCCTGTCCGTTCATGCGGATGAACTGGAGCCGGTCATCGAGCACGGCGGTCGACGCAGGCATGGCGGAGCCGCACGCGGGGATCTCGAGGACGTCCGCGCGTGTCCCGTCGGCACCGAGGTCGATGCCCAGGACGCCGGGTTCGTCTCCTGCTTCGAGGACGAAGGCGCCGGCACCATCGCCGAACAGCACGCAGGTGGAACGGTCCGTGAAGTCGACGTGGCGTGTAAGGGCGTCAGCGCCGACGACGAGCACGCGCCGTGCGCGGCCCGCCTCGATCGCGAGTGTGGCGTAGTGCAGCGCGTAGACGAAGCTGGTGCACGCAGCCATGGCATCGACGGCAGGACAGCCGGCACCGATCTTGGCTGCGGTGATGCACGCCGTCGAGGGGAAGATCTTGTCGGGGCTCGAGGTGCCGACGATGAGCAGGTCGAGGTCCTCGGGACGCACGCCGGCGTCGTCGAGGGCTCTGGTCGCTGCTCGAGCGGCGAGGTCGGAGGTGGCTTCGCCGGGGTCGGCGAGCCGCCGTTCGCGGATGCCCGTTCGGGCGACGATCCACTCGTCTGAGGTGTCGACCATCGACTCGAGGTCGGCGTTCGTCAGGACGGTGTCCGGGAGGTACGACCCTACCCCGACGATGCGTGCGTGCGCCATGAAGCAAGCCCTCCGTGTCGTGTTCGCGGAAGTGTACCGGTTCGGGGCCTGCTACGCGACCCCCGAAGCCGCGATGTCCGCCTCGATGGCGTCTACGAGCGAGAGCCTGACGGCCATGGCAGAGGCGGCGATCCCGGCCGCGATCGCCTCTGGACCCGACGAGCCGTGGCCGATGAGCACTGGGCGTCGGACGCCGAGAAGCGGTGCGCCACCGTAGGCGTCAGGATCCAGGCGTCGCCTCATGTCGCGAAGCGGGCGTTTGAGCACTGCTGCTGCAAGCGTGCGGATCCGAGTGGAGGTCATCGCAGACTTGATCTCGGCGAACAGCACGGAGGACAACCCCTCCATCAGCTTGAGCGCGACGTTGCCAGTGAAACCGTCCGTGACGACGACGTCAGCGGCACCTGCAGGGATGTCCCTGCCTTCCACGTTCCCGATGAATCCACGGACCCGTTCTCGCATCATCGCGTGCGCGGCCTGGGCGAGCGAGGAGCCCTTGGTCGCCTCTTCTCCGATGTTGAGGAGTCCGACGGAAGGCTCGGACACCCCGAGGACCGTGCGGGCATACGCGGCGCCCATCAGCGCGAACTGGACGAGGTGCTCCGGCTTGCAGTCGGCATTGGCGCCGATGTCGAGCAGAACTACGGGGCGTGCGGGCGCGGGCACCACCGCGGCGATCGCGGGCCGCAAGACGCCACGGACGCGGCCCACGACGAGCGTCGCGGCTGCCATGCACGCGCCGGTGCTGCCTGCGGAGAAGAAGGCGTCGGCCGTGCCATCCCGCAAGGCCTTGCAACCGACGACGATAGATGAGTCAGGCTTCTGCCGGACGGCTTGGGCCGGGTGCTCATCCATCGCGATCGTCTGCGACGCAAGCAGAGGCGTCACGCGCTCGTTCGCCGCGGCGAACGGCTCGACGACCTCTTCCGGTCCGACGAGCGACACGACAAGCTCGGGGTCGGCCTCGAGGGCTGCGGCCACTCCGGGAAGGACCACGTCGGGCGCCCTGTCTCCCCCCATCGCGTCGACTGCGATCGTGACCGTCTCGTGAGCCATGGCGTCCCTTCCTAGCGGCCGGCTACGCCGCACGACGCGAGCATCCGGTCGACGTCGACCGACTCGCGGAGCATGCGGTGCATTGTATCAACCTTGCGAGGGTCGTGAAGCCGTGTGTGCCCGAACAGGGCCTCCATGCGTTCGACGGCGGTCAGGGTGTCGTGCTCTACGAGCACCATCGGGACCCCGAGGTCCTCTGCGCGCGACAAGACGATCGACGACGGGGGCATGCCTCCTGTCAGCACGATGCAGCGCGTGCTGGTCTCCAGCGCTGCCAACTGCACGTCGGCGCGGTCGCCGCCGGTGACGACCGCCTTCTCTGCTTTCCTGCGGAAGAACCGGAGCGCCTTCTCCTGTCCCATGGCGCCGACCATGAAGGTCTCGACCGGGACGTCGAGTGCGTCTTGGGCGGTCAGCACGGTACCGCCAAGCGCCTCGGCGATCTCTCGGACCGTGACCGATGACAGCAGCGGGTCGAACGGGATGGCGCCGAAGACCTCGACTCCGTGCGAGGATAGGAACGGCACCGTACGCCGAGACAAGAAGTCTGCCATCTGCTCCTGGACCGAGTTGAATACCACGCCTGCCAGCCGGTCCTTGAGCCTCGCTCGTTCGCAGAGGACCGAGTCGGGCAGGTCGGCCGATGTCCCTGGCCTGTCGATGAGGACGACGCGGCAATCGAGCATCTCAGCCACCTCAGGCGCGGACAGCCCGATGGAGCTGCCCTGTGCGAGGTCCCACGGTGCCTCGACGATCGCGAGGTCGCGTCCGCTCGCGCACACCTCGGCGGCGTGGACGACCCGAGACCTCAGGTCGTCCACGGCATGGGCGAGCACCGCTTCCACGAAGCTGGGCGTGCGGACGACCGGGCACACCGCTTCGACGGGAGCCGGTTCGGCGAGCGACGAGTTGATGTACGCCGCATCCTTGTCAGTCAGGACGCCGCCGACGTCGACGGGCATCGTCCCATACGGCTTGAAGTAGCCCATCCGAAGGCCCCTGCCTTCGAGCTCGCGGATGAGCGACATGGCGATGCCGCTCTTACCGGCGTAGGCCGCGGTGGAGGCGATCATGATCGCACGCATGGTCTCACTCTCCGATCCCGATCCGGACGTCTGCTGCGAAGGCTCCATGGCCTTTGGGAAGGACGATCAGCGGGTTGACGTCAAGCTCCGATATCTCGGGGAAGTCCTGGGCGAGCGCACTGACGCGCACGATGGCGTCGACGATCGCATCGACGTCGGATGGCGCACGACCGCGCGCACCGTGCAACAGCGGGTAACCGCGTATCTCCGCGACCATCTCACGTGCGTCTTCGAAGCTCACGGGACAGAGCCTGAACGAGACGTCACGCAGCACTTCCACGAAGATGCCTCCGAGGCCGAACATCAATACGTGGCCGAACACCGGGTCGCGGGACAGGCCGATGATTGCTTCCGCCCCGTCAGCGATCTGCCGTTGCACGGTCACTCCCCACACCCGCGCCTCTGGCATCCGGGCGCGTGCGTTGCTCAGCACGCGCTCGTACGCGCGGCGGAGGTCTTCGTCGCTCGCGATGCCGGTGGCGATACCTCCGATGTCGGACTTGTGCAAGATGTCAGGGCTGGCCACTTTCGCGACCACCGGGTACCCGATGCGTCGGGCTATCGAGAGCGCTTCGTCCAAGTCCGACGCCACGCCTCCTTCGGGTACCGCGATGCCATACGCCGCAAGGACACGCGATGCCGACGTCTCGGTGATGAAGCGGCGTCGTGCAGCACGGGCGTGGTCGATGGCGGCGCGCACCGTGGCTCGGTCGGAGGCGAAGGACGGCGGTGTCGATTTCGCTGCGGACCTGCGCGTGCTGCGAGCCACCATGGAGGCGAGCACGGCGATCGCGCGTTCGGGGAACGGATAGGATGGGATGCGGCCGGAATCGAGCACGCGGATGGCCTCGCCGACGCTCTCGCCGCCCATGAACGAGGCGATCGCCGTCACCTTGTGCTTGCGCGCGGCGGCGACCACCTCAGACGCTACGCCACAGGCGTCTGTCATCGCCTGGGGAGTGAGGATGGCCAGGATGGCACCGACAGCAGGATCGGCCGCGACTGTCTCGAGCGCGGCAGCGTAGCGTTCGGGCGGAGCATCGCCTAGGACGTCGACAGGGTTGTACACGCTCGCGGCGGCAGGAAGCGCGTCGCGCAGTGCACGGACGGTGGGCTCTGAGAGCGCAGCAAGGTCGAGTCCGGCGCGCTCGGCGGCGTCGGTCGCCAGGATCGCGGGGCCACCAGCATTCGTGACGATGCAGATGCCGCGGGAACGTGGCGGTGGCTGCGATGAGAACGCCCGAGCGAGGTCGATCATCTCCTGAGCCGATGCTGCCTGGATTGCCCCGGCCTTGCGGAGCGCAGCCGCGTAGACGTGCTTGGAGCCGGCGAGGCTGCCTGTGTGCGAGGACACAGCCCGCGCTCCGGCATCGGAGAGTCCCGACTTGAGCACGATCAGCGGCTTGGCCTCGGCGACGGCGCGGGCCGCTTCGACGAACCGGGGTCCGTCTCGAACGGATTCGACGTACGCGACGACGACCCCGACGGCCGGGTCTGCTGCCCACGCGAAGAACAGGTCGGCCTCGTCCACGTCGGCCTTGTTTCCGAGCGAGACGAAGTGGGACAGCCCGAGACCGAGCGAAGCCGCCTGATCGAGGAGCGCGGTGCCGAGCGCACCGGATTGCGACACGAACGCTACGTTGCCAGCAGGTGGCATCGTGCGGGCGAATGACGCGTTGAGCCGTGCGCTCGGTACGATCACGCCGAGGCAGTTCGGGCCGATCAGCCGGACTCCGCCTGAGCGTGCCGCTTCTGCCACGACCCGTTCGAGGCGGGCGCCGTCGGGGCCGATCTCCTTGAACCCCGCAGAGATGATGATGATCGCTGGGACACCTCGGCGGGCGCACTCGTCGACCACGGAGGGGACAGCAGCCGCGGGAACCGCCACGATGCACAGATCCGGCGTCTCAGGAAGATCCGATACCGACGGGTGACACGGAAGTCCAGCGACGACATCGGCCTTCGGATTCACGGGGTAGATGCGACCCTCGAAGCCGCCGCCGATGATGTTCTCGAGCACCATCCGCCCAACGGCGCGCTCGTCACGAGACGCGCCGACCACCGCGACCGACTTCGGGGCGAATACCCGATCGAGCACTCAGCCGCACCCCCGAGACGACGACGGCGCCTGTCAGGCGCCGTCAGAAGGCTACTCGGTCTCGACGATCTCCTTGCCGTCATAGTAGCCGCATTCCGGGCAGACGCGATGCGGCAGCTTGGGCTGATGGCACTGCGGGCACACAGAGCGCGCAGGTGCGTCGACCTTGTGCGACGAGCGACGGTGGTTGGTGGCCGAGCGGCCCTTCTTCCTCTTGGGTACTGGCATGGTCCGGGCTCCCTTCTATCGCCACGAGGGCATGGTGCATCGGATGCGGTTCAAGGCGCGACGACGAATGATAGCACAGGTACGGCGGTCGTCGACAAACTCACGGACCCGGGTTCGGGAACAAGTCCTTGAGGGCTGAGAAGGGCGAATCGCTGCCCTCAGGCCCGCACATGCATGAATCCACGCCCTCGCCGCACTGCGGGCAGACTGCTTGGCATCCACCCGGATGCACGGGGGCGAACGGCAGCTCCAAGATGAGCGCAGAGCGCACAGCCGGCAGCACATCGACCGCAGTGCCCTCTATGAATTCGTACTCCTGCTCCTCGGGCAGATCGTGCTCCGTGCCGTGCTGGATGTAGAAGCCCTCGATTGCTCCGTGGATCGCGAGGTCCACGTCCCCGAGGCAACGGACGCACGCAGTTCGAACGGTCGCGTCGACGGTGCCTTCCGCCACAACCGCCGTGCCGGCGTACGTCAAGGTGATGTCGACGTGGACGGGACCGATCGGTGCGAACCCCACGGGACCGACGTCCACGCTGCCGAGGTCCAGTTCAAGCGTCTGGTGGAGGCTGCCTGCGGTGGCGTGGAGGATCTCGGCGACGTCGAGCAGTAGGGTCTCAGGAGCGGGGTCACCCACGCTGTCCGACCTTGCCCTGTAACCTGTCGCGGCCCCGCTGGACCGCAGTCAGCAACTTGCCGAGGTTGACTTCGAGATTGGCGAGCATCTCGTCGGCGTAGTCTTCGGCGCCCAGACGGATCTCGCGCTCCTTCGCACGGGCCGCATCGAGGATCTCGGCCGCCTGCTGCTCCGCGAGCTTGACGATCTCCTGCTCGCTGGCGATGGCCGCGGCCCGCTCGCGAGCCTCCTCTAGGATGCGGTTGGCCTCCTTCTCCGCCTCCTCGAGCATCTCCTGGCGTTCCTTGACGATCCAGCGCGCCTGCTTGAGTTCATCAGGGAAGTTCGCGCGGATCTCGTCGATGATCTCGTAGATCTTCTCGGGATCGACGATGCGTTTCGCCGACAAAGGAACGCTGCGCCCTTCTTCGAGGATCTCTTCGATCCGGTCGACCAGCGCAAGGATGTCCATCGCAACCTCCCTATCGGGAACGCTTCAGCCGCCTCGCAAGCGCTTCGCACACCTCGTCGGGAACGAGGCCGTGCACGTCTCCGCCATGCATGGCGATCTCCTTCACAGCCGACGAGCTCAGGTACGCGAACTCCGGTATCGACATGATGAACATCGTCTCGATGCTCGGGTCGAGCCGGTAGTTCAGTTGCGCCATCTGGAACTCGCGTTCAAAGTCCGTGACCGCCCGCAGCCCCTTGATGATGACGTGCGCATCCAGCCGCTGCGCGAGGTCGACTAGAAGTGTATCAAATGGTTCGACCTGGACATTCGGGAGATGTGAGACTGCGTTGCGGATGAAGGCGCAGCGCTCGTCGAGCGAGAAGAGGGGCCCTGAGCCCTTGTCAGCGCTCAGTGCGACGGCGACGATGAGCTCGTCGAACAGCCCCGCGGCGCGCTCTATGATGTCCAAGTGTCCGCTCGTCACAGGATCGAACGTCCCAGGGCACAACGCTCGCTTCATGAACCGCAGCTCCTTTTCCACCGTGCGAAGGCAACGCGGGTAGAACCGTACCGCTTCTCGGTCGCGTCCGCGAACGTGTCAGGCCACTCAAGCGGCTGCGACGCGCTGCACTCGTAGACGACGACCGCTCCATCGAGGAGCAGCCCTGATGCTCCGAGCCCCTCGAAGATGCGGAACACCTGGTGCGGCTCGATTCTATAAGGAGGGTCTGCGACGAGCAACGAGAATGGGCCGCCAGGGATGCGGGATCCCGGGATGCGGGTGGCGTCACCGCGGACGACTGCGGCTCTGTCTTCCAGCCGAAGGACACGAAGGTTCTCGCGGATCGTGCGAAGCGCAGATGCGTCGTTCTCGACGAAGGTGCTCCATCGCGCCCCCCTCGACAGCGCTTCGATGCCGAGGGCCCCGGAGCCAGCGAACAGGTCGAGCACGACGGCATCGACGACTCCTCCGAAGCGGGCGTCGAGCACCGAGAAGACAGCCTCCCGGACTCTGTCCGATGTGGGTCGGGTCGTCGCACCAGGAGGTGCGGCGAGGCGTCGGCCTCTCAGCGTGCCGCCTACCACCCTCATCCGCTGTCCACCGTCCTCGCAGATGCCTGCAGCGTCAGCAAACGCTCCTTGAGAGGAGCGTGCTCTGGCCGTTCGAGCGCAGGATCCGCTTCGATGATCGCGCGCGCGTCCTTGCGTGCGGCGGCGAGAACCTCCTCTTGCCCTGAGAAAGAGGCGATCCTGAACGGAGGAAGCCCGCTTTGGCGAACCCCGGCGATGTCTCCCTCTCCACGGAGGGCAAGGTCCGCCTCGGCGAGCGTGAAGCCATCGGTTGTCTCCGCAATCGCCCGCATGCGCGCCTTGCCTTCCTCGGTCCGAGGATCGGCGAACACCAGGAACTCCCCGGGATGGTCTCCCCGTCCGATCCGGCCGCGGAGCTGGTGGAGCTGGGCAAGACCGTACCGCTCGCCGTTCTCGACGATCATGACCGTGGCGTTCGGAACGTCGACGCCGACCTCGATCACGGTGGTGGACACCAGGACGTCGATCTTCCCAGCCCGGAAGTCGTCCATCACGGCGCGTTTCGCGGACGGTGGCATCCGACCCGTGAGCAACCCGACCCGGAGGTCAGGAAACACGCTAGTCTGAAGACGTCTGGCCTCGCGCGTCGCCGCGCGCGCCTCCGCGGAATCGGACTCGTCCACGAGGGCGCACACCACGTATGCCTGCCTGCCGGACTTCACGGCCTGTCGAATGCGCTCGTACGCTTCGGCGCGGCCGGTGCGCGGCACGATGCGCGTCGTCACGTGCCCCGGGCCGCGTGACCCCGGGCGCACGCGGAGGTATGAGGCATCGAGGTCTCCGTACAGCGTCAGTGCAAGGCTGCGCGGGATCGGTGTGGCGGTCATGACGAGGAGGTCGGGCGTCACC
>JAOAFY010000063.1 GCA_026416035.1 Coriobacteriia bacterium | reverse complement strand
GTGTACAGGGGCTCGTAGCCGTACCGCTCGAACAGCCGCTGCGCAGCCGCCACGAGCCGCTCCCATGCGCGAGCGGTGGCTGGCAGCATGTCTGCAGTGCCTTTTGGTGCACGGAGTTCCACTGGGTGCCTTCCGGATGCCTCGAATGCGGCTTACGAGTGTACCGGATGGCCGTTGAGCCCGCTACGAGCCATCGCGGGGTTCGTCGTGAGCGCGGTCGGCCGCCAGTCTTTGGAATGCATCGAGCGCTGCTTCGCCCCTCGCACGAGCCTCGGCATCTTCCGCGCCGGCGACCAGCTCCTCCACGACGGTCGGGCACGACAGCGTCGCGTCCGTCTCGCCCGCTTCGCGCCGAGCCTCGAGGTAGTCGGCTTTCTGCGAGCCGCTCGACACGAGCATCGACTTGAACTTGATCGAGAAGTTCACGTATGCCTCGAGAAGTTGGAACGTCTTGGAATCGCCAAGCGGCCCGACGCTGCGAGAGCTCGGCTCGAGGGTCACGCGCCCATCCGCCACACGCGCTCTTCCGATGATCTCGAACCCGCCTCGGTCGTCGGTCCATCCGAGGTTGTCTGTCTGCACTGCCAGGACCGTGGGCAGGTTCGCCAAGTCGTAGAAGCACAAGAGACCGATCTCGCCTGACGGCAGCACCCGCCCGGTCGAAGGATCGACGGAGACGACACGCGTCCACGGCGGCACAGGTTTGTGCCTCTCGCCGCACCGCCCCAGAACGGCATTGCGCAGGGTGCCGTCGAAGTAGTTGGTAGCGCTCTCGGCCATCCCCAAAGTGTTGATGCACCACGCTGTAGGGATCCCGAAGGTCTGCTCGACCATCCGGTAGAAGTCGGCGCGCGATACTTCGCCGAAACGCCCCCGATACCCGCCGCCATCGCACAGCCGGCTGCCTGGAGGAAGGCGGAAGCTGATGCCCTTCTTGTCACAGGACTTCATGAAGTACACGAAAGCCGAGGTCGCACCGATCATCGCAACAGGCGTCCCATCCGCCTCGGACTCTCGCAGCATGGCGACCATACGCCTGACATCGACACCCGTGCGGCCCACGAGGAACGCGCTGTCAGCACTGCCGAACCGCTTCCTGGTCTCCTCCATGCCGATCGCCATACCCATGGTCGGCGCGAGATCCGGCCCTGGAGTCAGCAAGAGCAGTCGAAGAGGACCGGTCCGCTCGTGGTCCGGGAACAGGTAGCTGCGCGTCATCGTCGCGTTCGCCGCAAGGATGAGCCGCCGACCCGTGTCATCACGGAAGATCTGGCCGCGCTGGTTCGGAGAAGTCGTCCCGCTGGTGATGTTGGCCATCACCGCCTCCGACAGGGGAAAGGACGTGACGATCTCCTTCTTGAACGCCTCGGTCGGGTATGGAGGGATGTCTCGCCAATCGCCTACCGTCTCCGGACTCGCGCCTGCGGCGTCACAGAAGGATCGATACGGCTCGTTGTGCTCGTACTGATACGCGAAGACGCGCATCGCGAGGTCATCGAACGCTGCCGCATCCCCGTCAGGACCGCCCTCGATGAGGGCAGACACCGAACGAGCTAGCAGCTCCCGCTCGTCAGCCATTGGCATGGTCTGCCCCTACCGCCCTACGAACGACGAACACGCTTGCCGACCCGTACCCACATGACCGTACCGACGGCCACCGCCGCAGCCATCAGGACATGCTTGACCAGAAGAGCAGGTACGATGCCCTTGACTGCCGCGGGATCCCACTCGTATCGGGTGAAGAAGATGGTTCGCGGCACACCGCCGATCACGATCCACACGAGCGCGACCCGCGCGAAACGCGAAAGCGGTGGATACGCCCGGACGAGAGCGTCATCGCCGACGGTGCGAGACAGCACGAACAGTATGACCGCGCTCGACAGCAAGACTGCTGTTGCGACGTCATGGAAGTAGTTGTTCAGGATCACCAAGACATCCATCATGCTTCTTGCCCTCCCGCGTGCATCTGCCGATGCGCAGTCGCGAACTCGTGAAATGCCCTTCCTTGGGGATACTGCACCGCCCAGGACGTGATGTGCGCCATGGGGAAGCCCTTCATCCCGATTCTGATGATCCTGCGCAAGATCTTCGGTATCGTGAACAGTTCGTCCCGAAGCTCCACCAGAGCCGTCTCGCGCGCCTCAGGCGTCATCTCCGGATCATCGTGGAAGAAGTTCGCGTGGTTGCCGTCGAACAAGTCCCAGGTCTGGCCAGGAATGAGGAACTCTCGGTACCGCTCATAGAGCGCCGTCCCGGGGAACGGAGTCGTCATCACAGGATGGACAGCCACGTCGAGACGACTGCTGAGCTCGCGAATCGCGTCGAAGTCCCGCATCGAGTCAGCGCGGCTGCCGACCATGACGAACAACATCACGTCGATGCCGGCAGCTCGGATGCGTCTGATGGCATCCAGACGATCTTTGCCCTGCTTGATCGTCGCATCAAGTTCCTCGAGGACCAGCGGATTCGCGGACTCGAAGCCCACCATCGCAGCGGTCATTCCTGCCCGTCTCGCCCACTCCAACAGCTCGTCGGCACGCGAATGCTGCAGGGTGACGAGGTCCCCGGAGCCGAACCACCACTTGCCGCGTACCTGCTCGGCCATCTCACGGTACAGATCGATGGAACGCCTGACGTTTACGCCCCACACATTGTCGTCGATGTTCCAGAACAGCCGCTTCGGGCTTGCGGCCACCTCCTCGACGACCTCGCCGATGGGCCGCATGCGGACAGTACGGCCGAAGAAGCCGTGAACTGAGCAGAACGCACACGAGTGCGGGCACCCGCGGCTCGTGAAGAAGGAACCGAACAGGTACCTGTCGGGAAGGAGCCCAGTCCGCGGTCGAGGCAGGCCATCGAGGGGCGCATACGGCCCGTCGTAACGCCTTTCGAGCCGTCGCCGACCGGCATCGTCGAGGATCCGGCCCCACACGGTCTCGGCCTCACCGACGAGGATCGCGTCCGCATGCGCTGCTGCCTCCTCGGGCAGAGCATGGACATGGATGCCGCCGAGCACGACCTGGACGCCTCGCCTGCGCAGCACATCGGCCGTCCTATAGGCCCATGGCGCCTGAGGTGTCAGCACAGTCATCCCGACCAGGTCTGCCTCGCACGCGCGAGGATCGAACTCGCGCACGTTGGCATCGACCAGCGTGACGTCGTGCTCTCCGGGTCGGACCTGCTCAGTGAGCCCCGCAAGATACTCGAGGACTGGCGGAGCTATCGGAAGCCCTTTCGATCGCTGGCCGCCTTCACCGAACGGTGGAGAGATGAGGGTGACCCGCATCGTCGTCACTCCATTCAGCCTGAAGCGTACGGGTCACCGCGGTCTGCTCAGCCACGGCACTCTGGCGCCGATGTCTCTGAACAGGTGGTAGCTGGTCGGCACCAGCTGGACGCCCCAGAAGACCATCATGATGCCAAGCAGGCAGAACAGCGCGAGCCATGCCAACCTGTCTTGGCTCCAGCGGAGCGTCAGTTTCGCATGCAGGTAGAACCCGTAGCCGAGCCATGTCAGCAGCGACCAGGTCTCGACCGGATCCCAGCTCCAGTACGAACCCCACAGCCGATATGCCCAAATCGATCCCGATGCGATCATGACCGCGTTGTTGAGGAAGCCGAACGCTACCAGGCGGAGCAGCAGTCCATCGATGCGCTCAGAAGGAGGGAGCCACGACGGCAAGCGATCAGTCTTGCCTTGCCGTTCCCATCGTCGCCTGATCAGGTGGATTGCAGCCAGTCCTGCGGCGGTGGAGTACGTCGCGTACGTGATCCAGGCAAAAGTCACATGGACCACGAGCCATCCTGATTGGTACGGAGGCGTGACGGGACTGGGAGGGCCCGCCTGGGTCAGACCGTAGCCGCAGGTGATGAGCGTCGCCGGCAGAACCAGAACGCCGGCGAGAGCCGTGCCCTTGAAACGGAGCGCGACTGCCACGTACGCAGCTGTCATGGCGAACGTCCCGACCAAGACGTTCTCGTAGTCTTCGATGTACGGGAAGTGACCTGAGGCCACCCATCGCGCTGCAATCGCAACAGCGTGACACAGCAGCCCTGCGCCTGCCGCTCCGAGCGCGACAGATTGGTAGTTCCCACCCCGAAACGCGAGCGCACCAAACGCCGAAACCGTGGCGAACGCATACATCAGGATGGCGAGCCAAAACGACCAGGTCTCGATGCTGCTCATCTCGGATCACGCTCCTTGCGTGGCTCTGAGTGCATCGTAGCGTACTCGTCCAGCTGATACACAGCAGACACCGGCCCGCTCCATCGCACCAACCACGGATACACCCGGATGACGGCATAGACGCTTCCATCCGCTCTCACTTGAAGTACAACCCGCCGTTCGGGAACGAGGAAACGCCACGCCGAGCCAAGCACCACGACCCAGAATCCGATGTACGTCACCCACCGTCCGGGCTCCCCGCGGACCAAGAAGCGGCTCCATAGACCGAGGTCTTCGAACACCACGGTCACGCCGTCCACCGGATCAGACATCTGCCCTGGAGCCAGGACACCCTGCCACCGAGCCGAGCCTCGTACGACGACGAGCCTGAGCCGGGGGTCTTGCACACGCAGCTTCTCGCCCACTGGAGAGTCGCCCGGTGATACAGGGTATGGGACCGCCTCCATTTCGAGGCGCACATCGCCGCGAGACGTGCGCACGACGACCGAGTCCTTCCATCCCTGAGGGGTTTCGGAAGCCAAGGCGACGGCCAAAGGGATGGCTTGGGAGCCTTCGACACGCACGACAAGCCTGGGTGAGTATCCTGAGTCTTGGAGAAGCCAACTCTTGCCTCCGGCATCGAGCGGATGGTTGACCCGCACATCCTTCTCGACGGAGCGCCCGCTCGGCTCGATCGCCCTCATACGCGCTGTCGCCGACACGACCACGTCTTGACGGTACTGCACGTCCATGGTCTCGAGCGTCACCCGCGTCCCGCGGTACGCCGGACCGATCCGAGGCGTCACGCTCACGCGCACGTAGCTCGCAGGGTCGTCGGACACGGTCTGGCCTTCGGATATCACCATCTCCCCGCGGAATGCGGTAAGCGAGGTCGCCACCCCTCCGATGATGATCACGATCAACCCTGCATGCATGAGGACGCTGCCGCGAAAGCCAGTCCTTCCCTTCACGAGCGTGATGGAGCTTCCGACTGCATGGAGCACGGACCAGCCGGCTTCGCACGCCTCGCTCACCCACTCCCGGAGATCGGGCGGCACTGACTCTTCGTCCTGCCTGGTCCGCCGCACCATCGCACGACGCGCCGTGCAGACCAACAGGTTGAGACCGAGAGCGGACCCCACGAGAGCGATAGGCCATCCGCCGTATATCCTGTCTAGGCCAACAGCAGCAAGCACCCGCGCGAGCCGAGGCGCCTGGCGGACGAATTCCTGGTACGACTCGCCAAGATACATCCGCTGCGGAACCACAACGGACATCGCTGTCAGAGCTGCGAGCGTCGCGATGAGCCAGCCCGCAAGGCGGACAGAGCCGACCCACGACAGAACCCGTGCCAGACGGCCCGTCTTCATCGCTCGCTGTCCTCGAGGACTCTGGACAGGTAGACCTTCAGAGCACCTTCGTCTGGAAGCAACGTGTACTCCACGCGCTGCTCCCGTCGCACAGCCGCCACCCGTACCGCCCCTGTGCGAGCATCACGCTGCGTCTCCTGCCAACGCTCTTCCGCAATCGCCGTCACTGTGGGGTCTTGAGAGCGCACCTTCACCACTTCTAGAGCAAGAAGCTCAGCTTCCAGCCGGGTGCCGGTAGCCTCAAGCAGAATAAGGTAGTTCCTCACACGCCCGATCTCTCGCGGCAAGGCGACGCCTTCGAGATGGCTGAGGTCGAAAGTGCGGAGCGAATCGCTGAGTCCTGCGTTGTATGCCACGATTGCGGAGCGCACGCGCGACTTCTGAGCGTGCCGGAAACCGAAGATGCCACCGATCACGAGAATGGCGGCTACGGCGACAGCAAGTGCTCTGCTGCGGCTCATCGACCCTCGTGCCCGAACGCCCACTGCGACACATCGCTGAAGGCGCCTGCGGGAAAGACCTGCGGAGCAAAGCCCTGGACAGTTCCAGCGATGGCCACGCGTCGCATCTCATACCGCTCGCCGATTGCAAGCACGAGCTCGTCCATGGCCCTGCGAACGATCCGCCGCCCGAGCTCGGCCCGCTTGTCGGGATCATACTCCTCGCGCGCTCGCGCGTAGAGAGTCTCAAGAAGTGGATCCTCGGGTGCGCACACCCCTATCCCGTAGGGGTTGGCAGCCGACGGCCGATCCGTAGGGTCGAAGAGCCCTCCCCATCCCGGATCAGGGTGACCGGGGAAGACCCCGAGGCCGACGATGTACGCACCGGTGCTGAGAGCACCGCCGCGCCACCACGATTCGTAGTGCCTCATGGAAGCCGGGTCATATCTGTCGAGGGCACCCATCTCCCTCCATCGGAGCTGCAGCGCATCCATGGCCTCCAGCGGGATCTCGGAGTCGTTCCAAGCCCTGTGCGTAGACAGTCCCTCGATCGCGAGCGGCTGGCTGGACCGCTTCCAGACCTTCCGTGCGAGCTGCGCATCGCCCTCCAGTCTCCAGCCGCCCGACATGAGCAGCGTGCGGGCAGATTCGAGATCGTCGCCCTGGATAGGACCGCGCCGCGGTTCGTGCGCCTTCGCGACAGGCGGAAACGGGTCGACAGGGGTGCTCGTCTCTGACTGCGGGTACACGCGTGAGGACAGTGTTTCTTCGGGATAGGATGCACGCACCGCCTTGCGCACGTGAAGGTCTGCTGTCGGCGGTCTGCGCGGATTCAGCACCATGGCCCACCATCTCCCGCTCAAGTGCTCAGCAACGCGCTGCCCTTTCTTGCGAAGCTCGGCAACGCTAGCCTCGTCGACCCAGTCCCAGATGACTGGGGTCCGCGCCGAGCGGAAGCGTTGGAGGGCCCGGTCGCCGTACGCGAACACGACGTGCACGCTTCGTACGCGTCCAGGCAGCCTCGACCCGGCGTCGTGGGCTTGCAGGTACCACCCCAGAGCCGTCTTCCCATCGCACCAGCCGATACGGTCCGCACCCGACAGGCTTGGCAAACAGCTCCGGATTGGCAGTGGGCGTTCCCGGGAGCGCATGCGCAGGCAGCACGAACGGGAAGAACGCCTCTGAAGCAACCCCGACCGGCCGAGAGAGGCGGACGATCACAGAGTCGCCTTCCGCGCGGACATCTTCGATGGCATCGAAACCGGGGAATGGACGGCCGTGGGGCAAGTATGATGTGTATCGGAGATACCTGTACGTCGCTACGACATCGCCAGGCGTCACAGACCGCCCGTCGTGCCAACGAACGTCAGTCCTCATCTCCCACCGTATCGTCTTGCCATCTGGCGAGATCAAGCCGTTCGCCTTGGTCGGAACCCGTCTCGCCAAGTCCGGCACAGGCGTGAGCGACCCGTCGAATGACACCAACCCGCTGTACACGAGCTTCATCAGGTCCCGCTGCGCGACGTCTATCGCGGCATACGGGTCCCCGCTCATGGGCTCGGTCGGCTCAATGACCGTGACCTCGGGATCGAACGGTGCCTGCGCATCGACGGCTCGCCTATTCACGGGCTTGAGCTCCAGCACCGCAAGCGAGACGCCGTCGACTTTGGTGGTGACCAGCCTGCCATCCGCCCTGGGCCAAGCGATCGGCGCCCACTCCGTGAAGAGATCCTGCCGGGGCACTGGGAGCTTCGTCAGACTCCCGTCCCGCTCGACGATCCATAGCATGGCTGCCTCGTTCGCCGGATCGCCGACAGACGACAGCCCTGCTGCCACTGGCTGCTCAGGAGCCAGGTGTTCCGCGTACAGCCTGCCCTGGGCGTCTGCGGCGAACGGACGGACGTCCGGAGGAAGCGAATAGGAAGCCACCTTGCTCCCGGACTTGGTCCACGAGGTGACCTCGTACGGCGGCGATACGTGCCCCTCCTCGACGCGGCCATCCGACCGGACTCTATACAGCAGGCCATCTTCACCGAAGAACGATCCTTCGAGTACAAGCGAGAGCGGATCGCTGGGCGCTTGAAACGACCCTGGCAACTCCACCGGCACAAGCGCGTTGTTAAGGTGCACCTGTTTGCTCTCGGGATCGATGCTCCATTCCTCGGACAGCGCCCATACGCCACCGTCGGGATCCATCGTAAGCGCGCGAGCCAGGAAGCCCCGCGGAAGCTGATAGATGCCTTTGACAGAACCGTCAGGGCCGTACCGCACAACGTGCTCGCGGTCTCCGGCCCCCATCGCCACGTCGACCCACAGGTCCCCGGACCGCGAAGG
>JAOAFY010000062.1 GCA_026416035.1 Coriobacteriia bacterium | reverse complement strand
ACTGTCGCTGGTGGGGGCGCTAGGATTCGAACCTAGGTAGGCAGAGCCAACGGGTTTACAGCCCGTCCCCTTTAGCCACTCGGGCACACCCCCGACAAGAAAAAAGCCGTTCTCGCTCGCTTTTCAAGTTGCTCGTCTGCCAGAAAGGCAGGAGGAATACTACTGCAAGGCTTCGAACCGTGTCAACGACGACAACGGCGCCGGGCGTGTCTATGCCCCGACCACGACACTGCAGCACCGAGGGCTCGCCGCTATCCGCGCACGCGCGCGAAGATGCTTCCGATTCGCTGGACGCCCGGCACGGCTGACTCGAGATCCGACTCTGGCACGAGCCGGTGCCAGGAAGGACGTCCGTCCGTCAGCACGGGCCGAGGAGCGTAACGCTCGCCGGCGGATGCGAACCACGATTGCAAAGCGCGCATCGGGATCACCCGCAGGTCGTCGCGCTCGACTGCGATCTCGCTGAAGAAGACATCGTCCGGCTCGTCCATGAGCGCAGCGACCTCCTCTTCCGTCTGCGCGATGGCCAGCCGGTAGTAGAGCAGCTCATCTGCCTGCGAGCGCTGGATCCACCCGGGCTGGCGCGTCAACGTGTCGGCAAGCGCCTCGATGCCGTACAGATCGGTAGCGGCGCGGTAGAACGACAGGTCGCGCCTCGCGATCTTCGCAACGTCGTCACCGGCATATGCGTCCGCCTTGACCTTTGCGCTCGCCTGCCGCCCGTCTCGCCGGTACACGATGTCGATCCCCTGGGCCTCGCTCATCGCATCCGCGCACACGGCGACGTCCGTGCATCCCGTCGTCTTGAGGTACCGCACGACGATGCGGACGGCGGCTTCGTGAAGCAGCCGGTTGCCGCGAGCAGAGGACATGGCTCTGTTCCCCCTTCTGGTCCTGCCGGACCTGACCGGTCAGCTGGTGAGGCGCTCGTCGGCCACGCGCAAGCGCCGGCTGAGGACCTCGAGCAGCTTGATGGCGATCGACGGGTTGCGCTCCACCAGGGACTTGAAGTCCCAGCTGGAGAGCATCAAGCAGCGCGTCTGCTCGATCGCCCTGATGGTGGCCGATCGCGGCGCATTGTCGAGAAGCGACATCTCCCCGAAGAAGTCGCCCGGCCCGAACGCCCCCAGCGCCCGTCCGTCACGCTCGATGGCGACCCTGCCTGCAAGGATGAGGTAGAACGCCTGTCCCGGCGTGCCCTGCGTGACGATGATCTGGCCCGGTTCGTAGAAGTGCTCCTGGGCCACGCTCTCGATGCTCGCGATCTCCTCGCGGGTGCACTTCTCGAATATCGGCACTCGGGCAAGGAACTCCTCGTGCGCCATCGCTCCACCTCACATCCGCCTATCCGGCTGGTCCCATCGTATGACATACCACCGACAGAGTGAAGCGTGACGCCGCCTGACAAGATGGTGCACAATCGAGGCGTCACGGGCGAACCACGGAGGGGCCATGACCCTGTTCCTGCTGCTGTTGCTCGGTCACCTTCTCGGCGATTTCGTGTTCCAGCCGGGCCGCCTCGTCGTCGCCAAGCGGTCGAGCATCGTAGGGCAGGTGCTTCACGTCGCCATCATCGTCGTCTGCACGGCCGGGGTGCTCGCCCATGCGATTGCTCGCGCGTGGCCGGCCGTGATTGCGTCTGGAGCAGCCCACCTCGCCATCGAGAACATGTCGGTTCCTGCACGCAACGACGGACGACATTCTGGAACCCTCGTCTTCGCCCTCGACCAGGGGCTGCACCTGCTCTCGCTCGTCATCATCTCGCTGCTTCTGCCAGTGAGCGTGCCTGTCGGCATCGCGGGGATCGCGATGACGCTGCCGCAGCTGGCGTTCGTCGATGGCGTGATCGCCGCTTCGACGATGGGAGCCATCCTCGCGTTCGAGCTGCGCGTATCGACGCAGGAAGACGCGGAGGAGTCCGTCCCGCTCCTTGCGTTCGACTTTGCCCGCGTCTACGGGATGCTCGAGCGCGCAGCTGCCTTGTCCATCGGCGTGCTGTCACCATACCCAGCAGCCGGTCTTGCGGTGTTCGTGCCTCGGATCGTCTTTGCCTGGAACAGCCCCCCTGCTCGCCGTGCTCGCCACCTGAGCGAGGCGGCAGTCGGAGCGGCGCTGTGCACAGCCATATGGCTCCTCGTCGCAACTGTGGCCTGGATGACCTGACGGAGGGATGATGGCTCGGGACCAGATCCGCTCGAACCCGGCAGCGTTGCGCTGGTTGCGTTCGGCGGCAATCTCTCTGCCGCTGCTGCTGGCCCTTCGCTCGATGCCCTTCTATCCGGATTGGATGTCCGCTTCGGCGTCGCTCGTCGTGTTCGCGTTGGCGATGTGGACGCCGGCCGTGGCGCTCCTCGCTGCCGTCGCCGTGATGGCCGTGCCGGTTGCGGCGGCGGACTTCGTCGCCGGGGCGCTTCTGTGCGTCGCCGGCTTCGCGCTCACGCAGGCGCTGTCTTCCCGCGAAGCGGCAGGCGGGATGGCCGCCGTCATCGTGCTCGCATCGCTTCCGCTAGGAGCCGGATTTGCCGGCCCCGTCCTGGCCGGATACCTGTTCGGCCTGCGTGACGGTGCACCGGGTGCCGGCCTCGGCGCAACGGCGGCCATCGCCTCAGGCATCCTCCTCGGAGCGGAACGGGTCGGCATCCTCTTCTCAGGCGGACACGCTGCGGCCCGCATCGTCTCGCTATCTGGCCTGCCCGCGGACCCGCTCGCGTTCGGGTGGATAGCGGACTCCATCTCGAAAGCCGATCCTGCCCGGGTCGTGCAGACGCTCGCCGCCGCGCACCCCACGTGGATTCTCGTCGCCCAGCCCCTGCTGTGGGTCCTCGCCAGCGCAGCTGCAAGCTGGTTGCGCGGAGCCGACCGGGGCCCGTCCGAGCGTGCGAGAGCGGTCGCGGGGCTTGCGCTGCTCGTATTGATCTTCGCCGGCATCCAGGCAGCGCTGTTGCAAGCCGCTGGCACCGGCCTGACCGCCTCTGACCTCGGACGAGCCGCCGGATGGTCGCTCGTCGCGGTCATCATCGCTGGCGTCTCCTCGGAATGGGTCTTCCCGCTCGCCAGCATCGCCCGGACAGCCCCCCGAAGCACAACCTCGTCCCTTCGGGCCGAGGAAGCGGACGTCGACGAGCTGCTGCGCCTGATAGCTTCGGCCGAAGAGGAGCTTGCAAGCAGGCACACCCGAAACGCGGTCGTCGTGCTCACGGACCTCAAGGCGTTCTCCCAGATGACCGAGCGCCTCGGCAGCGTCGAGTGCGCCAAGATCGTGCAGCGCCACCGCGATGCGCTGCTGCCGGTGATCGAGCGCCATGGCGGCCGCGGGAAGCCCACCGGCGGCGATGGGCTCGTGGCAGCGTTCGACGACTCCGCACAGGCAGTGGCCGCTGCCGTGGAGATGCAGGAGACGCTCTCGCGCCTCGGCACAGACGCGGCCCTGCCTGAAGAGCTCGCGATGCGGATCGGGATCGCCTCCGGCGAGGTGGTCGTGGACGCCGGCGGGAGACCGTTCCTCGGCGCCGCCCTCAACCTCGCCGCGAGAGTCATGGGCCTGGCGGACGGCGGACGGATCTTCGTGACCGGGGACGTCGCACGCGCGACTCAAGAGCCGCACCCGGCTCTTCATAGCCACGGCGAGTTCGAGCTGAAGAACATCGCACGGCCTGTGGAGGTCGTCGAAGTCCTCTGGAGACCGGACATGCAGCCACAGCCCATCGACACGGGCGGCACGGAAAGCGCAACGTCCGGCCCGCATGCTGGACCGGACGCGTGATCGTTGGAGCCGGCGGAGGGAATCGAACCCACAACCTATCGCTTACAAGGCGATTGCTCTGCCATTGAGCCACGCCGGCGAGCGTCACGGATTGTACCTGCCCCGCCCGATCGGCGCCAGAGCCCCACGGCTCCAGACCCACGCTGCGTGAGACGCGTTGCCCTGACGCCTGAAGAGCGTCTCAGCAGGCGCGGCAGCGCTGAACCTGAAGCTCCACTTTCCGCTTGATGCGCTGGATGGCGTTGTCGACCGCCTTGGTGTGCCTTCCGAGGGTCTGTGCAACTTCCTGGTACGACTTGCCGTTGACGTACAGGCGCAACACCTCGGACTCGAAAGGCGAAAGCGCGCGCAGGAAGCCCTCTCGGATGTCAGTGGCCTCCCAGGCAGCGATGACGAGCTCGGCCGGGTCGCAGACCTCGCGGGCAGCAAGGATGTCTGCGAGCACGCGGTCGCCCTCTTCTTCGGTACTGGCAGTGCGTGACAGCGAGACATAGCTGTTCAGCGGCGAGTGCTTCTGGCGCGTGGCCGACTTGATGGCCGTGATGAGCTGGCGCGTCACGCACAGCTCTGCGAACGAGCGGAAGCTCGACTGCTTCGAGGGATCGAAGTCCCTGATCGCCTTGTACAGGCCGATCATGCCCTCCTGGATCACATCCTCGCGATCCGCCCCTGCGAGGAAGTACGACCGCGCCTTGCAGCGCACGAATCCGCGGTACCGTCTCAGTATCTCCGCGCTCGCCTGGTCGTCCCCCGATTGCGCTGCCAGGATCAGCGCCTCTTCCTCGTCTGCCTGTCCAAGCTTCCTTCGCGAGTGCCTCAGCATGCTTTGCAAGGTTGCGTCCCTCCCACGACGACTCCCCCAGCGGGGTAGGGCACGTGCATGCGCTTGTGAAAATCACCACGAGGCGCACCTCGGAATCTAACACTGGACAGACCGTCGTCAATGCCTTCTGACGAATATGAATGAACCTGTTCGTGCGACCGTGCTGCCGAGCGAACGGGGCTGATGGAAGATTAACGCTATTCGGCGCTGCGACCGACCCATCGGTCCAGCGCGCGGCGGACCTCCTCGCTGACGCGCTCCTCCAGACGCACGCTGGTCCCACCTGAGAACGACCGCTCGCGCATGCCGTCGAGCGCAGAGACTACCTCGCGCTCGAACTCCCGCACCGGCATCACCGTGACCGGTCCGCCGATGACCGTGCGCTGCGTGGCTGCATCCGAGGTCACGACCACGACCTCATCGCCGCGGGTCCTCGCGCGAGCAGCCAGCCGCTCGACGACGTCGTCGGCAGACATCCCATGACGGGAGAACACGACCACCACTCCCGCGACGTGGTGGGCCGCCCCGGACGAAGCCGGGTTCGCACCTGCGTCGAACACCACGGTGACCCGGGTGCCTTCGTCAGCGAGCACGGCCGCGTCCGTGACGAGCCGCGTCCGAGCGACATCGAGGTCGTCGCGCGCGATCCGACTGTACCTTGATGCGGATCTCAGCACGTTGTAGCCGTCTATGACGACGTGCCTCATCTTCCAGCCGATCTTCGGCGCACATGCTCGTAGAGCAGCACGGTCGCTGCCTGCGCCACGTTCAATGACCCTACCCGTCCAAGCATCGGTATCGAGACGAGGACGTCGCATGTCTCGGAGACGAGCCGAGACAGGCCGCTGCCTTCAGAGCCGAGCACCAACGCGATGCGGCCTTCCAGCGGAGCGCTCCACAGGTCTGTCGGTGCATCTCCTGAGGCGCCGACCACCCAGTACCCCGCACGCTTGATTTCTTCGAGCGCACGGGCGACGTTGACCACGCGCACGACCGGCAGGTGCGCGAGAGCGCCTGCCGCCGCCTTGTGCACCACCGCCGTCACCGGAGCCGACCTGCGTTCTGGAACGATGACCGCGTGCGCCCCGGCCGCCTCCGCCGAGCGCGCGACGGCCCCAAGGTTCCCTGGGTCCGTCACATGGTCGAGCACCACGAGCGTGCTTTCTGCATCGCCTGCATGAGCGGCAAACACGTCCGCGAGCGACGCGTAGCGGAACCCGCGCAGAATCGCCGCTACGCCCTGATGGCGCCCGCGTTCGCTCGCAGCGTCCAGGCTCTCGCGCGAGACCTCGAACACCGGGACGCCGCGCTCCGAGGCAGCCCGCCTGATCTCCGCGATGGCGGAGTCGCCCTTCGCGCCGCGCGCTACCTCGACCCGGACGAGGTCCAGCCCGCCGCGCAGCGCCTCAAGAACTGCGCGCCTGCCTTCGACGCGCTCGCCCATGCTCACTCCTTGCCGCGGAAGACGACCCGTGGGCCGCTCGGGGTGTCCTCGATGACGTATCCAAGAACGCCGAGCGCGTCCCGCACCGCATCGGCAGCGCTCCAGTTGCGCTCGGCCCGTGCGGCTTCCCGCGCAGCGACCAGCGCTCGCAGCGCCTCCTCGGCGTCCTCGCCGCCGTAACCGGCAAGGTCCCGCGCCATCGCGACGACTTCCGAGGTCGGCTCCTCTTCCTTCTGTTCCGCCTCCAGACGGATGCCGAGAACCCCCAGGAGCTCGCGAATCGCCTGCGCAGCACTGCGAAGGACCGAACGGTCGTCCGACCCCAGTTCGGCGAGGTGCTCCGCGAGGTACGCGTTGCACACCCGTCCGAGCTCGAACAGAGCCGCGATGGCGCCAGCCGTGTTGAAGTCGTCGTCCATGGCCTCGACGAAACGCTCGCGCGCCTGGCGTACTGCGGCGTCGAGTGCGGCACGGTCCTCCACCGAAGCGCCGTGCCCCGTCGTCCCTGACTGGACGGTCCATTCGAGGTTCCGCACGACGTTAGAGATGCGCTCCAGCGCGGCCGCCGCTTCGTCGAGGCGGCTGTCTGAGAAGTCGAGCGGGCTGCGATAGTGCGTCTGCAGCATCAGCATCCGGATCACAGGGGCGGGGTAGCGAGCGAGGACGTCCTTCAGCAACAGGAAGTTCCCAAGCGACTTGCTCATCTTCTCGGAATCGATCTGCAGCATGCCGCCGTGCATCCAGTACCGCACGAATTGCCTGCCGGTCGCCGCCTCTGACTGCGCTCGTTCGTTCTCGTGGTGTGGGAAGACCAGATCCGACCCGCCGCCGTGGATGTCGAAGGGCACGCCCAGCTCTCGCTCCGACATCACCGAGCACTCCAGGTGCCAGCCGGGTCGGCCCTCGCCCCACGGGCTCGGCCAGTGCGGCTCCCCAGGTTTGGCAGCCTTCCACAGCGCGAAGTCGAGCGGATCCTCCTTGCGTTCATCCACGTCCACGCGAGCACCCGCTTCGAGTTCGTCGATGTCGCGTCCCGACAGGGCGCCGTAGCCCGGGAACGACCGTACCGAGAAGTAGACGTCGCCGCCCACCACGTACGCGTGCCCGCGCTCGATGAGCCGCTCGACCATGGCGATCATGTCGGGGATGGTCTGTGTCGCGAGCGGTTGGCTCGTCGGTGGGAGGACGCCGAGAGCGTCCATAGCCGAGCGGAACGCGGCCGTGTACTCCTGCGCGACTTCAGCCGCGGAACGGCCTTCCTCGTTCGCACGGGTGATGATCTTGTCGTCGACGTCGGTGATGTTCTGGACGAAGGTGACCTCATAGCCACGCCACATGAGGTACCTCCGGATGACGTCGAACGACAGGAACGTGCGGGCGTTCCCGACGTGGATGTGGTTGTAGACCGTGGGGCCGCAGACGTACATCGCGACCTTACCCGGCTCCCTCGGGCGGAATTCCTCCTTCGTCCGCGACATCGTGTTGTACACGCGGATGCTCATCACTGACGCCCTTCTTCGTCGCCGCGGGTCACGAACGGTGCCCTGCCTGCTTCCTCCGCGAGGCCCTCGTCGCGCTCGAGCCTCGCTTCGAGCCGCTCGATCCGCCGCTGCAAAGTGCGGAACATGTCCACGACCGGATCGGGAAGGTCTTCGTGGTGCAGGTCGATCGCGTCGACGCGCTCGCCCTCGCGGACGACGATCCTGCCAGGGACGCCCACCACGGTGCAGTTCGGCGGGACGTCTTGGATGACGACGGCCCCTGCGCCGATCTTCGAATGGGAACCGACCGTTATGTTGCCCAGAACCGTCGCCCCGACGCCGATCACCACGTTGTCCCCGATAGTCGGATGACGCTTGCCGTGCTCCTTGCCAGTGCCGCCCAGCGTCACACCCTGGTACATCGTCACGTCGTTGCCGATGATCGTCGTCTCGCCGATCACGACCCCCATCCCGTGATCGATGAACAGACCATCCCCGATCGTGGCGCCGGGGTGGATCTCGATGCCCGTCCGGTGGCGCACCGCCTGGCTGATGCGCCGTGCCAGCCACACGAAGCCCGCCCGGTGGAGCCGGTGCGTCAACCGATGCCACCACACGGCCCACAGCCCGGGGTAGTTCGTCAGCGCCGACAGCGTCGATGTGCACGCCGGGTCACGCTCTTTGACTGCTTGGATGTCCCTGCGCATCCGCTCGAACATCGGCTCACGCTTCCCGCGGACGAGGACGGTCAGGTCGAGGAACACAACTATCGCGGGTAGCCGCCGACTCCGTCAACGACGCCGCCCGGATGCGCGCGGCGACCTCGTCACGCCCGAGCACGGCGAACAG
>JAOAFY010000061.1 GCA_026416035.1 Coriobacteriia bacterium | reverse complement strand
TCTGTGTCCCGACTGCCTGTCTCGCGCCAAAGAGGCCACCTTGCCGCGCACGCGCAGACCGGTCAGAGTCGTCGACTTGCCGGTCTCCGCGACCGAGGACCGCCTCGTCGGCACCCTGGACCTCGAACGGGCCCTCAAACACGGCGAGCGCGCCTTCGAACCCGGACTCCTCGCGGACGCGAACAGAGGCATCCTGTACGTCGACGAGGTGAACCTCCTCGACGATCACCTCGTCGACGCGCTCCTCGACGCTGCAGCAAGCGGCGTCAACGTCGTCGAACGTGAAGGAACGCGCTACGAGCATCCTGCGCGATTCATCCTCGTCGGGACGATGAATCCCGAGGAAGGCGAACTCCGGCCGCAGCTCCTCGACCGCTTCGGCTTGTGCGTGGACGTGGAGACGATCGCAGACCCTTCGATGCGGGTCGAGATCGTCCGGCGGCGGCGGGCATTCGAAGACGACCCCGCAGCCTTCGTGCGCCAGTGGTCCTCGGTAGATTCCGCCGTCCAGTCCTCCGTCGACGAGGCGCGCCGGCTTCTTGACGACGTGGCGATGGACGACGACCTGCTGTTCATGATCGCCACGATTTGCGCTTCCCTCGGAGTCGAAGGCCACCGCGCCGATCTCGTCATGGCTCGAGCAGCCACTGCCTTTGCGCTGCTTGCCGGCGAGCGTGAGGTGCGACCAGCCCACATCCAGGCCGTTGCACCCATGGTGCTCGCCCATCGGATGCGCAAGACGCCGTTCGACGAACACGAGCATTCTACCGAGCGCATACGCGAGGCGCTCTCATCCGCGCTCGGCGAATCGCCAAGCCCTGAACCCCTCACGCCAGGAGGTCCGGACGGCAGCGCACCCGACGCCCCCGATCGTGCTGCGTCGGCCATGCGGTCGATTGCCGATTCGTCCGTACGAGCGGACACGCCTCCTGTCGTGCTGGACTCGGAGCTTGACCGGGTTCGCCGCTCAGTCGCTGGGCGAACGCAGAGAAGCTCCGCCCGGGACGGCAACGGACGCTACACCCGGTCCGAGCCGATTCGACCCGGTGAGCGCGTGGACATCGCCTTCGACGCCACGATTCGCGCCGCAGCCCCGCATCAGGGCGCCCGCTCCGGTGAGCTCGCGATCACGATCGAGCGGGACGACTTGCGCAACAAGGTCCGGACCCGGAGGGTCGGCGCATCGATCGTCTTCTGTGTGGATGCGAGCGGCTCGATGGGGGCGTCGAACCGGATGGAGGCGGCAAAGGCGGCAGTGCTCGAGCTCCTCGTCGGTGCCTATCAGCGCCGTGACCGGGTAGGACTCGTCGCCTTCCGCGGTGACGATGCGGAGGTGCTGCTCGCACCCACCGCGAGCGTGGAGCTCGCACAGCTCAAGCTCCGCTCCCTGCCGGTGGGCGGCGCGACCCCGCTCGCACACGGGCTGCTGAAGTCGATCGACGTCCTCGAGTCTGAGCGTCGGCGCAACCACGACGTCGTGCCGTGGCTCGTCCTGGTGACCGACGGCCGCGCGAACGTCGGCGTGAACGGCGGCCTCGGGTCGGAGGACGCCCGTTCGGCAGCGGAACGGCTCAAGGAGCTCGCGATCAACACCATCGTGATCGACACGACGGCGGTCCCAGGCGGAGGTTCGGCCGCTCGGGACATCGCTCGTGCTGCAGGTGCCGACTACGTGCGCCTGACCGCAATCGACAGCCGTTCTCTGCTCGGTGTCGTGAAGGAGCGCGTCGGCGTGCCTGCGTGATTGCCAGGCATGTCGGAGGAGCGGGCCTGTAAGCCGGATTCTGTCGAGGACGGCCATCTATCTGGGACCGCCGTTGCCGACGGCCTCAAGCGGGCATACCCGAGCGACGGCCGGGCCAGCCTTGACCGCTCCTATTCGCCCTTGCTCCGGGTGGGGTTTGCCAAGCCGCCGTGTCACCACGACGCTGGTGCGCTCTTACCGCACCGTTTCAGCTTTTCTCCCGCTTGAGCGGGGGAGTCTTCTTTTCTGTGGCACTTTCCGTCGGGTCGCCCCGCCAGGCCGTTAGCCTGCACCCTGCCCTGCGGAGTCCGGACTTTCCTCACGCATCGCTGCGCGCGGCCGTCTAGCCCGCTCCTCGAAGGATAGTGTACCACCGCGCCAACCGGCAGATGACGAACGACCGCCTGAGCGGCGGTCGGGGAGGGTTGGTAGCCCGTACGGGATTCGAACCCGTGATCTCCGCCTTGAGAGGGCGGTGTCCTAGTCCACTAGACGAACGGGCCGTATGCTGTTTCGTCGTCTGGCTGGGGCGGGAGGAGTCGAACCCCCACATACGGAACCAGAATCCGCTGTCCTGCCATTAGACGACGCCCCAGTAGCGACATCTCTGGCCGCCCTGCCGGGCGCGAATCGGTATGCTACCCAGCGCCCACGGCAGTGTCAAGCACTGGCGACCCCGATGCGACCTAGTCGCTCGCCACTCTCGCAGCTGCTTCGATCCGTGCGATCGCCCGTTCGCGTCCAAGCAGCTCCAGGCTCTCGAAGAGGGGCGGGCTGACGGTCGTGCCCGTGATGGCCACGCGCACTGCCTGGAACACGGCCTTCGGCTTCATGCCCAAGCGTTCGGGAAGGGCGCGCAGCGCGGCCTCGATCGCGTCGGACTGCCACGCCTCGAGCGACTCCAGCGCCCGCGCGGCTTCCTCAAGCGCACTTCGTGCGCCGGCGACGGCAAGCACTGCGTCTTTGGCCTTCTCTTCGACGGCGACCTCGGCAAACAGGAACCGTACCATCGGGACCACTTCGTCGAGACGCTTGATGCGCTCGGATACGAGGGGGGCAAGCGCAAGCAACCACTCGCGCCGCTCCTTCGCCTCATCAGGACTGAGCAAGCCTGCGTCCTGGAGCACCGCGCACATCCGGTCGACGAACTGCTCTCGTGGCATCTCGCGGATGTACACGCCGTTGAGCCACTCGAGCTTCTCGCTGTCGAAGATCGCAGGGTTGCGCGACACGCGCTCGAGGCTGAAGTTCGCAATGAGGGTCTCCCTGTCGATGATGGTCGTCTCGCCATCCAGCGACCAGCCCAGGAGCGCGAGGTAGTTCAGCAGCGCCTCGGGGAGGTACCCCATGTCCCGGTAGGCTTCCACCGAGGTCGCACCGTGGCGCTTCGAGAGACGCTTCCCATCGGGTCCCCAAATCATCGAGAGGTGAGCGAACGCCGGCGGCTCGACTCCCATGGCCTCGTACACCAGGATCTGCTTGGGCGTGTTCGAGATGTGGTCGTCTCCGCGGATCACGTGGGTGATGCGCATCGTCGCGTCGTCTACGGCCACCGCGAAGTTGTAAGTCGGGGTTCCGTCCGACCGAACGACGATCAGGTCGTCGATGGCCGAGATGGGGAACCGCATCTCGCCTCTGACCAAGTCTTCGAACACGACGTCGCCTCGATCGAACGGCACCTTCAGCCGCCAGGCGTGCGGATCGCCCGCGGCGACACGGGCGGCCGCGTCCGTCGGCGAGATTGCACGGCAGGTTTTGTCGTATCCGGCGAACCCGCCGCGAGCCCGGGCTTCTTGACGCTTGCGCTCCAGCTCCTCCGCTGAGCAGAAGCACGGATACACGGCGCCGCGCTCCTGCAACAGCGCGAGCGCGTCACGGTACAGCGGAGCGCGCTCCGTCTGACGGTACGGCCCGTACGGTCCGCCCACGTCGGGGCCCTCGTCGTGATCGATGCCGAGCCAGGCGAGGGAACGCAGGATCGCCTGCGTGTTCTCTTCGGTGGACCGCTCGGGGTCGGTGTCCTCGATGCGGAGCACGAATGCGCCGCCGTGTCGCCGAGCGAAGGCCCAGTTGTACACGGCCGTCCTGGCTCCACCTATGTGAAGATGGCCGGTCGGGCTGGGCGCAAAACGGACGCGGACGGGTTCGGTCACAGGCGTACCTCCACGGATCAGAGCAGCGTCGATGCGTGTCTATGCTTCGTGAGCGGACCCGATCTCGCAAACGCCTGACCTGCGCAGGAGGAACCACGTCAGGCCGATGGCGACAATCAGGATCCCAAGAGAGATCGACTTGAGCAGCACGAACTGTGCGTCGGATGCCGTCTCGAACACGACGAGCTTGCGAACGACCGCGACGAGACCAGCTTCCATGACCGTGGCCACGATGTTGCGCCGTTCGAGGTACGCGAGGGCGATGCTGAACAGCTCGACGACGACGAAGACCACGAGCACCGAGTCCAGCACCCGCAGGATCCGGTCGGGTGTGAGGTACCCCTTCGCAGACACGGCATCCACGAGCTCGACGATCAGATCGACCGATCCGAGCGCCGCGATCACGACCAGCAGCATAGCCACGAGGTACTCGACGTAATGGATGAGCCGGTGCAGTACGCGCGTCATGATCCTCCTTTTCGTTCGCAGTCACATGATAACCTACCCCGCCACCTGCCGCAGACCGTTGCGCGAGGCGGCAAGGGATGATATGTTCATCCGGACTCATCAAGAGGCAGCGGGCGACCGCTGCAGAGGGCGTAGGGACCGCACCCGACGAGGCCCCGGCAACCGAGCTCGAAAACGTGCCACGGTGCCACATTGCGGCAGGCATGCAGCCTGGAAGATGAGGGAATAGCGGTTCGGCTCGCGATGTCCCTTGTCTTGTGCAGGCAAGGGGCTTTTTCATGCTCGCCGGACGCGGCCCTACCTGCGAGAAGAAGGAGTGGGCATGACACGCGAGTACGTCTTCACCTCCGAGTCGGTGACCGAAGGTCACCCCGACAAGATGTGCGACCAGATCTCGGACGCGATCCTCGACGCCATCATCTCCCGCGAACAGGAGCTCGCGGACGAGGGGTACGTCACCGACAAGGGTTCAGCCGCATCTCCTGACTACGTCCGCGTGGCGTGCGAGACGCTCGTGACGACCGGTCTCGTCGTCGTAGCCGGAGAGATCCGTACTCACGCCTACGTCGACATCCCCACCATCGTGCGGGAGACGATCAAGGACATCGGCTACACGCGCGCGAAGTACGGTTTCGACTACGAGACCTGCGGCGTGATCACCTCCATCCACGAGCAGAGCCCCGATATCGCGATGGGGGTCGACGAGGCCTACGAGGTCAAGCACGGCGAGAGCGATCCGCTGGACCTGATCGGCGCGGGCGATCAGGGCATGATGTTCGGGTACGCGTGCACCGAGACGTCCCAGCTCATGCCCATGCCCATCTACCTTGCCCATCGGCTTGCCGAAAGGCTGACGGCGGTCCGCAAGGCTGAGGTCCTTCCATACCTGCGTCCAGACGGCAAGACGCAGGTGACCGTCAAGTACGTCGACGGGAAGCCGGTCGCAGTGGAAACCATCCTCATCTCCTCTCAGCACGCCGAAGGCGTCGACATCGAGAACCTCATGCGTCCCGACCTGATCGAACACGTCATCGAGCCCGTGTTCGACCTCGAAGGGCTGGAGTGGAAGAACGCCGACATCTACATCAACCCGACGGGCAGGTTCGTCATCGGAGGACCGATGGGCGACTCAGGACTGACGGGTCGCAAGATCATCGTGGACACGTACGGAGGCATGGGCCGCCACGGAGGAGGAGCCTTCTCGGGGAAGGACTGCACCAAGGTGGACCGCTCCGCGGCCTACGCCGCCAGGTGGGTCGCCAAGAACGTGGTTGCAGCCGGTCTCGCCGATCGCTGCGAGATCGAGCTCGCGTACGCGATCGGCGTCGCGCATCCGCTCTCCATCACCGTCGAGACGTTCGGTACGGAGACCGTTCCGGCTGACCGGATCGAACGGGCCATCCGGGAGGTCTTCGACCTCAGGCCTGGCGCGATCATCCGCGACCTCGATCTGAGGCGGCCCATCTACCGCAAGACCGCCGCGTACGGCCACTTCGGACGAGACGACGCTGCGTTCACGTGGGAGCGCACCGACCGCGTGGACGACCTCCTCAGCGCCGTTCAGTAGCGTGCAGCGTCCGCCAGGCCGCTGGCTCCGTGTCGGCGGCCTGGCGTATCGTGTCTGACCAAGGACCTGCCGACGGAGACGCCGATGCGCACTGCTCGCGTGCTGCTCGATGCAAGCACACGGTCGCTTGCGCGACCTCTCGACTACCGGGTGCCCGACGACCTCGTCGGTGACGTCGCCGTCGGTGCGCCGGTGCTCGTGCCGCTCCGCGAGCGCCGAGCAGTGGGCTACGTCGTTTCGTTCGACCCTCCTGAGGTGACGGAGGGGCTCAAGGACATCGTTGCGGTTCTGGGCGAGCCGCGGTTCGATTCCGAACGGTGGTCCCTCGCGTCGTGGATCGCAGACGAGTACGCTTGCAGGCCGATCGAAGCGCTCCGGCTGCTGCTGCCGCCAGGATCGGCGCACCGCCTCGTCAAGACGGCTGACGGGTGGCGCCTTGAGGCGCCTGCCGTGTCGCCTGCGATGGAACGCATCGTCGAGCTGACCGATCCGACGTACCGACTGCAGCCAACCGCCGTGCGCCAGCGCGCCATCCTCGACGCGCTGCGCAGCGGCCCACTTCGCATCTCGGAACTCCGGGCGTCCATCGGCGAGGTCGGCAATGCCCTCCGAGTGCTCGAGTCTCGCGGTGTGGTGTCCATCGTCGAACGACGCAGATGGCGCTCCGCGACCACCGGGCTCGCCCGCGAAGACCCTTCCCACGCGTTGACTGAATGCCAGTCTGGAGCCGTCGAGGCGATCCTCGCCGCTGAACCTGGCACGACGGTCGTCATCGACGGCGTGACGGGCTCAGGCAAGACCGAGGTCTACATGCGCGCCATCGACGCCTTTCTCCGCGCCGGCAGGCAGGCGATCGTCCTGGTCCCGGAGATCTCCTTGACTCCCCAGACGGTCGGCCGCTTCCGGGCTCGGTTCGGCGCGAACCTCGCGGTGCTGCACAGCCGGCTGTCCGACGGCGAACGGCTCGACCAGTGGCAGCTGGTCGCCTCAGGCGAGGCTCGCATCGTGATCGGGGCGCGCTCAGCGCTTTTCGCACCCGCGACCGACCTGGGGATCATCGTCATCGACGAAGAGCACGAACCGTCGTACAAGCAAAGCTCGGAGCCGCGCTACCACGCCAGAGACGTCGCCCGCGAGATCGCTCGACGCACCGGAGCGGTGCTCGTGCTCGGGTCAGCGACGCCGTCGCTCGAGACCTTGCACGCGGCCCGCTCTCGTCAGGCGACGCTCGTCTCGCTGCCACAGAGGGCTACTGGTGCATCCTTGCCCGACGTCGCCGTCGTGGACATGACAGATGAGTTCGCATCCGGCAACCGCTCGATGTTCTCCCGGACCCTCGTCGCGGCCATGGACCGCACGTTCCAGCGCCGCGGGAAGGCCGTGTTGTACATCAATCGCAGAGGTTACGCCACGTTCGTCCTCTGCCGAGAGTGCGGGTTCGTGCCTACCTGCCAGTCATGCTCCGTGTCGCTGACATACCACGAGACCTCAACTCGGCTGCAGTGTCACCACTGCGGCCTCGTCGAACAGCTTCCCGTGGCCTGCCCCCGCTGCAGCAGCCCGTACCTCCGCCGATTCGGGACGGGCACGCAACGGGTCGAGGCCGAGGTGCTGAAGCGTTGGCCCGAGGTCCCCGTGCTGCGCATGGACGCAGACACAACGGCGGGCAAGGGTGGGCACGAGAGGATCCTTGCAGCTTTCGAGTCGATGCCGTTCGGCGCCCTGATAGGCACGCAGATGATCGCCAAGGGGCTCGACTATCCCGACATCGAGCTCGTGGGCGTGGTCGATGCAGACACCAGCATGCGTTTCCCTGACTTCCGTTCGACGGAGCGGACGTATCAGCTGCTGATGCAGGTGTCGGGCAGGGCCGGACGGTCCGCCCGCCCTGGCCTCGTCGTCGTCCAGACATACTGGCCGGACCACCCCGCCGTCCAAGCGATGCGCACAGGCGACCGCGACGCCTTCGTCGCCTCAGAACTGAGCCAGCGCCACGAGCTGCGCTATCCGCCTTTCGGAAGGCTCGCCCGGATCCTCGTATCTGCACCTGCAGCAGAAACGGCAGCAGCGCACGCGAAGGCGATCGCTGACGCGGTGCGGTCGTCGGTGCCGCCGAGCTGGGAGGTGCTCGGACCGACGACCCCGGCGATCTCGCGTCTGAAGAAGCTCTTCCGCCAGCACATCATCATCAAGGGCGAACCGGGCGCGCCGCTCGGGAGCGCGTTGTGGCGGGCCGTCGCCGCGGTAGGCGGTCGCCCCGGAACGAAGGTTTCGATCGACGTCGACCCGTACGACATGCTGTGAACGGGTGGTATCATTCTCGCTGCACCGTCCAGGAATGCCCTCCGATGGAAGATCCGCGCATGCGCATCCTGACCTACCCAGACCCTCGCCTTGCACAACGGGCGGCAGACGTGGACCCGTCCACGGACCGCACGCTTAAAGACCTCGTCACCCGCATGGCGCGGGCCATGTACGACGCCCAGGGGATCGGCCTTGCGGCAACGCAGGTCGGCGTGCTCAAGCGCGTGATCGTCTACGACCTTGAAGACGGGCTCCACGCGATCTGCAATCCCACGATCGTGGCTCGATCCGAAGAGACTGAGGAGTCC
>JAOAFY010000060.1 GCA_026416035.1 Coriobacteriia bacterium | reverse complement strand
GGTACTCCATGTCGCCCCCTCGCTTCGGGACCTTGCGGCACAGTCTACCTCGAATCAGGCCGGGATGCAAACATGCGTTCGATTCGCTCTTGCGTGGCGAACACATGTTCGCTATGCTTGAGGCGAACACTTGTTCGCACGATGTCAGACCCTCGGGATAGGCTACGCACCGACCGCACAAGGAACGAGGAGGACGGCATGCGCAGCACACGCACGAGGCGTTCGAAGGCGCTTCAGGCTGCCGGAGCAGCCCTCGCGCTCGCCATGTTCGCCGCGGCGCTGGTGAGCGCCGCAACGGAATCGTCGCAAAGCCACGACGAACATCGCACGGTCAGAGTCGTGGTGGCTCCTGGCGACACGCTATGGACGATCGCCGCTGCGAGCGCAGCGCCCGGTGACACGATCGCCGAGAAGGTAGCGTCCCTGCGTTCGGCCAATCGCCTGGCAGACGCACGGATCGTGCCCGGACAGGTCCTCGAGGTGCCGGTCGCGGCTCTGCGCTCACAAGTGGCTGGTCGTTAGGGGAAGTGGACGCACACGATTCCCTAGATAGGCCGTTGCGACGCAATATGTTGTGTGTTAGTCTCGGAATCGGCCTAGATGTGGGGGTGTGTGCATGCGCTGTCCGTACTGCGGTCATGAAGAGACGAAGGTCGTCGACTCCCGAGTCTCCGAATCGGGAGACGCGATCCGCAGGAGGCGGGAATGCCTGCAGTGCGCCACTCGGTTCACCACCTACGAGCGGCGGGAGGAAGTGCCGCTCATGGTGATCAAGAAGGACTCGCGTCGGGAGCCCTTCGATCGCGGCAAGCTTCTGCGCGGCCTGGTCGTCGCCACCGCGAAGCGCGACGTCTCGACGGCGCAGCTCGAGGCTCTCATCGACGACATCGAGGCCGAGCTGCACAACTCGTTCCGCTACGAGGTCCGCGCCAAGGACCTCGGAGACATGGTGCTCAAGCGGCTCCTGGAGCTCGACAAGGTCGCGTACATCCGCTTCGCGTCCGTGTACAAGCAGTTCCAGGACCTCGACGAGTTCACATCAGAGCTCAAGAAGCTCGAGTGAGCGTTCTGAAGGTGGCGTGAGCCGCTGCGCAGGGTGTCGGCTTGACATGGAGGGGTGGTCGCGATGGTCCTCGAACGCACAGTCAACGTCATCAAGCCGGCTCCGGCGCCTCGTGCCGCGGACTCGACCGACATCGCGCTGCTGGTCGCGACCTCGTCGCGCCAGGAGATCGACTCCTGGGACCGCTCGAAGATCGCCGACTCGCTCGTACGCGAGACCGGCGTCGACCGGGCGCTCGCCGAGGAGATAGCGCTCGCCGTTGAGGACCGGATCGACCGGACCAACCTGCTCACGGTCACGACGGCCATCATCCGCGAGTTCGTCGACCTCGAGCTCCTCGAGCGCGGATTGACGACCACGCTCAAGCGTCACACCCACCTTGGCTTGCCGATGTGGGACGTGGAACAGATCATCACGAACGCAAACAAGGAGAACAGCAACACCACGCACAACCCCGAGTCCATCAACCTCACCCTCGCCGAGACCATCCTCAAGGAGTACGCGCTGCGCAAGGTGTTCTCGGAGGACGTCGCGGAAGCGCACTACGTCGGCGACATCCACATCCACGACCTTGGCTTCATCATCCGTCCGTACTGCGGCGGGCACAGCCTTGAGTACATCAAGAAGTACGGCTTGAACCTGCCGAACATCACCAGCGTCAGCAAACCGGCCAAGCATCCCGAGGTGCTCATCGGCCACATGGTGAAGATGGCGAGCGCACTGCAAGCCCACTACGCCGGCGCGGTCGGCTGGGAGGCGGTGAACATCTTCTTCGCCCCGTACCTTGTCGGCAAGACCGACGACGAGCTCGACCAGCTCGCACAGATGCTGATCTTCGAGTTCAATCAGCTCGCCGGCGCACGCGGCTCGCAGGTCGTGTTCACCGACTTCAACCTGTACTTCAACGTCCCGCGCCACTTCGCAGACACGCCTGCGATCGGTCCCGGCGGCGTCTACACGGGCAAGACCTACAAGGACTACGAGAAGGAGGCGCAGGCGTTCCTTCGCGCCATGTTCCACGTGTACATGCGAGGGGATGCCCACGGCAAGACTTTCGTCTTCCCGAAGCCGCTCCTGCACATCAACGAGGACTTCTTCCGCACGCCGGGGCACGAGGAGTTCCTCGACCTCGCCTGCGCTGTCGCGAGCAAGCAGGGGATCACGTACTTCGTCTTCGACCGCGGCGACGAAGTCACCGTCTCGCAGTGCTGCCGCCTCAAGCTCAAGCTGTCTGAGGAGCAGCTGCGGGAGACGACGACGCCTGAGAAGATGCGCTTCTCGGCTCTTCAAAACGTCACGATCAACCTGCCACGCATAGCGTACAAGGCCAACGGGAACGATCAGGCGTTGTTCATGGAGCTCAACAGGGCGCTCGAACTCGTCGCGAAGGCCCACCTCCAGAAGCGCGAGTTCATCAGGAGCTTGCTCGATCTTGGGCCGGAAGGGCCTCTCGGACTGCTCACCCTCGACCTCGACGGCTCCCCGTACCTCAACCTCGACCGCCTGACCTACCTCGCGGGACTGATCGGCCTCAACGAGCTCGTGCAAGTCCACACCGGCCAGCAGCTGCACGAGTCCGACGAGGCGCTTCGCTTCGGCTTGAAGGTCATCGCGGCCATGAACCTCAAGTGCCGCGAGCTGTCCGAGCGGCACGGCATCAACCTTGTCCTCGAGGAGACCCCGGCAGAGTCAGCCGGCTACCGGCTCGCGAAGCTCGACCTCAAGTACTGGCCCACTCAGGCCGCACAAGCCATCAAGGGCGATCCCGGCAGCGGCAACTGCTACTACACCAACTCCGTCCACCTCGCCGTTGACGCGCCGATCGACTACATCGAGCGCGTCGAGAAGCAGTCCCGGTTCCACCCGCTCATCGAAGCTGGCGCCATCGTGCACGTGTGGTTGGGAGAGAGCGAGCCCGACCCAGCGGCCATCAGATCGTTCGTCGTCAAGACCTTCCGCAACACCCAGTGCGCACAGATCGCCTTCAGCCCGGAGTTCACGGTGTGCGAGACCTGTCAGCGTACGAGCCGGGGGCTCACGACGCAGTGTCCGTTGTGTGGATCGCTCGATGTCTACGGGGTCACCAGGATCGTCGGCTACTTCAGCAAAGTCCAGACGTGGAACCGGAGCAAGGTCGCTGAACTCTACGACCGTGTCCGGACAGACCTGTCAGGCATCGCGAACTGAGACGAGGGAGTCCACGACATGGAAGTGAAGCTGTTCGTCAAGGAAGACTGCCCGCGTTGCCCGGCAGCCAAGCGCGCGTGCGAAGGCATCGACCACCTGCGTATCTACGACGTCGATTCCATCGAAGGACTCGCCGAGGCGTCGTTCCACGGGGTCCTCGCGACGCCGACCGTCATCGTCGTCGACTCGACAGGCCGCGAGGTCGCGGCGTGGCGGGGGGCACCGCCGGACCCGAGCGAGCTCCGTGCGGTCCTGATGAACTAGGAGCCGAAGAGTGATCCCCGCGTCTGCGGCAGCAATCCAGCTCGGGCTTGCCGCCTGGCTGCCGGCGAGCATGCTCGACTGGCCTGGCCGCATCGCCACGACGGCCTTCGTGAGAGGCTGTCCGTTCCGCTGCGCATACTGCCACAATCCCGATCTGCTCTTCCCGGGGCCGAGCGAGGACGTCGACGCGCTCATGCACCACCTCGAAAGCCGTCGCGGCTGGCTTGACGGGCTCGTCATCACGGGAGGCGAGCCCACTGCCGACCCATCGCTCCTTCCGTTCCTCGCTGCAGTCAAGGAAGCTCGGATTCCCGTGAAGCTCGACACCAACGGCAGCCAGCCTGACATCCTCGGCCGGATACTCGAAGAGCGGCTCGTGGACATGGTCGCCATGGACGTGAAGACCCTCCCGGAGCGATACGATGCCCTCACCGGTGTTGCGGGGTCGCACGATGCGGTCGAGCGATCGATCCGGCTGGTGATCGGATCCGGCATCGAGCACGAATTCAGGACGACCGCTTGGCCTGGAGCGCTCACGATAGAGGACTTCCCGCGGATCGCTGCGTCTCTCGTAGGCGCCGACCGCTACGTCATCCAGCAGTTCCGGGCAGCACAGACCCTCGATCCCTCCGCAGGATCCGTGCTGCCGTTCCACACCGACGCACTGCGAGACGCTGCACGCCAGTGCAACCGTTTCGTGCCGACCATCCTGAGAGGTGCTGTCTGATGGACCTGCACGTCAAGCGCATCGATCCTGACCTGCCGCTTCCACGCTACGCGCACGAAGGCGACGCGGGGCTCGACCTGTACGCCGCCGAAGACGTGACCCTCGCCCCGTTCGAACGCGCGTTGGTGCCGACGGGTATCGCGGTGGCCATCCCCGAGGGGTTCGCCGGATTCGTGCAGGCCCGCAGCGGGCTGGCCATACGTCACGGCCTCGGCCTCGTGAACAGCCCAGGTCTGATCGACAGCCACTATCGTGGCGAGATCAAGGTGATCGCCATCAACCTCGACCCGAGCCAGACCTTCAGCATCCGCCGAGGCGAGAAGATCGCGCAGCTCGTCATCCAACCCGTGGTTCGCGCCAATCTTGTCGAGGCGGAACAACTGGACGAAACCGCGCGAGGGGAGGGGGGCTTTGGGAGCACCGGCGTCTGATTGCCCGCGGATCCGTGTCGCTGCAGCGATACCTGCGGCAGGCGGGCTCGTCGTCGTCCGACAACACAAGGGGGACCGGTCGTATGTGCTGCTGCCGGGCGGAGGCGTCCGTTGGGGCGAGCCGCTCGTCGCTGCACTCGCGCGCGAGGTAACGGAGGAGATCGGCCTGACGATCTCAGTTGAGCGGCTCCTGTTCGTGAACGACACAATCGCGCCCGACGGTGGGAAGCACGTGGTCAACATCACGTTCCTCGCGCAGGCGACGTCACGCATCGAGGACGCGACTCCGCAAGATCCCGCGATCGATGCGGTAGAAGTCGTGCCATTCGAGGCGCTGCGCGGCATCGACCTGCGCCCACCGATAGCAGACGAGATCGCCGCCTTCTTCTGTGGCGAGACCAGCCGCGCCGCTACCTACCTTGGCGCACGCTGGGTTCCCGACGATCGCTTGGCGCCATCTACCGAACAGAGCGCTCCTCAGTGATGGACTTGCTTTACATAACACTGCTCACTCACGAAGGCGGCCGCCGCGAGGAGGAGGTGATGCTCGCGCGCGGCTGAGCAGCCACCCGTGACCAGTTCACACCCAAGCGAGCTGCAAGACCTGACCGAACGAAAGGACTGGTGCTATGGAGAGCTTCTTCAAGTTCAAAGAGCGCGGCACGGACCTCAAGACCGAGGTCATCTCTGGTGTCGCCACGTTCATGACGATGGCGTACATCATCTTCGTGAACCCAGGCATCCTGTCCCTGGCCGGCGTGCCGTTCGCAGGCGCTGCCACCGCCACCGCGCTCGGCGCCGCGCTGATGTGCGTGTGCATGGGCGTGTTCACGAACCGTCCGCTGGCCCTCGCCTCCGGAATGGGCTTGAACGCGGTCGTGACCTTCTCCGTGATCGGGTTCCAGCAGGCGAACGTGCCGTGGCAGGTGGGCATGGCCGTCATCTTCGTGGAGGGCCTCATCATCCTTGCGCTCGTCCTCACGGGTCTACGCGAGGCGGTGATGAACGCCATTCCTATCGATCTCAAGCGCGCCATCGGCGTGGGCATCGGCTTGTTCATCACCACGATCGGCCTGAACGAAGGCGGCATCATCCAGCCGAACTCAGCGACGCTCATCTCTCTCGGCGACTTCACGCAGAAGTACGTCTGGGTCACGCTCATCGGGCTCGTC
The DNA here is from genome assembly GCA_026416035.1 of Coriobacteriia bacterium. Classification (GTDB taxonomy): domain Bacteria; phylum Actinomycetota; class Coriobacteriia; order Anaerosomatales; family Anaerosomataceae; genus Parvivirga. Next base: position 2,865 of record JAOAFY010000060.1, on the reverse strand, counting down.
GCCATCCTCATCTTCATGGCTCTGCGGATCAAAGGCGACATACTGTGGGGCATCGTGACGGCGACAGTAGCCGCGCTCATCCTCGGCGTCACCTCGCTCCCGAAGGGAAGCGTGATCGCTCCGCTCGACTTCAGCACCTTCTTCGCACCGTTCCAAACCGTAGACGGCGGCGCGCTTGCCATCGCGCGGGTATTCACACCATCCTTGCTGCTCATGGTGTTCGCCATCATGCTCACCGACTTCTTCGACACCATGGGAACGGTCATCTCGATCGGCGAGCAGGCAGGCTTCGTGAACAAGGACGGCAAGGTCCCGGGCATCCGCAGCATCCTGACGGTGGACTCGATCGCGGCGAGCGTCGGCGGCCTGTTCGGCGCGAGCTCCATCACCACGTACATCGAGTCAGCGGCAGGCGTCGCTGAGGGCGGCCGCACCGGGCTCACGCCGATCGTCACAGGCGTGCTGTTTGCGCTCTCTGCGTTCTTCGCACCCGTGATCGCGATGATCGGTGGCGGTTACGACGTCGGGAACGCCGAGCACTTCAAGCAGCTTGCCGGCGCCGGCTTCACCGTCCCGGATGGCTCGTACTACATGTATCCGATCACCGCCGGCGCACTGATCGTCGTCGGATTCCTGATGATGCGCACTGTGCGAGAGATCCCGTGGACGGACCTGGAAGAGGCGTTCCCAGCGTTCCTCACCATCGTCGGCATCCCGCTGACGTACAACATCAGCTACGGCATCGGACTTGGCTTCATCAGCTACGTGCTGCTCAAGGTGTTCCACGGGAAGGCGAAGCAGGTGCATCCGCTGCTCTGGTTCGTGTCCGCAGCGTTCGCCGTGACGTTCGTCTTGCCCGCAGTCGAGAAGCTCATCGGCTAGGAGGCACCGGATGGCTGAACAGACCCGCGTGATACAGACCGACGAGAAGCTTCCGCTCCTGCAGGCGCTGCCTCTGTCGGTCCAGCACCTCATGGCCATGTTCGGAGCGACCGTTCTGGTGCCGTACCTCACCGGACTGCACCCAGGCATCGGCCTCATGACCTCTGGGATCGGCACCATCGTCTATCTCCTCTGCGTCCGGAACCGGATCCCGAGCTACCTCGGATCGAGCTTCGCGTTCATCGCGCCGCTGATCGCGGTCGGCGGGGGAGCCGTGGGCGGCGTCGCAGCCACGCCTGAGCGCATCCCGTATGCGCTCGGCGGCCTCGTAGCCGCCGGCGTCGTGTACATGATCGTCGCCGGCATCATCAAGATGTTCGGCACCGAGTGGCTCAACAAGGTGCTGCCGCCCGCAGTCGTGGGAGCGGTCGTGATCGTCATCGGCCTCGGGCTTTCGGCCGTAGCCGTGAAGATGGCTCTGTACCCAGGTGCCGATCCAACGAATGGCGTCGACCTCAAAGGACTTGCCGTAGCGGCTGTCACGCTCTTCTCAGCGATCGCCTTCTCCTCGTACCTGAAGGGCTTCGCGCGGACGATCCCCGTGCTCCTCGGCATCGTGGTCGGGTACATCGTGTCGATCCCGCTAGGGATGGTCGACTTCACGGGCATCTCGCAGGCGAAGTGGATCGACTGGCCCTGGCAGTACTTCACCTACCCGAAGTTCGAGCTGAACGCCATCCTGATCATCGCTCCCGTCGCCCTGGTCGTCGTGGTCGAACACATCGGCCACCTGCTCGTCATCAACGAGATCACCGGCAAGGACTTCACGCCGCTTCTGCCCGAGTCGCTGTTCGGCGACGGGCTCGCCACAGCGCTGTCCGGCGCCGTAGGCGGCACGCCTTCGACGACCTACGCGGAGAACATCGGCGTGATGGCTGTCACCAAGGTCTACGCGACGCAGCTGTTCTGGTACGCCGGCGCGCTCGCGTTCATCATCGGGGGTTTCGTGCCGAAGCTCTCGGCTCTCATCAGCTCGATCCCGACGCACGTCATGGGTGGCGTCTCGCTGTTGCTCTTTGGGCTCATCGCTGCGAGCGGCCTGCGGCTTCTGGTGGACTCCGGCATCGACTACAGCCACAGCCGCAACCTGATCCTGTCGAGCGTCGTCCTCGTGGTCGGCATCGGGATGGAGACGGGCGGTTTCACGATACCCTTGGGCAACTACACGATCCCTGGCATGGCGCTCGCGACCGTGCTCGGCATCGTCCTGAACCTGATCCTGCCCAAGGAACCCGAGGGTATCGCGATCGACGCGCCGGACTTCACGGCCGAGGTCCAGGCGGAGGCTGCGCAGGAAGCCTGATCGCACTCGCGTCTCAGCCGCACGGCGCCGCCTCGCGGTGGCGCCGTGCGCCGTCTTCCTCGCACAAAGCAGTCCCGCCGCGTGACGTGTGCAGCTTCGGCACTGGTTCGCGGCGTACCTGCTGGTACTTCATATGTGTGATAATATATCTTATGTAAAGTGCACCTCACGCACTCACTGGCGCGGCAGCATCCGCCAGCCCCTACTGCTCTTCGTACGCCGGCCGCAGGTAGACCTCTTCGAACTCGCTCGTCGTCATCTCTTCGAGGTCTGCCTGAGCGGCCGCAAGCCACGCCAGTGCCTCCTCGTGATCGTCGAAGGAGGCGAGCACCGTCACGGCTTCTTCGTCATCCAGCCGACCGGCCTCGACACGACAGGTGGCCTCTTCCTCGGGAAGCTCGATCGTCGGAGTCCGCCACAAGATGTCGTCACGCCAGTCGAGGTCGAAGTCTCCCTGTGCGTCGACGCGGATGAGCCGCAGCCGGTAGAAGTCGCGTGCCTCACCGAAGACCCGTGTCACTTCCTGCGCCCTCTCTCACTTCTCCAGACGCGTGTAGCTGCCGCCGGCCGCTACCCACCCGTCTGCCCCGTCAACGTCTTTGACGCGATACCACCCGTCC
>JAOAFY010000005.1 GCA_026416035.1 Coriobacteriia bacterium | reverse complement strand
GCTCCGACAGCCTGAAGCGCGTTCGAACGCCTCGTGCGTGTGCTGCGCATGCCGTCCTCCTCGTTCCCAGTGTGGTCGGTGCGTAGCCTATCCTGTGGGTCTGACATCGAGCGAACATGTGTTCGGACCAAGCATAGCGAACAGGTGTTCGCCACGCAAGGGCGAATCGAACGCATGTTTGCATCCTGCTCTCATACGAGGTAGACTGTGCCGCAAGGTCCCGAAGCGAGGGGGCGACATGGAGTACCAGCCGAGCCTGACCAGACGCCAGGAGCAGATCCTGGATTTCATCCGTTCCGAGATCCATCGCAAGGGCTACCCCCCGTCAGTCCGGGAGATCGGCGAGGCAGTCGGCCTCTCGTCGTCGTCGACGGTGCACGCGCATCTTGCGGCGCTCGAACGGAGCGGGTACATCAGACGTGACCCGACCAAGCCTCGCGCCCTGGAGGTGCTCGACTTCCGTGACACCGAACGGGGCGTCGATCCGCGGTCCGTGACCGCGGTCCCTCTGGTAGGTTCCGTGGCGGCAGGTCAGCCGATACTCGCAGCCGAGAACATCGAGGCGACGCTCCCTCTCCCTGCCGAGTTCGCCGGGGAGTCCACGTTCATCCTGCGGGTGCGCGGAGACAGCATGATCGAGGCAGGCATCCTCGACGGCGACTTCGTCGTCGTGCGGCAGCAACAGACCGCTGACAACGGCGACATCGTCGTGGCGCTCGTAGAAGACGAAGCCACCGTGAAGCGCTTCTATCGCGAGGCAGACCGCATCCGGCTTCAGCCCGAGAACAGCGCGATGGAGCCGATATTCGTCCGAGACGCGCTCATCTTGGGCAAGGTGGTCGCGCTGTTCCGCAGGCTCTAACCGCGATTTGCGGCGTAGCCGTCGAGTCTCGCGGCAAGCTCTCGCGGCACTCGCGCGACGACGATGGTTCCCTGCGCGGTGTGCTCCTCGGACAGCACAGTCCCTCGTTCGTGCACTGCGGACAGGAGGTCTCCACGCGAGTACGGGATGAGGGCGTGGACCGGCTCGTCCAAGCGCGCCGCCTCCTGCCCGAGCCGTTCGATGAGCCGGTCTATGCCGTCGCCTGCCGCTGCTGCTATGAACTCTGCGTTCGGCCACGCTGCAGCCAACCGCTCGCGGTCGTCGGGAGCGAGCAGGTCGCACTTGTTGAAGACGAGGACCTGACGGCGATCGTCGGCTCCTATCTCGGCGAGCACCTCGTTCACCGCCCGGATGCGCGCAGACGCATGCGGCGATGACGCGTCGACGACATGAAGCTGCAGGTCGGCCTCCCGCGCTTCTTGAAGCGTGGAGCGGAACGACTCGACGAGCCCGTGCGGAAGCTTGTTGATGAATCCGACCGTGTCCGTGATCGTGGCCTCGCGGCCCATGGGAAGTTCGAGGCGGCGCGTCGTTGCATCGAGGGTCGCGAAGAGCTTGTCCTCGACGAGGACTCCGGCGTTGGTGAGCGCGTTCAGGACGGTCGACTTCCCGGCGTTGGTGTATCCGACGAGCGCGATACGGAACACTCCCGACCCGACGCGTGCTCTGCGCTGCGTCTCACGGTGTCGCGAGATGGCTGCGAGCTCCCGCTTCAGGTCCGCTATGCGCTTGCGGGTGAGGCGACGGTCGGTCTCCAGCTGCGACTCGCCGGCACCGAATCGCGCTCCCCTGCCGCCTCCGAGACGCTCGCGTTCGAGGTGCTCCCACATGCCCTTCAGCCGGGGGAGCTGGTATTCGAGCTGGGCGAGCTCGACTTGGAGCTTCCCCTCGTAGCTCACCGCGTGCTGGGCGAAGATCTCGAGGATGAGCGCCGTGCGGTCTATCACGCGGACGGCCGGCAGCAGGCGCTCGAGGTTGGCCTGCTGGCTCGGCGTCAGCTCTTCGTCGAGCACGACCACGGTCGCGCCCATTTCGCTGGCGAGCGCTGCGACTTCCTCCGCCTTGCCGGAACCGATGAAGGTCCTCGCCTCCGGCTTCGCGAGCCGCTGCGTGACGGTGGCTACGACCGCGAGCCCGGCTGTGTCGGCGAGTCGCGCAAGCTCTGCCAGGTCCTCTTCGATGTCCCAGCCCCGCTGTGCGTCGGCGCCGACGCGCTCGACGCCGACGAGGATCGCGCGCTCGACGCGGTCGAAGGAACGAGGTTCGTATCCGGTGGCCCGTTCGGCCATGCGATGTGCGCGCTGCCCCCTTACAGGGTGTTCTTGATCCGCTCGAGCGCCTCCTCGAGGCGGTCGTCTGGCGTGGTCAGGCTGATCNGGATGTACCCCTCCCCGCTCGGACCGTACGCAGTGCCTGCGGCCACGATGACGTTCGCTTCCTCAAGAACCTTCTCGGCGAATGCGGCAGACGTGTAGCCCTCGGGCACGCGCGCCCACACGTAGATGGTCGCCTTGGGCGTCTGGGCGCGCAGGCCGATGCGTGCGAGGGTGTCGATGACCAGGTCTCGACGGCGCTGGTACAGGCGGCACAGCTCGTCGATGGAGTCCTGCGGGCCGAGGAGTGCTTCGATCGCCGCGTCTTGGATCGCAGTGAAGACGCCGGAGTCGATGTTGCTCTTGACTGTGCCGAGCGCCTTGATCGCTTCCGCATTCCCTACCGCGAAGGCGACTCGCCACCCGGTCATGTTGTACGCCTTGGAGAGGCTGAACAGCTCGATCGCCACATCCTTGGCGCCAGGGCGTTCGAGGATGCTGGGCGGCCGGTAGCCGTCGAAGCCGATCTCCGAGTATGCGTTGTCGTGGACGAGCAGCAGGTCGTGCTCGCGCGCGAAGGCGATGGCACGGTCGAAGTACTCCGCGTCGGCGATCGCGGACGTCGGGTTGTTCGGGTAGCTCAGGAACATCATCTTCGCGCGAGCAAGCACCTCAGGCGGCGTGCTCTCGAAGTCTGCGAGGAATCCGTTCTCCTCAGTCATCGGCATGAACCAGCTCTGCCCTCCGGCGAGGATCCCCCCGGTGTGGTACACGGGGTATCCGGCTCCCGGCACCAGCGTGTAGTCGCCCGGGTCTGTGAAGGCGAGGAAGAGGTGCGCGATGCCTTCCTTGCTGCCGATGAGGGCAAGCACCTCGGTGTCGGGATCCACTTGGACGCCGAAGCGCCGGCGCATCCATTCCGCTGCCGCCTCCCGGTAGCGCTTGGCTCCGAAGTAGGACGGGTACTGATGGTTCTTCGGGTCGCGGATCGCCCGCGCCATCGCCTCGACGATGTGGTCGGGAGTCGGCGTGTCAGGATCGCCGATGCCGAGCGAGATCACATCGATGCCTTGCGCCTGTTTCGCCTCCTTCTTGCGGTCGATCTCGGCGAACAGGTAGGGCGGAAGGTTGGCGATGCGGGACGCGGTTCTCACGGGCGCGATCTCCTTCTCTGTCCAGGCGACGAGGCGTGCACGAGCAGCCAGGTTGCGCGTAATGGTAGCAGAAGACCGCTCATTCCTCCGGCACTTCGATGCTGCCGCTGTAGACGGTTGTCGCCGGACCGGTCATGTACACATGGTCGTCTTCATGCCAGCGGACGTCGAGCTCTCCGCCGGGAAGCTCGACGGTGGCCGACCGGCCGGTGCGGCACGACAACACCGCTGCAACCACGGCAGCGCAGGCGCCCGTGCCGCACGCAAGGGTCTCTCCGACGCCGCGTTCCCAGACGCGGACGCGGATCCGGGTGTCGTCGACGAGTTCGGCGAACTCGACGTTGGTGCGTTTCGGAAACGCCGGGTGCGTCTCGATCGCAGGACCCAGGGTGTGGACGGGAGCCTCGTCCACGTCATCGACCCAGATCACGACGTGAGGGTTGCCCATGCTGACCGCGGTGATGCGGACGGTGCCGTGCGCGGTCTCGAGCGGGCAGTCGTAGACCATCTCGCCCGGAAGGTCGACGGGGATGGCTCCAGGATCCAGCACCGGCACGCCCATGTCGACGCGCGCGACGGTCATGCGTCCGTCCTGGCCGCGCTCGAAGGCGACCGGCTTCACCCCGCCGAGCGTTTCGACGCGGACGCTCGTCGCGTCTGCAGGCACGAGGCCCGCATCCACGGCGTGCTTCACGAAGCACCGGATGCCGTTGCCGCACATCTCTGCGAGCGAGCCGTCCGCGTTGAAGTAGTGCATGTACAGGTCGGCATCCTCGCGCGTCGCCGGGCGCACGAGGATCACGCCGTCGGCTCCGATGCCGAAGTTGCGGTCGCACATCCACGCGACCGCGGAGGGATCGAGTTCGAGCGAGCAGGCAAGGTCGTCGATCACGACGAAGTCGTTCCCGAGGCCGTGCATCTTCACGAAGTCGATGCGCATCGATCCTCCTTAGGCGCACAGGCGGTGTCCGCCGATTCTACCAGCACCACGGCGCGTTCGAGGACCTGATCGGCTGCGAGGTCCGTGGCGTCGATCCAGTGCACGCGGGGATCGGCGCGGAACCACGTCATCTGGCGCTTGGCGTACCGGCGGGTGGCTTGCTTGATCGAAGCGACCGCCTCGTCGAGCGATGCGACGCCTTCGACGACCGGCACCAGCTCCTTGTACCCGATGGCCTGCTGCGCGGTGAGCGCTTCCCGATAGCCGTTCGCGAGGAGGTGGCGGACTTCATCTAACAGCCCCGCCTGAAGCATGGTGTCCACCCGTTCGTCTATGCGGTCGTAGAGGACGTCTCGACGCAGGGTCAGGCCGATGAACACGGTGGGGTACACGGAGGTGCGTGTCGCGAAGCGAGCTGCCTGGTCGGCGTACGAGACCCCGTGGGCGGCCATCTCCAAGGCCCGGATCGTGCGGCGCACGTTGTTCGGATGGATGAGCGCCGCAGAGGCAGGGTCGGCGGCTGCGAGACGGCCGTGCAACGCATGAGGGCCGATCCGTTCGGCCAGATCTTCGAGGCTCGCGCGTATCGGGGAGGCGATCTCGCCCGACGGGAACCGCATGTCATCGAGCGCGGCTCGCACGTACAGGCCCGTCCCGCCGCACACGACCGGGATGCGGCCGCGAGCGAGGATGTCCTCGATGGCGCGACGCGAGTGCTGCTGGTAGACCGCCGCCGAGAACGGCGTGCCAGGCTCGACGAGGTCGATGCAGTGGTACGGGACGCGCCGGGCGTGCGGGGGCACCTTTGCCGTGCCGATGTCCATCCCCCGGTAGACCTGCATGGAGTCGGCGCTGACGACCTCTCCGCCGAGGCGCTCGGCGAGCGCTTCGGCAAGCCACGACTTGCCGACGCCTGTCGGACCGACGATGGCGACCACGCGGGCAGCGCTGTCGGTGTGGCGTTCGGGCGTCCTCATCGGTACCGGTCCACCCGGAAGCGTTCGAGGCGCACGCGCTCGCCGGCTGCGATGCCCGCCTTGCGCATCGCGATCGCGACTTGCTGCTCGGGGGTGTCGACACCCTCGAGGTCAGGCAGAAGCAGGCCGCGACGCCAGTCTGCGCTCACGATGACGCCGTAGCGCTTCGGATCGAGGTCTTCGAACGAGCATGGTTCGGGTTCGTGAAGCACGTCGACGGAGATCTCCAGGTCGTCAAGTTCTTCGGGGGCGACCGGAGGGAAGCGCGGGTCGGCAGTGGCGGCCTGGATCGCGTTGTGGACGATCTCCTGAGCGAGGTTCGGTGCAGTCGGTGCGATGGTCCCGATGCAGCCCCGAAGCTCCTCTCCGCGATGCAGGCTGACGAAAGCTCCAGCAGCGCGCGCGAGAAGTCCCTCGGCAGGCCCGGGGTCGATGACTCGGCGAGTGCGGACGTAGGTCTCGATGGCGCGCCGTGCGAGCGCGACCGGGGGCGGCTCCTCGTCGCCAGGCATGCCTCCGCGGACGCCCGCTTCAGGTGTGGCGAGCTCGTCGAGCAGCGAGGCGTCGCCCGCCACCGCCGTGAGGTACCCGACGCCCCACGGGCCTTCGTAGGCGAGGACGCGCGTGGAAGCGCCTGGCATGAAGCCTGACAGCGTGACGAACGAGCGCAGGCCGCACTCCCCTGCCTCCTCAGCGAAGCCGGGATCGATGTCGACGAGGCTGTCGAGCCGGTTGTTCTCCAGCGCTTCGACGAGCGCCGCGTCGAAACTGGCACCGCGCCGTGAGTATCCTGCGGGGGCCCCCGGCGTGAGACGATGGCTGCAGTCGCCGCTCGCGACGAAGGCCACCCGTCGCCCGACGGCCTCGGCTGCGCGTGCAAGTGCCGTACCGAACCTTCGATGCGTGGCAAGCGGCAGCCAGGACAGCGACAGCACGACCACAGGTCGGCGCCCTTCGCGGTCGAGGAAGCTCATCGGTACGAGGAATCCGTGGTCGAGCACTCCTGGGCGGAGCATCGGATACCCCTCGCGAGCGAGGACCGGGATGCCTTCGTCGGCGGCCGCTGCGAGTATCGCACGCGCCAGATCCTCGTCGGTGCGCGCGAAGATGCGCACCTGCGGGGCCCTGAACTCAGCGAGCGATCCAGACACCCGCGGTGATGTCTCGACGACGAACGCGTCCGAGATCCCTGGAGCGTGGGGCGACATGACGACGATCGTCTCCGGGTCGAAGCGGTCCAGCATCTGCGCAGCGGCACGCAACGCGGTCGCTGACGACTCGGTGACTGCGGCATCGGCGCCCCCGACCTCCGGGACCATGATCGGAGGATGCGGTGCGATGATGCCGAAACGCGTGCGGGGCACTGAGATCACCTCCGGCACAAGGCGTCCTACTTGCGTAGATACCCAGCCGCCTCGCCGACGAGGTGCCAGGCGTGCGCCTCGGTGACCCGGATCTCGACGAAGACGCCCTCGAGCGACGCGGCTTCGATGCCGGGCGGGACCGGAGCGTGGACGAGCTTGTTCGTTCTCGTCCTCCCCGAGAGCATCCGAGGGTCCTTCTTCGACGGTCCCTCGACGAGCACCTCGACCGTACGGCCGACGAGCTCGCTGTTCTTCTCGAGCGCCATCTGTTGCACGACCTCGACGAGACGGTCGAAGCGACGTTGCGCGATGCTCCGCGGCACCTCGTCCGGCATGCGGGCGGCCCGGGTCCCTGCACGCGGAGAGTACAAGAAGGTGAACAGCTGGTCGTACCTGCAGCGTCGCACGAGGTCGAGCGTGTCCTCGAAGTCCTCGTCCGTCTCTCCTGGGAACCCGACGATGATGTCGCCGGACAGCGCGAGCCCCGGCACGGCCTCGTATGCGCGACGCACGGCGTCGAGGTACTGTTCGCGGTCGTACCCGCGGTTCATGGCGGCGAGGACGCGCGACGACCCGCTCTGCGCTGGAAGGTGGAGGTACTCGCAGACTGCCGGCTCCTCGGCCATCGCGAGCAGCGTGTCCTGTGAGAGGTCCTTCGGGTGGCTCGTGACGAACCGCAGCCGCCTGACGCCAGTTCGGGCGACGGCGCGGAGCACATCAGCGAAACGCGGCGAGCCGTACAGGTCTCGACCGTACGAGTTCACGTTCTGTCCGAGCAGCGTGATCTCGAGCACGCCGTCGGCAACGAGCCGCTCCGCTTCGGCGACGACCTCATCGAGGGGGCGAGACCGTTCACGCCCACGCGTGTACGGCACGACGCAGTATGCGCAGAAGTTGTCGCACCCGACGGCGATGGGGAGCCACGCGTGCCAGCGGCTCTCGCGGATCGAGGGCGTCTGATCCACGTCGAGGTCGGTGTCATCAGGAATCGCCGAGACCGGCCGCCGCGCCGAGGCCGCCTGCTCGATGAGCCGTGGCAGATCGGGAATGTTGTGCGTGCCGAACAGGACGTCCACGTGTGGGAGAGTGTCGAGCAGGCGGTCCTTCTCGTGCTGTGGGACGCATCCGCCTACGGCGATGACGAGGTCCGGGTTGGACGACTTCAACGGTTTGAGGGCAGCCACCTGCCCGCGGAGCCGGTCCTCGGCTCCTTCCCGCACGGCGCAGGTGTTGAACACCACGACGTCGGCACTGGTCACGTCCTCTGCCGGCACGAGCCCGAGCTGCGACTCAAGCAGCCCCGCGATGTGCTCGGAGTCGTGGCGGTTCATCTGGCACCCGAAGGTGACGATGCGGTAGGTCCTCACCCTAGCGCTCCCTCTCGAACGCCTTTCGGCGCGCGGTAAGACGGGACTCCATGGCGGGGATCACGGAGTCGGGAGCCGCCCCATCTCCTATGCGAGCCGGGTCTCCTGGGTGGCCGTGGAAGTCCGACCCGCCCGTCGCGAGCAGTCCGAGGTTGCGCGCGAGACGCGCGAGGTCCTCGCGTTGTCCCTCGTCGTGCTGTGCGTGGTACGCCTCGATGCCGTCGAGGCCGTGCGGCACGAGGTGGGGCACGATGTCGACCACGTCGCTCACGGCGGGATGCGCAAGCACGGCCAGGCCGCCTGCCTGTCTGATCACGGCGATGACGTCGACGACGCCGGGAACGTCTTTCGGGACGTAGTGAGGACGCCCTCGTCCGATGAGCTCGGTGAATGCGGCACCGACCGATGGGACGGCGCCGTTCTCGACGAGGGCGAGCGCGACGTGCGTCCGTCCGACGGAACCTCCACCGGCGTGTTGGAGAACGGAGGCGATCGTAACGGGGAAGCCAGCGTCCTGGAGCGACGCCACCATGCGTTCGGCTCGGCGTAGTCGTTCCTGCCGCTGGTCAGCCAAGAAGCGGTCGAGGGCAGGAGAGGCGGTGTCGACGAAGTAGCCGAGCACGTGGACAGACCGGCCGTCGTCTGCGCGGGCTGAGAGCTCGACGGCGGGGATGACCCTCGTAGCAGCGTCAAGGCGGTCCGCTTCGTGCAGCGCAGGAACGACTGCGGCGACCGTGTCGTGGTCCGCGATGGCGATGGCGCTCATCTTCCGGTCTGCCGCCATCCGCACGAGTGTTGCAGCTTCGTACGCGCCGTCGGACGCGGTGCTATGGATATGCAGGTCGACGGTCATGCGGCAGCGGAGCGGAGCTCAGCCGTGGCGCACGGCTCGCGGTTCGACGAGCAGCCGGATCGCCGTCCGCTCCTCGCCGTTGATCTCGATGTCCGCGAACGCAGGCGTGCAGACGAGGTCCTGGCCCATCGGCGCCACGAAGCCGCGGGCTATGGCGATGGCCTTTATCGCCTGGTTGAGTGCGCCGGCTCCGACGGTCTGGATCTCCACAGCTCCGTGCTCTCGGATCACTCCTGCGAGCGCGCCCGCGACGGAGTTGGGGCTGGACTTGCTCGAGACTTTGAGGACTTCCACGAACGCCTCCTGCTGCATCAGTCGTGCGGCTTCGCTGGAACAAGGCTGCTTGGGTGGGGCAATACGGCTGCTGTTTCGGCGCCTAGAGTATATCCAGAGGGGGCGACGGCCGCCACACGCCGCTCACTCGTCCTTCTCGAAGAGGAACCGTACCCTGATCTCGTCGCCGAGGACGGTGATCCTCGGTTCGCCTCGCAGCTTGATGTAGTACCGTTCGGCCAGGAAGTCGAACGCCTCCTCGAGCTCGGCCGCGAAGGCGGCGGCATCTGCTCGAGCGAGCTTCAAGGACCGCCGGTCGCGGAAGATGTCCGGTGCCGTGGTGGCTGCCGGGCGCGGTGCCGGTGCGAGCGAATCGAGCACGCTGCGAAGCGGAGCGATCTCGCCTGCCAGGATTCTGTGAGCGGAACGCTCGGAGATCGCAAGCCCCATCGTCGTCGCGACCTCGACGAGCTCGTCTGCATCTGCGCAGACCGCCGGCCGCTGCCAGATGGGGGCCGAGTGAGGATCGTCGCAGAACAGAAGGTCGCTCGGCTCGAGCACGCTTCTGGCGACCGCGTGCAGCGTCGCGACCGTTTCCACGACAGAACCCAGGTACACCTCGACCTCGGGGTGCTCACACGCGAACTCCACGACGCGGCGCGCGATGTTGTGCGGGCCGCGCACGACCCGCATGGCTCCGGCCTCGTCCGGCTCGACCTCCGGCCACGACGACTGGTCTGCACGCTCGCTGAGGCGCGTGACGTCTGCGATCACCTGCACGGAGCAGCCCTTGTGCGGCTCTGAGCATGCGATGCGGGCAACGCTGGCGTTCGAGCGCACCGAGAACAGCGCCATGCCGCGTCCGTGGACGCCCCAGCGGTCGACCACCATCGTCTCCAGCTTGCTGGTGACGCGTGGCTCGAACACCGCTTCGTGGAGGTGCTGTGGGACGCCGACGCCGTCATCGACGACGGTGAGGAAGCGCTCGTCTCCATCTCTGGTGGTGGCGACGAAGATCCGCTGCGCATGGGCGTCGCGAGCGTTGCGGAGAAGCTCGACCACGATGTCTTCGACGCTACGGATGTCGTGCTTCGCCTGACGCCTCTCGGCCTCGGAGACCTTGAGCCGGACGAATCCGTCGCCCAAGGACTCCTCGACCTTGAGGTACGCGTCGCCAGACACGGACGAGACGAACTCTATGAGCCGGTCGGCGTCCTCACCCATCGCGGGCGCAACCATCCCCTACTTCGCGTACTCGATCGCACGGCTCTCGCGTATGACCATGACCTTGATTTGGCCAGGATACTGCAGCTCGTCTTCGATCTGCTTGGCGATCTCGCGGGCGAGCACCGTCGACTCCGCATCGGAGATCTCGTCCGGCTTGACCATCACGCGGATCTCGCGACCGGCTTGCATCGCGTAGGACTTCTCCACGCCCTTGTGCGACTCGGCGAGCTTCTCGAGCTTCTCCAACCGCTTGATGTAGCTTTCGAGCGTCTCGCGGCGAGCACCCGGTCTTGCGGCCGATACAGCGTCCGCGGCCTGGACGATCACGGCTTCGACTGTGGCCGGCTCGACGTCGGCGTGGTGGGCCTCGATGCAGTGGACGACGTCAGGCGTCTCGCCGAGCCGTCTTGCAAGGTCGGCGCCGATGACGGCATGGGAACCTTCGACTTCATGGTCCACGGCCTTGCCGATGTCGTGCAGCAACCCGGCGCGCTTCGCAGTCTTCGGATCGACCCCGAGCTCGCTCGCGATGACACCGGAGAGGTGCGCGACCTCGAGCGAGTGCTTGAGCACGTTCTGCCCGTACGACGTCCGGAACTTCAGGCGGCCAAGGGTGCGCACGAGGTCGGCGTGCAGGTTCGGGATGCCGACTTCGAGGGCCGCCGCCTCGCCTGCGTCCCGGATCTGCTGCTCGACCAGAGCCGTGGCCTTGGCGAACATCTCCTCGATCCGCGCGGGGTGGATGCGGCCGTCGGCGATCAACCCCTCCAGCGTGACACGGCCGATCTCTCGCCGTACGGGATCGAACGACGACAGGATGACGGCCTCCGGTGTGTCGTCGATGATGAGGTTGATGCCGGTGAGCTGCTCGAACGCACGGATGTTGCGGCCCTCGCGTCCGATCAGGCGGCCCTTAAGGTCGTCGGACGGGATGTGGACGACCGAGACGGTCGACTCGGCAGTGTGGTCCGCGGCGACCCGCTGGATGGCGATGCTGACGATGTTGCGGGCTTTTCGGTCGGCTTCCTCGCGTGCGCGCGTCTCGGCCTCACGGATGATGACCGCTGCGTCGTGGGTGACCTCCTGACGGACGCGTTCGAGCAGCACCTGCTTGGCCTGCTCGGCGGTCATTCCTGCGAGGGCTTCGAGCCGCTCGCGCTCCTGCGCAATCGCCTCTTGCAGGTCCCGCTCCATCTTCTGGACCTGGCCTTGCATGCTCGAGAGCTGGTGCTCGCGCTTGTCCAGCGCTTCGGCACGCCGCTCAAGCGCTTCTTCGCGCTGTATCAAGCGGTTCTCGAGCGCGGCGAGATCCTTGCGCCGCTCCTTGTTCTCCTCTTCAGCCTGCGCCTTCAGCCTGAAGATCTCATCTTTGGCTTCGAGGAGCATCTCCTTCTTCGTCGTCTCGGCCTGGCGCTTGGCGTCTTCAAGCAGCCGCTCGGCGGACTCTCGCGAACGCGCGATCGCGTCGGAGACGAAGTACCGGTGGGCGAAGTAGCCGATGGCAGCACCGAGGACGAGGGAGACGAGTATGTACAGGAAGACCACAGGTCCCCTCCTTCCGTCCGCGTCGAACTGTCCGTGCACGCGGGGCCGCGCAGCGCATGCGCGTCTGCGCGGGACGGAGGAGCAGGCTGTCCGCCTCCACCGTCAGCGCCGGACGCCCCCGCGCCCGGCAATTGCGATGAAGGCATGCGGAATCGGATTGCCGCCTATACACATCCAGCAGGGTCGCATGACCCTGCGCGAGAAGTGGTCGTCACCGGTTCCTGCATGCACATCGACACCCGTACGGGTGTCGCTTCGATCACATTTGCCGTGCTTATGGTACCTGGCGACGGGCTGCAGCGTCAAGGCGCGCTGGCCGGATGCAGGCTCAGCCGTCTCCGGCATCTGCGGCGGTGTCAGCGCTGTCGCCGAGGACCGCGCGCGCAGCGCAGTAGGAGTCGCCCACGTCGAACCCGCGTCTGACGAGGCGCGCAGCGAGCCGGTCCACGTCGTCTCGCGGGCGCGCGAGCCGCTCGGCGATGCGCTCTATGTCCGGCGAGTCTTCGTCGGCTGACCGAAGGGCCTCCTCGACGAGGTCGTCAGCCACACCCGCTCTGGCGAGGTATCGCCTGACCGCTCGGTGGCCGAAACCAGCGCGCATCCGGGTCCTGGCGACGCTTTCGGCGTATCGGGCGTCGTCCACAAGCCCGGTCTCAACAAGCCGAGCAACCGTCTCTTGGACGACCTGAGGGGGGTAGCCGTCATCGCTCAGGCGGCTCGCCAACGCCGAGGTGCTGAAGTCGTGATACGACAGGAGGGCGATCGCGCGCTCCCAGGCAGCTCTGCGCTCCGCCTCCAGGCAATCTTCCGTGAGTCTCTCGGGGTCGACTTCGGAGCCGATATCGAGAGCAAGCATACGGATGGCGGCACGCGACGTCGTGCGGAACAGCGCGCCGTCGACCCAGATGCGGCGGCCTCGCTTTGAGCCGGGCAGCGGGTCGATGTCCGTGACCCGTGCCAGGAGTCTCACTCCCCTGCCGTGCCCGGGGCTAGAGGATCGGGCAACCCCAACTTCTCGCGCAGCTCGCGCTCTATGCGGTCGCGGATCTCCGTGTGCTCGCGCAAGAAGTCCTTGGCGGCTTCTCGACCCTGCCCGAGCCGCTCTTCGCCGTACGTGTACCACGCACCGGACTTGGCGACCACGCCCTCTTCGACGCCCAAGTCGAGCAGGCTGCCTTCCTTGGAGATCCCCTGCCCGTACATGATGTCGAATTCTGCCTGCTGGAACGGCGGAGCGACCTTGTTCTTCACGACCTTCGCGCGGACCCTGTTGCCCACGATCTCGGAGCCTTGCTTGATCGAGTCGATCCTTCGCACGTCGATGCGCACCGACGCGTAGAACTTCAGCGCGCGTCCACCCGAGGTCGTCTCAGGATTCCCGAACATGACGCCGACCTTCTCGCGCAGCTGGTTGATGAAGATGCAGGTCGTGTTCGACTTGTTGAGCGAACCGGCGAGCTTGCGCATCGCCTGGCTCATCAGGCGTGCTTGCAGCCCGACCGTCGCGTCGCCCATCTCGCCTTCGAGCTCGGCGCGCGGGACGAGTGCAGCGACGGAGTCGACGACGATCACGTCGATGGCTCCTGACCGGATCAGCATGTCGGCGATCTCCAGAGCCTGCTCGCCGGTGTCCGGTTGCGAGATGAGGATTTCGTCGATGTCGACGCCAAGCCGGGCAGCGTACGTCGGATCGAGCGCGTGTTCGGCGTCGATGTACGCAGCGATGCCGCCCATACGCTGGGCCTCGGCGACGATCTGCAGTGCGAGAGTCGTCTTGCCCGAGGACTCGGGACCGAAGATCTCGACGATCCGGCCTCGTGGAACGCCGCCGATTCCCAGGGCAGCATCGAGCGCGAGGGAACCCGTCGGGATGGCGCTGATGCCGGAGACGGCCGCGTGCTCGCCCAGACGCATGAGCGTGCCCTTGCCGAACTTCCGCTCGATCTGCTCACGAGTCAGGTCGAGCACCTTCTCTTTGTCCTGGTCCATGGCTCCTCTGCTCCTTCGGCCCGTGACGGGCGACCCCTGAGGCGGTTCCTACGCTATACGAACACCTGTTCGATGTCAATCCCTTCCCAGCGGCAACGATGCCAGTGCGTCGTACACGGGTCCGGACGGTGTGAGCGTGCTCTTGTAGAGTATGGCCTCGGTCACTGACACGACACGCGGATCGCCGGCTGCGAGCAGGGCCTCCCGTGCGGCGGCGAGGGCATCGGCGGGTGCCTGGCGCGGCCTGCGAGACCGGACGAGCGTGACGTGTGCTGCGAACGGACGTCGGGGCGGCTGGACGCCGAGCGGGGCGAGGGCTTCTGCGATCGCGTCCGCGAGACCCGCCGCCTGGTGCGACCCTCGCTCGAACGTGGCCCACAGCATGGTGGCGTTCCGAGGCCTTGGCGAGGCTGCGATGTCGTCGAGCTCGATGGCGAATTGGGGCACGCGGCACGAAGCCCTCCTGCCGGCATCGGCCAACGCCTCCAGCCGTTCGTCGGCTTGCTCGCCTACGAACAGCAACGTCACGTGCAGGTTTGCCGGCGGGACCCATTTCTCAGAGCGCCAGGCCGGTGCCGCATCCTTGAACGCGCGGCTCGCTGTATCGAGGGCGTCTCGCGCTGGGTCAGGAAGCGGGATGGCGAAGAACAGGCGCATCGTCTCATGCACGTTCGAGGGACAGTCTGAGCAGATCGAGCGCATTGACGACCGCGCGCTGCCGTACCTGCTGCCGGTCGCCTCTCAGGTGCAGCTCGTAGGCATTGGTGGCATCTGGCGCGGCGACGGCCACCCAGACGAGCCCGACCGGTTTGGCTGCGGTGCCGCCGGACGGGCCGGCGATTCCCGTCGTGGAGACCGCGAAGTCCGCGCCGAGGGACAGCGCACCGTGCGCCATCGCCTCGGCCACCTCGCGCGAAACGGCTCCGTGCGACCGGAGGAGGTCCTCCTCGACGCCGAGGAGCGCGGTCTTGAGGGAGTTGCTGTACGCGACGACCCCGCCCACGAACACTTCTGATGCGCCGGGAACGTCGGTGATCGCTGAAGCGATCATCCCGCCAGTGCAGGATTCTGCGACGGCTATGCGCACGAAGGCTGCTCGTGCAAGCCGCACGACGGCCTCGGGCAGCGACGCGCCGTCCATCGAGTAACACGCTTCGCCGACCGCATGCGCCACCGCCTGCGCTGCCTCGGCGAGCCCCTCTCTGCCGCACCCGACGTCCATGAGCACCACGTCGACGAGCCCTGGCGAAGCCAGCACGGACAGCTCCACGTCCGCGCGACCTTCGAGGGCCCGCTGTGCGCGGACCTGGGCGTCTGATTCAAGGATGCGGGCGCATCTCAGGACCACCGGTTCGGCGACCGACCGGGCCCCCTCGAGAACCTGCTCCAGCATCGGCAGCATCTCTGACGGAGGTCCCGGGAGCAGCGCGACGAGGCCAGACGGGGTGTCTATCACCTGGCCGGGCGCGGTGCCGGTCACAGGAGGGATCACGCGTGCGCCGTCCAGAATCTCGGCCTGGCGCAGCACCTGCGCGCGTGCGACGGGATCGTCGTGCCGGCGAGCCACCGCCTCAAGCTGCTCAGCGAGGCGGTCGTCGCGGACGAGCGGCCTGCCAAGCGCAGAAGAAGCCGCCTCTCGCGTGAGGTCGTCGTGGGTCGGGCCCAGGCCGCCGGTGACGACCACGAGCTCATTGCCGCGAGCGAGGCGTGCGATGGCAGCGGCTATCGCGTCCCGGTCGTCTGCGACCGTGACCGCTTCGGTCACGCGGTAGCCGGCGGCCGTGCACTTCGCCGCGATGCGGGCGGTGTTCGTGTCGACGCGCAGCCCCGTGGTCAGCTCCGAACCGACCGTGAGCACCGCGGCGGGCTTGCGCTCAGGCATCGTCGGTCTCCCTCGACCATGGCCCGGCGAGGATGTCTCTGGCGTGGTAGAAGTAGTCCGCCATCGAACCGACGGTCGCCGTCATCGCCAGTGCCATCACGACCCAGGCAGCGATCCCGAACGCCTGCGCCCCGGTCGGGCCGACCGTATCCAGGATGAGGGCGCTGTCCTTCACGATGAACGCGAGGATCGCTGCGGTCTGTAGCACCGTCTTGGCCTTGCCCCAGGCGGATGCCGCGATGACCCGCCCTTCTGCGACCGCGACGAGCCGCAGCCCCGACACGACGAGCTCCCGGCTGATGATGAGCACTGCGATCCACGACGGAAGCCGTCCGAGCTCGACCAGCGCGACCAGGGCGGCGGTGACCAGCAGCTTGTCCGCGATCGGGTCGATGAACTTGCCGAAGGTCGTGACCTCATTCCTCGACCGGGCGAGGTAGCCGTCTACCGCGTCCGTGGCGGCAAGCAGGCCGAACACGGCAGCCGCGAGCCACGGACCCCACACCGGAAGGCGTGCGAGGAGGATGGCGAGGAATATCGGGATGAGGACGACGCGTGCCAGCGTCACGCGGTTCGCCATGCTGTTGAGAGGGCTCACGTCATCGCCTCCGCGAACAGGTCGTACCCGTGCGCATCCACGATCCTGACGGTCACGAAGGTACCGGGTCGGCTGCTTCCCGAAAAGAGCGTCAGCCCGTCAATCTCGGGTGCCTGCCCGCACGTCCTCGAAGCGACGAGACCGTCTTCCTCACCTTCGACCAGCACACGGACCGTGCGCCCCACCCACTCGGCCGCCTTGGCGGTGCCGATGCGGTCGGCGAGGTCGCGGATCCGCTGGGCCCGTGCGCGGCGTGTGCGCGCGGGGACCTGGTCAGGCAGGCTTGCTGCGCGGGTGCCGTCTTCGGGAGAGAACGCGAACACTCCCACGTAGTCGAACCTCGCCGCTTCCAGGAACGCTGCGAGTTCAGCCACGTCCGCGCGCGTCTCGCCAGGGAAGCCGAGCATGACCGTCGTCCGGAGCACGACGTCCGGGAGCGCCGACCTGATGCGATCGACCAACGACAGCAGCGCCTCGCCGTCTCCTCCCCTGCCCATCGCACGCAAGACGGACCGCGAAGCGTGCTGCACCGGGACCTCGAGGTACCGGCAGACGCGCTCGTGCTCGACCATCGTCTGGAGGAGCTCATCGTGGATCCCGTCGGGCTGCACGTACATCATCCTGATGCGGTAGTCGCCGTCCAGCGCAGCCAATCTCCGTACGAGGCCCGCAAGGCGCGGCGAATCCGGCAGGTCGGATCCCCACCGTGTGATGTCCTGGCCGACGAGGACGATCTCGCGCACCTCCCTCTCCAGCAGCGTCGTCGCTTCGGCGACGATGTCGTCTGCGGTGCGGCTGCGGTACGGCCCGCGTATCGCCGGGATAGTGCAGTAGGAGCACCGGCGGTCACAGCCGTCGGAGATCTTGAGGTACGCGGTCGCACCAGGGGCGGCCCTCGGTGCGTCGAGCAGCGTCTGTGCAGGCGGCGGCTGGCCCACGAGGGCCGCGATCACGTGGGCGATACGCTCCTCGTCGGCGACGGGCACGAACGCGTCGACCTCAGGCAGCTCACGCACGAGGTCGTCCCCGTAGCGTGACGGGAGGCATCCGGCCACCACGAGGCGCCTTCCGGAGCGCGCGGCACGCCAGGCGGCGCCGTCGAGGATCGCGTCGATCGCCTCCTCGACGGCCGGCGTGATGAACGCGCACGTGTTGATCACGAGGACGTCCGCGTCATCCGCGTCTGGCACGACGCGGCACGAGGAGGCGAGCAGCCCCGCCATCCGATCCGAGTCCGCCTCGTTCTTCGGGCACCCAAGGGTGATGAACGCTACAGCCGGCGTTGTGTCCACTGCGTCATCGGTAGTTCGTGAACTGCAGCGGGATGCCGTAGTCCTGCGCCTTCAGGTGAGCGATGACGCCCTGAAGCTCGTCACGGCTCAAAGAGAACACGCGGACCTTGTCGCCTTCGATCGCGACGCGGACCTTGCGCTTCAAGTCGCGCACGTCTTTCGAGACCTTGCGCGCGACTTCCTCGGGGATGCCATTGACGATGTTCGCGGTGACTCGCACCGTGCCGCCGGATGCCTGCTGGACGGCGCCCCAGCTGAGCGCCTTGAGGTCGATGCCGCGCCGCACGAGCTTGCTGGCCAGGACGTCCTTCACCTGGCGCAACACGAAATCGCTGGGCGCAGCGATTGTCACCTGGCCGGCCTTGCGGTCGAGGGCGACCGTGGCCCCGGTGTCCTTCAAGTCGTACCGCTGTGCGATCTCCTTGGACGCCTGCTGGACGGCGTTGTCCACCTCCTGGAGGTCGACCTGCGACACGACGTCGAAGCTCTGTTCCCTTGCCATGGCGATGATCCTCTCACGGCGATGCAGTGATCGTGGCGACGCCGACGCCGCCTGCGCTCGTGAATGATACAGGAGCCCCGTCTCGGGTGACGGTCACCGCGCTCGGCTTTCCTGCGCGGACCACCGCCTCGCGCTGCACGGTCCATTGCTTGGTCGATCCTCCGGTGAGCGTGCCCTCGTAGGCAAGCCGACCGTCGACGGTCACGCGGAGCCACGAGGCCATACCCGAAGAGACGTCCACTCGCACGACGAAGCCAGGACTCTCCTCAGTCTCCGAGGGCTGGACGCCCGCGACCGTCTCGGAGACCGATCCCGCCGGCGTCGTCGGGGCTCCTGGGCCGGATGCGGCTGGAGCCGTCGCAGGGGTGCTGCTCGCAGGAGGCACGGGCGTCACCTCGTCAGGAGAGGATGATAGCGCTCGGACGACCCACGCAGTCAGGGACGCGAGGACGACGAGGACGACTGCGACGACCCACACGCGCGTCGGGAGTGCGTGGGTCTGATGACCGAGGGGCACGACCGACTCCATCTCCGGCATCGCTGAGAGTCGGACGCCGGATGCCGTCGTCCCCACGTCCCGCTCGTACTCGGCGAGGAACGGACCTGGATCGAGGCCGAGCGCCCGCGCGTAGGCGGAGATGTAGCCGCGGACGTACACGGGTGCCGGAAGCTCGTCGAACCGGTCGTGTTCGAGCGCCTCGAGCTTCGAGGCCATGATGCGCGTCGCCGCCGAGATGTCGGCCATGCTCTTGCCGCGGGAGCGTCGCTCGTTCGCGAGGCGTTGTCCGACAGGCATCGTGCACCCTTCCCGAAAGCCACCGGCGTCAGGTGTCGGCGGCGTCCTCGGAGTCGAAGCGCTTGATCGCTTCGAGCTCGCCCACGTCGACCAGGACTTCACGCGGCTTGCTGCCGTCGGGCGGGCCGACGATGCCGCGCGCCTCGAGCATGTCCATGATCCGGCCAGCGCGCGCGTAGCCGACCTTGAGCCGCCGCTGCAGCAGCGAGGTCGAACCCATGCCCGTCGTGACGACCAGATCGGCCGCCTCCCACAGCAGCGGATCTTCGTCAGCCTCTGCGTCCGCCGAGCCTCCCGGCGCGACTTTGAGGTGGAGGATCTCTTCGTGGTAGTCGGGCTGCGCCTGCGCCTTGAGGTGATCGACCACGGCGATGATCTCGTCCTCGGTCACGAATGCGCCTTGGATGCGCTTCGGTTTCGGCCATATCGGCATCGAGAACAGCATATCGCCCTGGCCGACGAGCTTCTCGGCTCCCGGTTGGTCGAGGATGACCCGGCTGTCGATGCCCGAGGAGACGGCGAACGCGATGCGGTTGGTGATGTTGGTCTTGATGAGACCGGTGATGATGTCCGTGCTGGGACGCTGGGTCGCCACGACCAGGTGGATCCCGGCCGCCCGTGCCAGCGCGGACAGGCGGCAGATCGAGTCCTCGACCTCCTTGGCGGCGACGAGCATCAGGTCGGCGAGCTCGTCGATCACGATCACGAGGTACGGCATCGGCTCGGCGCCCTCCGGCGCCCGTCCGTCGTGCACCATGGCGTTGTACTGCGCGATGTTGCGGGCGTTGGCGCGTTGGAGCTGCTTGAGCCGGGCGTCCATCTCCCCTACCGCCCATGCGAGGGCCGACGCAGCTTCCTTAGGCTCGGTCACCACCGGCACGTAGAGGTGCGGGACGCCGTTGTAGAGGCTGAGCTCGATCC
The DNA here is from genome assembly GCA_026416035.1 of Coriobacteriia bacterium. GTDB lineage: Bacteria > Actinomycetota > Coriobacteriia > Anaerosomatales > Anaerosomataceae > Parvivirga. The sequence goes on along the minus strand of JAOAFY010000005.1, from coordinate 30,446 downwards.
GTTTCGGGTCGATGAGGATCAGGCGAACCTCGGCGGGCGTCGCCCGCATCAAGATGGACATCAGGATCGCGTTGATGCACACGCTCTTCCCGGTTCCGGTGGCTCCGGCGATAAGCAGATGCGGCATGGGCGCGAGGTCCGCCAGGACGGAGCTGCCGGAGACGTCCTTGCCGATCGCCAAGAGCAGCGGGCTGGGATGCGCGGCTGCTCCGCCTTCTAAGACGTCGGCGAGGGTCACGGTGGCTCGGCGCTCGTTCGGGACCTCGATGCCCACGTAGCTCTTGCCAGGGATCGGGGCGAGGATGCGGATCGTCGGAGCCGCCAGCGCGAGCGCGAGATCGTCGGCGAGCGCCGTCACGCGGCCGACCTTCACGCCGCGTGCGATCTCCACTTCGAACATCGTCACGGTCGGACCAGGGATCCAGTCGACGACCCGGGCAGCGATGTCGAACGTCGCGAGCGTCTGCTCTATGGTGTGGGCGGTCGCCTTGAGCTCCCGCTCGTTGGCGCGGTGTGCAGCAGGTGCCGTCGAGCTGCGTTTGAGAAGGCCCATCGGCGGAAGCTCGAAGCCCTGGGCGGGGCGCGGCGCGACGACTGCAGCGGTCGGCACGGTGACGCGGCGGGCCTCAGGGTCGGTGCGTCGTTGGCGTCTGGACGGCGATGCGTCGGCATGCGCGACGGGCTCTGGGTGGGACTCATCCAGCGGCAGCGTCGGCTGCTCGGAGCCACGGAGCCGCTTTGCAGCGGGACCTGCGGAAAGCGGTTCGTCCCTCGCGGGGCCACGGAGCGCCCTCCAGCCGCGTTCGAGCAGCGCCGAGACCGAGAGGCCGGCGACCACGAGGCCCACGAGCATCGCTGCGACGAGCAGAACGTAGCTGATGGCGGCGCCGAAGAGCGAACGAAGCGCCCATGCGACGCCGCCCCCCAGGTAGCCGCCACGGGCCGCGAGGACGTCGGGCTCCCAGAACACTTCTGCGGGCGCATCGACCGCCGAGATCGCGGTCACGGCTGACAGGACGAGGCCGAGACCGGCGCCCACGCGGGCCTCGTCGATGCGGACGCTCCGCACGAAGAAGCTCGCACCCCAGAGCAGCACGAGGACCGGCAGCACGTATGCGCCGATGCCGATGCCTAGCGCGAGCATCCGTGCGATGAAACGCGGGACGATTCCCGAAGAAGGGCTTGCGACGGACATCGCGAGCACGAGCGCGAAGGCGCTGACGAGCACGCCGGCGATCTCGCGGCGCGTGTCGTCGTCCAGTCCGGTGCGCCCCGGGGTCCGCGGCCGGGAGTCCTTCGTCCGTGCCGGTTTCTTGGTGCTTCGAGGGCGGTCAGAGGTCCGTGGCATCGTCACCCCTTGGAAGCGATCGCCGCGAACACGAGCATACCTGCTCCGAGCGCGCTCGTATACGCAGCGAACACCCACAGGCCGTGCCTCTTGACGAGGCCGAGCAGTCCTGCGATGGCGAGGTATCCGGCGACGGCCGCTGCCAAGAACCCGGCGAGAGAAGGCGCGACTCCGGGCAGGGTCGACGATCCGCCGATAAGGTCGACGAAGTCCTTGGCCGCCGCGAGCGCGATGATGGGGATCCCGCACAGGAAGGAGAACCGCGCGGCGCGTTCACGGTCGAGCCCGGCGAACATGCCTGCGGCGATCGTGGAGCCGGACCGCGATACGCCCGGCAGGGCAGCCAGCCCCTGCAGGACGGCGACGAGCGCGACGGCGGCTGGCGGCAGCGTCTCGGCGGTCGTGCCGCGACGCTGCGCCCGAGCCGAGATCTCGGCGGCGGCGAGCAGCACCGAGGTCACGAGGAAACCGGCGCCGATCCATGCGAGGGACTCGTTCGCCGGTTCGACCGCAGGCGAGATCGCCAGAGCGGTGAGGGCGCTCAACACCGTGACGCCTGCGATGCGCACGGCCAGCCTGCGGACGGCCGCGTCCTCGGGGCGTCGGGAGACGGTCGCTCGCACCAGCGCGGCCAAGTCGGCACGGAAGTACCCGATCATGGCTGCCAGCGTGGCGACGTGGAGGAACACCTCGAAGGTGAGGTCCGGCTTCATGCCGAGCAGGTGATATGCCACAGCGAGATGGCCGTCGGACGAGATCGGCAGGAACTCGGTCGCTCCTTGCACGATGCCGAGCGCTGCTGCGTGAAGCGCGTCCACCGTCACACCTCCAAGACGACTGGGATGATCATCGGACGCATCCGGCTGCGCTCCCAGACGAACGATGAGAGCGAGTCGCGCAGTGCCTTCTTGATGACGCCGTGGTCCGTGACGCCTTCGTCTGCCGTCCGCGCGAGCACCTTGTGGACGCGTAAGCGCATGTCCTCGACGACGTCCGTGTCGTCAGTGACCGTCAGGACGACACCACGCGTCACGATCTCGGGCTCCGCCGCTACCCGTCCGGTCTGCGCGTCGATGACGACCACGACCATCACGATACCGTCGCTCGAAAGGACCTGGCGGTCTCGCAAGACGACCTGGCCGACGTCTCCGACCGAAAGGCCGTCGACGTACTTGACGCCGCTCTCGACGTGCTCCGCGAGGCGCGCCCCGTGCTCGTCTATCTCGAGGCACTGGCCGTTCTCGAGGACGAAGATCGCGTCATCGGGGATCCCGACGGATGCGGCAAGCCTCGCGTGCGCATGGAGGTGACGGGTCTCGCCGTGCACCGGCACGAAGTAGCGTGGCCTGGTCATGTTCAACATCAACTTGAGCTCCTCGGATGCGCCGTGACCCGAAACGTGCACCTGAGCTGAACCCTTGTGCACGACGGTCGCGCCTGCCTTGTGGAGCCGGTTGATCACGCGAGAGACCGCCTTCTCGTTGCCGGGCACAGGCGATGCCGAGATGATCACGGTGTCTCCGGGCTCGATGGAGACGGTCTTGTGGTCGCGGTTGGCGATGCGCGCCAGCGCAGACAACGGCTCGCCCTGGCTGCCCGTGCACAGGACGACCACCCGCTCTGGCGGGAGGTCCTTCATCTCATAGGCGTCGACGATCTCGCTCGCGGGGATGTCCAGGTAGCCCAGCTCGCGTGCGATGCGGGTGTTATTCACCATGGATCGTCCGGTGACGACGACCTTGCGGCCAGATGCCAGCGCGGCGTCGCACACCTGCTGAAGCCGATGGATGTGCGAGGCGAACGATGCCACGATGATGCGGCCGGACGCCTGCGCGAAGATGGACCGGAGCGTTTCGCCGACCACGGCCTCGCTCGGCGTGTGCCCTGCCGCGTCAGCGTTCGTGGAGTCGGACAGCAGCAACGTCACGCCAGCACGACCCGCCTTCGTGAAGCCGACGTAGTCCGTGAGCCTGCCGTCGATCGGGGTCTGGTCGAGCTTGAAGTCTCCCGTGTGAAGTACGGTCGCGACGGGAGTGCGGACGAGCACGGCCACGCCATCCGGTATCGAGTGGTTGACGGCTAGGAAGTCGAGGCCGAACGCGCCGAGGCTCACATGGCTCCCTGGCCTGATCTCCCGCAGTTTCGGCTTGGTGATGCGGTGCTCCTCGAGCTTTCCCTTCACGAGTCCGAGGGTCAGCCGGGTGCCGAGCACAGGGACGGGCTGTCCGAGGTCCTTGAGCAGGTACGGCAGCGCACCCGTGTGATCCTCGTGCCCGTGCGTGATGACGATCCCACGGAGCTTCTCCTTGCGCTTCAGGACGTAGGAGTAGTCGGGAAGGATGAGGTCGACGCCCGGAGTGTCATCATCGGGGAACATCAGCCCGGCATCGATGACGACCATGTCGTTGCCGAGCTCGAGCACGGTCATGTTCTTGCCTATCTCGTCGAGCCCCCCAAGGGGGACGACGCGCAGGCGCTCTTTACGTCGTGTCATACGGTGAGGATCGTTCTCCTTCTACACAGGGATCCAAGCCGGGAGCCCGTCAGCCGATCAAGCCGAGGTGGCGCATGACGCGGGCCAGCTCGTCTGTCTGCTCTTCCGTCGCCTCGACGAGCGGGAGCCGAACGCCTCCCACGGGGAATCCGGCAAGAGCGAGCGCTTTCTTGACCATGATCGGGTTGCTCGTCATGAACAGCGCCTTCATCAGCGGAAGGAGCTCCAGGTGGATCCGGAGCGCCTTCGTGTGGTCGCCTCCTGCCTGGGCGTACACCATCTCGCGGAAGCGGCCGCTTGCGATGTTGCCGATCGTCGAGATCACGCCGGTCCCGCCGAGCGCCATCATGGGCAGCGTCAGCTCGTCATCGCCTGCGAACACCTCGAATCCCTCAGGTGCCTGTGCGATGATCGTCGCGGCTTGTGCCAGATCGGGATTCGCCTGCTTGAGGGCGACGATGTTCTCGACGTCGTCAGCGAGCCGCAGGATCGTCGTCGGCTCCATGTTGATGACGCACCGGCCGGGGATGTTGTAGAGCACCACGGGAAGGTCGACCGCTTCGGCGATGGCGCGGAAGTGCCGGTAGAGCCCCTCCTGCGGCGGCTTGTTGTAGTACGGCACCACAGCCATGACCCCGTCGACGCCGAGCTTCGCGACGTCGCGTGCGAAGGCGACCGAATCCGCGGTGCAGTTGTCGCCGACGTTCGCGATCAGCGGCGCCCTGCCGTCCACCGCTTCGATGACCGCGCGGAACAGGTCCATCTTCTGGTCGTAGAAGACCGTAGGCGATTCGCCGGTCGTCCCGCACAGCACGAGCGCGTCCGACCCCTCGTCGAGCAGCTTGATCGCGAGCTCCTGGGCTCGAGGAAGGTCGAGCTCGAGTTCGGGCGTGAACGGCGTGACCATGGCCGTTATCAGTCGGCCGAATCGCGGCGTGCTCATGGCGTGCTCCTCATCCACCTTCAAGGCCGGACGCGGCCGGACCCGACAAGCAGGTCCGACCACCGTATTGTGCCACACAGCCCAGCGGGGTTCGCAGGTCACTCGGCGGCGTGCAGCCCGAATCCGTCGTGCAGGGCCCGCACCGCAGCGTGTGCGTGCTCGTCCGGTACGAGCACGGAGATGGTGGTGTGGCTGTCAGCGATCTGCAGGATCGGCACACCTGAATCCACGAGGCAGCGTGCGACGCGGGCCATCACGCCGGGGACTCCGTGCATCCCCGCGCCGATGAGCGTGACTTTCGCGAGCGGCTTGTTGACCTCGAAGCGGCGACCGAGCTGGTCGAGCGTGTCTGCAGCGATCTCGGCGTCTTCCGCCGAGACGGTGAACACGAGATGTCCGTCGGAAGGCGTGAACATGTCGAGGGAGACGGACCGCGCGGCCATCGCGTCGAAGACCTCGGACTGAGCCCTGGTGTGCTCGGGCGAACCGATCGGCGCTTTGAGGTCGACCCGGAACCGGACGACCCCGCGAAGGTGCGAGACCGCGGTAGCCACCGAGCGCGGCTGATAGGCCGCGACGTCGGCGACCAAGGTGCCCGGATGGTCCGAGTAGGTGTTGCGGACGCGTACGGGGAGCCCGCTCGAGGCCGCCATCTCTGCCGCAGGCGTGTGGACCACCCGCGCTCCGTGCTGCGCCATCTGGTGCAATTCGTCCGACCGGATGACCGTAAGCACGGCGGCGCTGCTGCAGGTGCGCGGGTCGGCGGTCATCACGCCGTCGACGTCGGTGTAGATCTCGACGGACTCTGCCGACAAAGCGATGCCGAGGGCGCACGCAGTGGTGTCGCTGCCGCCCCTTCCGAGGGTCGTGATCGCTCCGTCGGGGCCAACACCCTGGAATCCTGCGACGACGGGCACGACGCCCTCGAGGATCGCTGCCAGCAGCCGTGCAGGGCGGATCTCGGTGACAGTCGCGTTGCCGTGGATGCTGTCGGTGCCGATCCCGGCGTCAGCACCCGTGAACGCGCGAGCCTCGATGCCTTGAGCGCGGAGCTCGCTTGCCACGACGACGGCAGATATGGTCTCCCCCACCGATGCGAGCAGGTCTCGTTCAGCAGGAGCAGCCGGAAGGCCGGCTACGAGCCCGAGCAGCGTGTCGGTCGCGTACGGCGCGCCAGCGCGGCCCATCGCGGACACCACCACGACGGGGTGCCGTCCTGCCTCCAGCGACTCGGTGACGCGCCGGGCGAGAGCCGAGCGACCCTCGTTCGTCGCGACAGAGGTGCCGCCGAACTTCATGACCACGATCGGTCGCTCGATGGTCACTGGGCCATGATCTCCTCGAGGCCGACGATGAGGCCGGTGCGTTCCCGGACGGCCCGGATCGCCAGCACGACGCCGGGCATGAAGCTCGTCCGATCGATCGAGTCGTGTCTGATGGTCAACGTCTGGCCCTGCCCGCCGAATATGACCTCTTGGTGTGCGACCAGCCCCGGAAGCCTGACCGAGTGGACGGCGACTCCGGCGACCATGGCTCCGCGGGCGCCTTCGGCGACCTCCGTCTCGCGACCCGGTGCAGCAGGTACTGCGGCGCGGGTCGCGGCGATCGCCTCGGCCGTGCGCAAGGCCGTACCAGAAGGCGCGTCGGCCTTCCGGTCGTGATGGAGCTCGACGATCTCCACGTGCGGAAGGTAGCGTGCGGCCTCGCGAGCGAACCGCATCATGAGCACGGCGCCGATCGCGAAGTTCGGCGCGACGAACACGCACACCCCTTCTGGCGCCTCGCGGACGATGTCTTTGAAGGCGGCCATCGGGGCCCCGGTTGTGCCGACGACGCAGTCGACGCCGAGCGCCGCAGCCGTGCGGACGTTGGCGACGACGGCGTCGGGCTGCGTGAAGTCGACCAGGACGTCGGGCGCAGCAGCTGCGATGGCGTCGCGCAGGTCGGCGGTCACGCGCACGCCTTCGACGACCTCTCCAGCGTGCAGCGGGTCGACGGCTGCGGCTACCGTCATGTCGGTCTCCGCAGTCACGGCGCGGATGACCTCTCTGCCCATCTTCCCGCACGCACCGGTGACGATGACGCGGATCATCGGCTCAGCCTCCCGTCACTGGACGAGGTCCGCCACGGCGTCCCCCTCGAGCGGAGCGATCATGGCCACGGTCTTCGGACGCTCCAAGAGCGACCGGGCAAGAGAGTCCACGTGCTCAGGGGTGACGGCATCGACGCGCGCGATGAGCTCGTCTATCGACAGGATCTCCGTGTCCGTGACGGCGCTCTTGCCGAGGCGGCTCATGCGCGAGCGGGTGTTCTCGAGCGAGAGGACCATCTGGCCCTTGAGGTGCTCCTTCACGCGGTGCACCTCGGCATCGCTTGCGCCTTCCGCGACCAGCCGAGCGGCCTCCTCGTTGACGATCTTGACGACCTCGCGCGCGTTGTCCGGCCGGGTGCCCGCGTACACGACGAACTCGCCGGTGTCGAGGAACAGCGAATGGTACGAGTAGACGGCGTACGCGAGCCCGCGCTTCTCGCGAACCTCCTGGAACAGGCGCGAGGCCATGCCTCCTCCGAAGAGGCCGTCGAGCACGGCGAGCGCGAACCGCTCCTCCGAACGTGCAGGGATGCCCGGCACGCCCCAGCAGATGTGCGCTTGCTCCGTGTCGCGCGTGACGACGGACAGGCGTGGGGCGACCGCTGGGCCCTTGAGCGTGCGTCCGGCCGCGTCTGCGCGAGGCAGTGCGAGCCAGCGTTCGACGGCTTCTGCGACCCGCTCGTGGGACACGTTGCCCGCAGCCGCTACGACGGCGTTCGCAGCGGTGTAGTGGCGCTCCTTGAACGAGGCAACCGCCTCGCGGCTGAACGCCCCTACCGTTTCCTTACGGCCCAAGACGGGTTCGCCGAGCGGATGGCCGGCGAGGAGCGCTGCTGCGAACACATCGTGCACGGCATCATCGGGGGTGTCGTCGTGCCGTGCGATCTCCTCGAGCACGACCTCCCGCTCTGAGCGTACGGCGTCTTCTTGAAGGGATGCGCGAGAGACCATGTCTGCAAGCAGCTCGAACGCGTCCTCGAAACGCTCGTCGATGACACGGGCGAAGAAGCAGGTGTACTCCTTGCTCGTGAAGGCGTTGAACTCTGCTCCGAGCTGCTCGAAGGTCGCCGAGATGTCCTGCGCGGAGCGCGTCGGCGTCCCCTTGAACGCCATGTGCTCCATGAAGTGCGACATCCCCGCCTCGTCTGCGGCTTCGTCGCGGCTGCCGACGCGCAGCCAGATGCCGACCGCGACGGAGCGCACGGTGTCGATGGTCTCGGTGAGGACCTCGACGCCGTTGCTCGTAGTGGTGCGTGTGTAGAACGCGGCACCCATCGTGTTGCCGGCTACCTGCGCCTGCGCGGCCTGCGGTCGTGGCCGCGTCCTTCGTCGTGCCGATCAGAGGGCTGCGGGGGCTGTGCGGACCCTTCCGGGACGTCGAACTTGTTCACGGCGTCCAGGCTCACCTTGCCGCGCTCGTCGATCTCGAGCACCACGACCTCGACCTCATCGCCGATGTTCAAGACGTCCTCGACCTTAGCGAGGCGACCCTTCGCCATCCGTGAGATGTGGAGCAGCCCGTCGCGGCCGGGCAGAAGCTCGACGAAGGCGCCGAACGGCTGGATCGCGACCACGCGGCCGGTGAACACCTCGCCTACCTGCACCTCTCTGGTGAGCTGCTTGATGCGCTCGACCGCTTCCAGGCCGCCGGCATCGCGTGACGCGACGTAGACGGTGCCGTCGTCGTTGACGTCGATCTCGGCCCCCGTCGCCTCGATGATGCTGCGGATCATCTTGCCTCCTGGACCGATGACGTCGCGGATCTTGTCGGTCGGGATCTTGATGGTGATGATGCGCGGCGCGTACGGCGAGAGGTCCTGACGCGGCTCGGGAATCGCTTCGAGCATCTTGCTGAGGATGAAGGCGCGCGCCTCCTTGGCCTGCATGAGCGCCTGACGGAGGATGTCCACGGACAGACCCTTGGCCTTGTTGTCCATCTGCAGCGCGGTGATGCCATCGGCAGTGCCGGCGACTTTGAAGTCCATGTCGCCGAGGAAGTCCTCAAGACCCTGGATGTCGGTGAGCACCGCGACGCGGTCTCCCTCCTTGATCAGCCCCATCGCGACGCCCGAGACCGGCGCCTTGATCGGGACGCCCGCGTCCATCAGCGCGAGCGTGGAGCCGCACACCGAGGCCATGGACGACGAGCCGTTGCTCTCGAGCACCTCGGAGACGATGCGGATCGTGTAGGGGAACTCCTCCTCGGGCGGAATGACCGGAAGCAGTGCGCGCTCTGCCAGGGCACCGTGACCGATGTCCCGGCGCTTAGGACCGCGCATGAAGCCGATCTCGCCGGTGCAGAACGGCGGGAAGTTGTAGTGGTGCAGGTAGCGCTTGCCCTCCATCACATCGATGGTGTCGATGCGCTGCCACTCGGAGAGCATGCCAAGCGTCAGCACGGAGAGCACCTGGGTCTGGCCGCGGGTGAAGAGCCCGGATCCGTGGCTGCGGGGAAGGTAGCCTGCGACGCACGAGATCGGTCGGATGTCCGCAAGCCCGCGGCCGTCAGCGCGTTCGCCCTCGTCGAGCACCATCGCGCGCATCGTCTCCTTCTCAAGACGCTTCAGCAGCGCCTTGATGTGCTTGCCGTGCGCGAGCAGCTCCTCGTCGCTGAACGACGCCTTGATCTCGTCCTTGACCGCCGCGACGGCGTCCATGCGGGCGTGCTTGTCGGGGTTGTGCAGCGCCGCGCGCATCTTGTCGGCACCGAGGCTGCGGATGCGCTCCCAGAGTTCCGCTGGAGGCTCGTCGAGCACGACTTGCATCGGAGTGACGTCGATCTTAGACAAGAACCGCTCCTGCACCGCGCAGAACTCGGCGATCGCGCGCTGAGCGAACTCGAGTGCAGCGAGCATGTCTTCCTCGGAGACCATCTTCGCGCCGGCTTCGACCATGAAGATGGCGTCTTTCGAGCCCGCCACCACGAGGTCCAGGTCGGACGCTTCGGTCTCCTCGAAGGTCGGGTTGACGAGCCACTCGCCGTCTTCGGTGCGCGAGATGCGGACGCCCGCCAGAGGCCCTTCGAAGGGGATGCCTGCGATCATCAGCGCCGCCGAAGCACCCATGATCGAGATGACGTCGACCTGGTGTTCCTGGTCGGCCGACAGCACCGTGCCGATGATCTGCACCTCGTTGCGGAACCCGTCTGCGAACGCGGCGCGGATCGGTCGGTCGATCATGCGCGCCGTGAGGATGGCCTTCTCGCTCGGCCTGGCCTCGCGCTTGATGAACCCGCCAGGGAGCTTGCCGGCGGCATACATGCGCTCCTCGAAATCGACAGTCAGCGGGAAGAAGTCGAGGTCCTTCGACTCCGTGCTCGCGACTGCGGTGACGAGCACGACGCTGTCGCCTTGCCGGACGACGACCGCTCCCCCTGCTTGCTTGGCCAACTCGCCGGTCTCCAGCGAGTACGTCTTGCCGTACAGCTCGAACTGCTCAGTGACTTTTCCCATGCCTCTTCTTCTTCCTCTTCGTTTGGTCCGCTGAAGCGGTTGTTCCCCTTCAGCGCCGCAATCGGCAAGAAGGCGGGAGGTCTCTCCCGCCTTCTGCGAGCCTCTCCTGCTTCGGTCAGCTGCGAAGGCCGAGCTTCGCAACCAGCGCGCGGTACCGCTCGATGTCGGTCTTCTTCAGGTAGTTCAGCAGCCTGCGGCGCTGGCCGACGAGCTTGAGGAGCCCACGGCGCGTGTGATGATCGTGCTTGTGGTACCGCAGGTGCTCGGTGAGGTCCTTGATCCGCTGCGTGAGCAGCGCGATCTGGACTTCCGGCGAGCCGGTGTCGCCTTCGTTGCGGGCGTGCTCGGCGATGATCTGCGCCTTGACGTCCTTCGACAGTGCCATGTCCACCCTTCCTTCGTGTGTCCGCCCACAACCGAGAACAGCGCCGGTGGATCGCTGATCCAAGTCGTGGGTATCCAGAACCAACCTCAGCATGATACCACACGCGAGCAGCGCGCGCGGCACGCTACCTGTGCTGGGCGTCGCCGAGCTTCTCTCGCACGCGCTCGATGTCTGCTGCGATCGCCGCGGCGAGCGCGCGCTCGTCCTCGAAACGCTCGACGTCTCGCAGCCTGTCGACGAAGTCCAGCGCCATCTCGCGTCCGTACAGCGGACCCGAGCCGTATCCGATCAGGTGCGCTTCGACGCCCGGCTGCGACTGTGCGAGCGTGAGCGGCTTCCCGACGAACACGGCCGCCGGGTGGCGCTCGAAGCCGAGGTTCGCCCAGCAGGCGTAGACGCCTGGGGCGGGCGTGGCCGCGTACGCGTGCGTGAGCAGGTTGGCCGTAGGTGCGCCAAGCCGTGCTCCGATGCCGCGGCCGCGGATGACCGTCCCGCGGAGGCGATGAGGCCGCCCGAGGAGCTGTGCCGCGGCAGCCACCTGTCCGCCTGCGACGAGCGAGCGGATGCGCGTCGAGGTGACGGGGGCGCCTCCGACACGCACGAGCGGATGCGGCTCCACCTCGAAGGATGCATGCTCGCCGATGGCTGCGAGGGACGTCACGTCTCCCGAGGCGCCGCGGCCGAAGCGGAAGTCCTCGCCGACGACGACGACGAGCGGTCTGCAGGCCGCAAGGAGGACCTCGTGCACGAAGGCCTCCGGGGACATCGAGGCGACTGCTGCGTTGAAGGGGACGACGACGATCGCGTCGATGCCCAGCGCGGAGAGCGCCTCCACCTTGTCCTCGAGCTCGAGAAGCTGCAAGGCGGCCCTGTCCGGCGCGACGACGCGGTCGGGATCCCGGTCGAACGTCACCACGACCGACGCGGTGCCGAGGTCCGCGGCCCGGCTCCGGCACGTTTGGATGAGCGCCTGGTGTCCCAGGTGGACGCCGTCGAAGACGCCGATGGCGACCGTCGCCGTACCCAGCGAGGCCATACCGGGCTCGAACGTCAAGACGCGGGGACTCACGTGCTGCTTCCCTTCGGGAACACCGCCTGCGGGACGAGCTGGTCACCGGCTCTGCGATACACCGCCGCGAGGCGTCCATCCGCTCTGATTGCGACCAGTCCTTCCGTGCCTGCGGGCGCGGCGATCGCGCGTCCGGCGGCCACCTGCGTCGCATCCGCATCCACGACCGGGAGTCCGAGGGCATCGAACGGATCCGCGAACAGCCGTGCGATCTCGCCTGAGCGGGCCACAGCCAAGCACTCGTCCAGAGGATGCGCGTCGGAGATCGACAGGTGTCCGCTGGCCGTGCGCCGCAGCGCGGCGAGGTGCGCACAGGTGCCGAGCGTGCAGCCGAGGTCGCGGGCGAGCGCTCGGACGTAGGTCCCGGCAGAGACGGCGAGCTCGAGTTCCCACGACAGCCGATCGCGGTCGACGGAAAGGAGGCGTGCCTCGAAGACCTCGATGCGCCTCGGCTCGAGCACGATCGGGCGACCGGATCTGGCTGCGCGGTGGGCGACGACGCCGTCTCGCTTGATCGCCGAGTACGACGGGGGCACCTGCTCGTGCGGGCCCACCAGCGAGGCGACGGCTTCACGGGCCTGATCAGGATCCAGGATGTCGTCTGGGACAGGTGCTTCGGCGATGACTTCGCCGTCGGCGTCGTCGGTGTCAGTGGCCGTTCCGAACCGTATCGTTGCCAGGTAGCGCTTGGACGTCTTGGCGAGATACGGTTCGAGCCGGGTGTACGGTCCCACGAGGACCACGAGAAGGCCAGTGGCGGCGGGATCGAGGGTGCCTGCGTGCCCGACTCGTCGCTCGCCCGTGGCACGGCGTATGGCGGCGACGACGTCGTGGCTCGTCGGTCCGGCGGGCTTGTCAACGGGCAGAACGCCCTCGATACCGGTGGCGACTCGCTGCCTCATCGTGGCCTCGCTGGCAACAGCGGCATCAGCGCGGCGATCGCATCGGCAAGCGTGCCTTCGACGGTGAAGCCGGCCGCCGCCCGATGCCCCCCTCCCCCCAATGCGCGGGCGATGGATCCCACATCCGCTCCGTCCTTGGCGCGGAGGCTCGCCTTTACGCGGTCCGAAGAGCACTTGAACAAGACGACTACGTCCGGGCCTGCGACAACGCGGATGGCGTCGATGAGGTCCTCGGTCTCCTCCTGGAGCGCTCCGGTCTGGACGAGGTCCTGTTCCTCGATCCAGGAGTATGCGACTGCGCCGCCGTTGGCAAGGGCGAGCCGATCCAGCGCACGGGCGGTGAGCGCGAGGGCGGCCGGCGACCGCGTCTCGTACACGTTGCGGTAGACCCATGTGGTGCGGGCCCCGGCTTCGGCGAGGGTGGCGGCGAGGCGGAAGGCCCGCGGGGTCGCGTTGCTGTACGAGAAGCGGCCGGTGTCGGTCATCAGGCCGCAGTACACGCAGTCGAGGATCGCCTGTTCGGCTGGTACGCCGAGCAGTTCCACGAGGTCCCACACCAGCGCGCTCGTCGACGGAGCATCAGGGTCGACCACGCACACCGTACCGAACAGGGCGTTGTCCGGGTGGTGGTCGACCACCACGACCGCAGATGCGCGTGCAAGAAGCGATGCGGCCTCTCCGAGGCGCGTTGGAGAAGGAGCATCGAGCGCGACGACGACGTCGGGCTGCTCGGCGAGGCTCGCCACGGTACGGTACTGCTCCGCACCGGGAAGGAACGCGTAGGTTGCTGGAGCATGGTCTCCGCTGGCGAGGACAGGATCTGCTCGGACGCCCGCGGCGTTGAGCGCGTGCGTGAGCGCGAGCACGCTTCCGACGGCGTCACCGTCGGGGTCGACGTGCGCGCACACGGCCGCGTGACGCGCCGAGCGCAGCACTTCCACGGCTTGCTTCAGCGGCTCAGCCGTCATCGCCGGCACCGTCGTCTGCGGTCCACTCCGGATGGCGGCGGCGCTCACGCCGTATCGCGCGCTCGATGCGCTGACCGACGTCGACGCTCTCGTCGATGTGGAACCTCAACTCAGGCAGGTACTTCATCGCGACCCGTTCGGACAGCGCTGCTCTGATCCGGCCCTTGGCGGACTCGAGGCCAGCGAGCAGCTCGGCATAGCGCTGCTCGCCGCCGTGAGCGGTGACGAAGACGTCCGCATAGCGGAGGTCGGGGCTCACCTCGACGCTCGTGATGGTGGCGAGCTCCAGGCGCGGGTCCTGGACCTCGCTCACCAGCACGTCGGCCAGCGCCGCGCGGACCGACTCGTTCAGCTTCCGCACGCGAGGAGCAGGCACGCCGCCTCACTCCTTCCGGGCGACCTCGACGGTCTTGAAGCCCTCGATGTAGTCGCCTTCCTTCACGTCCTGGAAGCCCTCGATCGCGATGCCGCACTCGGATCCGGCGCGGACGCTCTTGACGTCTTCCTTGAAGTGCCGCAGCGAGCGCATCTTGCCTTCGAAGACGACCGTGCCGTTGCGGACGACGCGGACCTGGTCGTCGGCGAAGATCTCGCCGTCCACTACGACGCAGCCGGCCACGACGCCCACCTTCGGGATCTTGAAGAGCTCGCGCACCTCGGCGCGACCTGTGTCGCGTTCCTCGATGGTTGGCGACAGCAGACCGACGCGGGCCGCGTTGATGTCTTCGATCGCCTGGTAGATGACGCGGTACAGGCGGATGTCGACCTTCTCCTGCTCTGCAAGCGCCTTCGCCTTGGGCTCGGGACGCACGTTGAAGCCGATGACGATCGCGTCCGAGGCATCAGCCAGCATGACGTCAGATTCGGTGATGCCGCCCACGCCGGAGTGGATGACGTTGATGCGCACCTCGGACTGGTCCATCTTGTCGAGGGCGTCTTTGAGCGCCTCGATCGAGCCTTGGACGTCTGCCTTGACGACCAGGTTGAGCTCCTTGAGCTCGCCTTCGGAGATGCGGGAGAACAGGTCGTCGAGGCTGACGTGCGTCTTGCGCTGCTCGGCGAGCAGACGCTGCTTGAGGGCGCGCTCTTCTGCGATCCGCCTCGCTTCGCGCTCGTCCGCCACGACGCGGAACTCGTCGCCGGCCGCCGGCACGCTCGCGAGGCCGAGGATCTCCACGGGATCCGCGGGCCGTGCTGCCTCGACGTTCTCGCCCTTAGGATTCACCAGGGCGCGCACGCGGCCGTGGCTCGTGCCGGCAACGACTGCGTCGCCGACCCTGAGCGTGCCGCGCTGCACGAGCACGGTCGCGACCGGGCCGCGTCCCCGGTCGAGCTTCGCCTCGATGACCACGCCGTGAGCGGGCGCATCGGGATTCGCCTTGAGTTCGAGCACCTCGGCTTGCAGCAGGATCATCTCGAGAAGCTCGTCGATGTTGATGCGCTTCTTGGCGCTCACGTCTACGAAGATGTTCGAGCCGCCCCATGCCTCCGGCACGATGCCGTGCTCCGTGAGCTCCTGACGGACGCGGTCGGGGTTCGCACCGTCCTTGTCGATCTTGTTGACGGCGACGATGATGGGTACCCCTGCCGCTTTGGCATGGTTGATCGCCTCGACGGTCTGCGGCATGACGCCGTCGTCTGCGGCCACCACGAGCACGGCGACATCGGTGACCTTCGCGCCGCGGGCGCGCATGGCCGTGAACGCCTCGTGGCCTGGCGTATCGATGAAGGTGATCTGCTTGCCGTCGTGGTGCACCACGGAGGCACCGATGTGCTGGGTGATGCCTCCGGCTTCGGTCGCAGCCACGCCCGTCTCGCGTATCGCGTCGAGGAGCGAGGTCTTCCCGTGGTCGACGTGACCCATGACGGTGACGACCGGGGGGCGAGGCTTGAGGTCCTCGGGCCTGTCCTCGTAGACGATGCCCGCTTCTTCTTCGGGAGACAGGACCTTGAGGCTCACGCCGAGGTCCTCAGCGAGTATCTCCATCGTGGTGCGGCCGATCGGCTGGTTGACGGTCAGAAGCTCGCCGAGCATCATCAGCCGCTTGATGACCTCGGCCGAGGGCAGCCCGACCGCGTCGGCGAACTCGCCTACGGTCGCTCCTTCAGAGATCGTGATGACATCAGCAGCGATCTCTGGCTTCGCCGGCTGCGTCGAGGCAGCGACGACGGCCTCCTCGCGCTCCGCGGCGCCCTTCTTCGCCTTTTTCTTCTTCTTGCCCCCGGTGCCGGTGGCGGCGAGCCGCGCAGCCTCGGCAAGCAGGTGCGCGTGGCGCGCGGCTTCCTCGGCTTCGCGTGCCATGCGTCGGTAGCGCTCGGCCTCTTCCGCCTCGAGGCGGGCAGCCTCCTCTTCCAGACGCTTCTTCTCCTCCGCTGCGCGCGCTTCGGCTTCGAGGCGCTTGCGTTCTTCCTCGATGCGCTTCAGACGCTCCTCGGCTTCGGCCTTCGACTTCGCCCGTGCTTCGTCGATGGTCTGGGCCGTGGGTGCGGGCTCGGTGGGAGCCTCCTCGATCGGCGCTTCGGGTCTCGCCTTGGCCTCATGTGCCTTGGCCTCAGCCGCCTTGCGCGCCGCCTCCTCTTCCGCTGCACGACGGGCGGCTTCAGCCTCAGCCGCCTTGCGCGCCGCCTCCTCTTCCGCTGCACGACGGGCGGCTTCTTCAGCTTCCTGGCGAGCGCGCTCGGCCTCCATCGCTGCCTGTCGCTCCGCGATGATCGGCGCCAGGTCCTTGCGGATCTTCTGCACGTACGCGTCGTGCAGCGTCGACGAGTGGCTCTTGACCGGGATCTTGAGGCGCTCGAGGTGCTCCAGAAGCTCGTTGGAGCTCATGCCGAATTCTTTTGCAAGTTCATGGACTCTGATTGCTGGCATCCACATCACCGTCCCGATCCGAACCGAGCGTCGGTGGCGAGGAGGTCCTCGAACTCCCGTCGCAACCGCTCGATGTCGTCTTCTCCGATGGTCGTCTTCAGGGCGTGCGAGAAGCGGTTCTTCCGCACCGCAGTCTCGAAGCACGCCTCGTCGGCGCACACGTACGCGCCGCGTCCGCTCCTCTTGCCGGTCGGGTCGACGAAGACCTCCCCCTCCTGACCGCGGACGAGGCGGACGAGGTCGCGCTTCTCCGTCTCGCGACCGCAGCCGAGGCAGGTGCGAAGATGCGGCTTCGTCGGCTTCACGGCGCTAGCTCATGTCCTCTCCGGCGTGGATCCTGCAGAAGCGGCTGCCCGGCAGCGCCTGGTTGCGGCAGCGGATGCCCTCGTTGCTGACGTGGGCGCACCGGCCGTCGATCGGCTCACCCGCTGCATGGCCGCTTCCGGCGCTGACCGCGATCCCGCTCTCGAGCGCCTGGCTCATGCTCTTGATGTCGATACGCCACCCCGTGAGCTTCGCTGCGAGGCGCGCATTCTGACCCTCCTTGCCGATGGCGAGCGAGAGCTGGTCGTCAGGGACGATGACCGTGGCGGTATGAGTGTCCTCGTCGATGAGCACGGTGGACACCTTGGCGGGTGACAGCGCGTTGCCGACGAAGGTAGCCGGGTCGTCCGACCACGGGATGACGTCGATGCGCTCGCCTTTGAGTTCCGCGACCACCATGCGCACGCGGCTTCCCTTCGGCCCGACGCACGCCCCAACGGGATCAAGGCCGGGCTCGCGTGACGCGACGGCGACCTTCGACCGGATGCCTGGCTCGCGCGCAACGCTCTTGATCTCGACGATGCCGTCGTAGATCTCCGGAACCTCCAACTCGAACAGGCGCTTGAGCAGGTTCGGGTGCGTCCGCGAGACCACGATGGACGGTTCGTTCCCGGAAGACTTGCGGACGTCGATGATGAGCGCCTTCAGCCGCATGTTGTGGTCGTAGCGCTCATTCGGCGGCTGCTCGGTCGGCGGCAGGAGCGCCTCGACGCCCTCGCGGATCTTGATCAGCGTGTAGCGGCTGTCTGACTGCTGGACGGTGCCCGTGATGCTGTCACCGATGCGGTCTGCGTACTCCTGGAAGATCTGCTCGCGCTCGGCTTCCCGGATCGCCTGTGTGATGACCTGCTTCGCGGCAAGGGCCGCGAACCGAGAGATGTCCGAGGGCGTGATGTCCCGCTCCTCGAAGACGGGTTCTTCCTCGGTGCCGCCGACCGGGACGAGCTCGAACACGCGGATGCGTCCAGTGTCCCGGTCGATCTCGACGCGGGCCTCGTTCTCCAGGTCGAGCGTCTTGCGGTAGGTCTGTGCGAGCGTGTGCTCGAGGCGGTCGAGCATCTCGAACTCGTCGATGTTCTTCTCGCGCGCAAGCTGCTTCAGCGCTTCCATCAACTCAGAGCTCATCGTGTCTCCTTGCTCTCGAATGACGAGAAGTCGAACACCAGGTGCGCCTTGCGTATCCGTGCGAACGGCAGGCGGACCAGGGCGCCCTCGACCTCAAGCAGGGCGTCGTCGCCATCGTGACCCGCAACGACGCCGGTGAAGTTCTTGCGCCCGTTCAGCGGCTCGGAGAGAGCGACCGACGCCGACCTGCCACGGAACCGGTCCCAGTCTCGCGTGCTGCGAAGCGGACGCTCGATCCCGGGGGATGACACCTCCAGGATGTACGACCCTGGAATCGCACCGGTTGCGTCGATGGCATCCGAGATCCACGGATTCGCCTCGGCGATGGCATCGAGGTCGATGCCGCCGTTGCGGTCCAAGAACACGCGGACGACGGGGCGCCCGCTATGCCCGGCGACCTCGACCGCTACCAGTTCAAGGCCGTGCGCGAGCGCGAGCGGCGTCAGGGCCTGCTCGATCTCGTATGCGACGTCGCGTGCCATGCCCACCTCCCGCGCCGTGTCCAGAACAAAAGAAGCGGGGGTCAGCCCACTTCTCGCAACGACTGCAGATTTCCCGTGCGTGCTGATTCTAGCACAGCACCGGAGGGCGGTGAACCCGGGGGCTCAGCGTTCGACCGTGAGGCGGAATACCACCGGATTGGCGGGATCGGGACAGCACACGCGCGCCTCCCCTTCCTCCTCCCACGGGAACGATCCCCCGAAGCGGAGCGGTTGGAGGAACGGCAGCATCGCTGCGTAGGCCCACCCGCACATCCCTGCTGGGACCAGGGCGGAATCGACGACCCACTCATCGCCGACGCGCAGTCCGATGGAGCAGGTGCCGCGACCGAGGATCTCGACGATCTCGATGCGCACTCTGGCGCCTTCGGGTGGCGCGAAGCGCTCAGAGCCCACCGCGCTCAGCTCCTCCCTGCGGCGACCAGCTCGCGGACGCGGGCGACGGCTTCGGCGAGCGGCACGCTCTCTCGTTCGCCGCTCGCACGGTGCTTGATCTCCGCCATTCCGGTCGCAAGCCCTTTGCGGCCGATGATGACCTGGTACGGCCACCCGATGAGGTCGGCGTCAGCGAACTTCACACCTGCGCGTTCGTCCCGGTCGTCGATCACCGTCTCGACGCCGGCATCAGCGAGTCCGGCGGCGATGCCCTCCGCCGCCTCGACCACCTCGCCCTCGACCGACAGCGGAAGGACGATGGCCTCTGCTGGCGCCACGGATACCGGCCAGCGGATGCCGGCGTCGTCGTGGTGCTGCTCGATCACGGCAGCGAGCGAACGCGTGATGCCCACGCCGTAGCAACCCATGATGAACGGCCGCTCCTGGCCGTCTTCGTCCGTGAACGTGGCGCCCATGCTCTCGGAGTAGCGGGTCCCGAGCTGGAACACCTGCGAGACTTCGATGCCCCGAGCGCCGCTCAGCCCTGAACCGCATCGTGGACACAGGTCTCCGGGCCGGGCGACGACGAGGTCCGCCCATACGTCGACCTGGAAGTCGCGACCAGGACTCGCGCCGAAGAAGTGATAGTCGTCTTCGTTGGCTCCCACGACCCACGAAGCGTCGTCCTTCAGCGAGCGATCCGCGACGATGAGGGTGCCTCGTGGCGGCGACACCGGGCCAAGCGAGCCTTTCGGGATGCGGTGCTTCGCGAACCCCTCCTCGTCAAGCAGCGTGGCGCCTGCAGCGGCGCGAGCGGCCTTCACGGGGTTGAGCTCCCGGTCTCCTGGGATGCAAAAGAACACGAGACGTCCATCTTCGGTCGTGCCCGCCATGGTCTTGACGGTGTCGCGCTCGTCCAGCCCGAACGCGCCTGCGATCTCCGCGATGGTCCGCAGATCAGGCGTGTGGACCTTGCGAAGCTCCTCACGCCCATGCGAGCGCGCGTGGTCAGGCACGATCGCCTCCGCAGCTTCGACGTTGGCGGCGTACCCGCACGAGCAGTGCACGAGTTCCGCCTCGCCGGTGTCGGCGAGCGCCATGAACTCGGTGGTGACCTTGCCTCCGATCTGGCCGGAGTCGGCCTCGACGGCGCGCCAGACCAGACCGAGGCGGTCGCAGATGCGCCCGTACGCTCGCGCTTGGGCCTCGTAGTGCTCCTGCAGGGATTCCTGCGTCGCGTGGAAGGAGTAGGCGTCCTTCATGATGAACTCGCGTCCACGGAGCAGCCCGAATCGGGGACGGATCTCGTCCCTGAATTTCACGTTGACCTGGTACAGCGAAACGGGCAGCTCGCGATACGAGCGTAGCTCGTTTCGGACGAGGGCGGTGATGACCTCTTCGTGGGTCGGCCCCAAGCAGAAGTCGCGGCCGGCCCGGTCCTTGAGCCGCGCGAGCTCGGGCCCGTAGACGTCCCAGCGGCCCGACTCGTGCCACAGCTCGGCAGGTTGGACGACCGGCAGCAGCAGCTCCTGGCACCCGATGGCGTCCATCTCCTCGCGCACGATGCGCTCGATCTTGGCGATCGAGCGCCACGCGAGCGGCAAGAAGGTGTAGATGCCTGCCGCGACCTTGCGGATCATGCCGGCCCTCAGGAGGAGCCGGTGGCTGGGGACCTCGGCCTCAGCGGGGTCCTCGCGAAGCGTCGGCGCGTAGATGCGCGACATCCTCAAGGCAGTGCGCATGCGTTCTCCTCTGTGCTTGCCGGTGCAGGTGGCGCGTGGGTTCGTCAGCCCTGAGCGACGGGCCCGATGCCCCGATCGTGCGGATGGTACGTCTCGACCAGGTGATCGGCTCCGGTCGCGAGGCTCAGGATCAGGCGTGCCACGAGGTCGTGGACGATGATGGTCGTCGTGTTGCCCTGCAACGCGAAGGCGCGCTTGAGCGCTGGCTTGACCGACGGATCGCCGGTCACCTCGATGATGACGTCGATCTCCGAACCCTTGGCTGTCAGGACGTCAGGGTACTCGGTGAAGAAGACGCCTCGCTCTCGCGCGATCTGCGCACCGCGGCACTCCGGGTTCTTGTCCGCGATTCCCACGACTTCGACGTACGGCAGCTGCAGGAACGCCTCGATCAACGGCGCTCCGGTACGGCCGGCCCCGACGACCGCGACGCGGACCTTGTCAGCGGACATGGCTCCTCCCTGCTCCGTGGACCGTTTCGTGAAGGATACCAGCGGCGGCTGGCGCCCGCCACACGAGCATCAGGGCGAGGAGTGCGAGCGTGGCTTCTGCTCGACCCGGCCGCCGGAGCCGAGGACTCGGTCGATCTCATCGAACAGCGCCTCGACGATCTGCTCCTCGTCGACCTTGCGCACCGGCTCGCCGTGTCGGAAGATCAGCCCGACGCCCCGTCCCGCAGCCACCCCGACGTCGGCGTCGCGCGCCTCTCCCGGCCCGTTGACGACGCATCCCATCACTGCGACCTTGAGCGGAGCATCGAGCGACTTGAGCCTGCGCTCGACTTCGGTGGCGATCGCGATGAGGTCGACCTCGCACCGGCCGCACGTCGGACACGACACGAGCTCCGGCGAGCGGCGTCTCAAGTCGAGGGCCGCGAGGATCTCCCACGCGACGGCGACCTCTTCGACCGGGTCGGCAGTGAGCGACACGCGGATCGTGTCTCCGATGCCCTGCTCGAGCAGGATGCCGAGCCCGATGGATGACTTGATGGTCCCAGCAAACGCAGTCCCCGCCTCGGTGATGCCGAGGTGCAGCGGATACGGGAGTTCGTCAGCCAGCCGGCGATACGCGCGAACCGTGGCGACGACGGAGGATGCCTTCGCAGAGACCACCAGGTCTTCGAACCCTCGCCGTGCGATGTGCTCGCAGAAGGCCACGGCGCTCGCGACCAGCTTGTCTTCGAGCGGCCAATCGCGGTCGTGGAACTCTGGCGCGAGCGAGCCGGCGTTCACGCCGATCCGCAGCGGGATGCCGGCGCTGCCGGCCGCATCGACGATGGCGTCGACGCGCTCCCATGCACCGATGTTCCCCGGGTTGATCCGGACCTTTGCAGCGCCCCGGGCTATCGCTTCGATGGCAAGGCGGTGGTCGAAGTGCACGTCGGCCACCACGGGCAGGGAAGACCCTGCGCACACGGCCGCGAAGCCGTCGAGCGCATCTGCGTGGGGTATCGCGACGCGGACGACCTCGCACCCGGCCGCCGCAAGCTCGGCGATCTGCTTCAGCGTGGCTTCCGGATCGCGCGTGTCGGCAGTGGTCATCGACTGCACGACGACCGGTGCTCCTCCGCCCAGGCGCACGTCGCCGACGCGCACCTCGCGGGCTATCCGACGGGGCATGACGGCTCCTCTACCCTGCCAGCCTGACGATGTCAGCGTACACGAGGTAGCCGATCAACGAGAACAGCAGCGCCGCACCGGCGACCGTCACGGCGGTGGTGAGGCGGCGCCCGAACGCCTTGCCAGTGATGCGCTGCAGGACCTCGAACGCGATCTTCCCGCCGTCAAGGGGCGGGATCGGCATGAGGTTCATGGCGCCGAGCGACAGCGAGAGCAAGGCGACCAGCCACGCGTAGTCGAGCGGCCCGGCCTTGGCTGCATCCGCCGCCATCACGCTGATGCCGACGACGCTGCGGGCGTTCTCGACCGACTGCGGGAACGTGTCCGGACGGAAGAACCCTACGATGGCGACGAACACCATGCCCGTCCACACGAAGCTCTGCCGCAGGGCTTCTCCGAGCGAGTAATCGACCTTGTCGAGCTGCACCCGGACCCCCACGTAGCCGTGCCCGTCCATCTCGCCCAGAGTCACGACCGTGGCGACCTCCTTACCGCCACGGCGAACCACGACTCGCAGGGCATCGCCCGGCTTCGATGAGGCCACGGTCTGCTGGAACTCGTTCCACGACGAGAGCTTCTTGCCGCCTGCGAAGACGAGGCGGTCCTTGGCCTGCAGCCCCGCACGGGCCGCAGGCGAGCCCGGCTGGACGGACTCCACAGTCAGGCCAGGCTCGTACGTGCCGAAGACCGAGAGCACGAAGGTGAACACCAGGATCGCGGCGAGGATGTTCGTCACCACCCCGGCCGACAGGACGGCGACGCGCCGTGGGGTGGACAGACCCCTGTAGGTCCGTGCCCTGACCTGGGCGAGCAGCTCAGAAGCGGGCGTCTCGGGATCGAGCCCCGGAGCGAGCGTCAGGCCGTGGACTTCGTCTCTGACGACTGCGCCCCAGTCCTCCAGCACAGACGCGAGGTCGGACGACCGTTCAGCATCGATCCCGAGATGGCGGGCCAGCTCCCCGACGGTCATGCGTCCCGAGGCGGCGATCGCCTGAAGCGCCGGACCGAGCAGCGGGTCCTCTTCGCCTGGCTCCATGCCGGCGATGCGAACGTAGCCGCCGAAGGGGATGGCGGTGATGCCGTACGTGGTCTTGCGCCCGCGGATTCGAAGTGCCGGACCGGGCAATCCGATCATGAACTCGTGCACGGTCACGCCGAACGCCCGAGCGGCGACGAAGTGACCCCCCTCGTGGAGGATCACGAGTATCGAAAAGGTCACGACACCCCAGAAGACGGTCTCGAGTCCAGATAGCGCCATGCTCGTCCTTTCGTCCTGGCGGCCTGGCTGCAGTCGAAGCAAGCGCAGTGCCAGAGGCGCGGGTGCTCAGAGGATGATACCCTCAGCTTCGGCCCTCGCCCACGCGTCAGCGGCCTCCACCGCTTCGAGCGAGGCGGCTGGCCACGGGTCGTGTCGTGACATGACGGACTCGACGATGCGGGGGATGTCGAGGAACCCTGCCCTGCCAGCGAGGAAGGCGGCGACGGCGACCTCGTTGGCGGCATTCATGACGGCGGGCATGGTTCCTCCGGCCCGGCCTGCGTCGTAGGCCAGAGCGAGGCACGGGAACGCGCCTAGGTCCGGCGCTTCGAAGTCCAGCCGTCCGATCGCGGCGAAGTCGACGGAGCCGACCGCAGTCTCCCATCGGTCCGGGTAGCTCAGTGCGTACTGGATCGGGATGCGCATGTCCGTCGCGCCTAAGTGCGCTTTCACGCTGCCATCGAGGAACTCGACCATGGAGTGCACGCACGACTGCGGGTGGACGACGACTAGGATGTCGTCGTATGGGAGCGAAAACAGGTGGTGGGCTTCGATCGCTTCTAGCCCCTTGTTCATCAGCGTGGCCGAGTCCACGGTGATCTTCGGACCCATCGACCAGCGAGGATGCTTCAGAGCCTGCTCGGGGGTGACCTTCGAGAGCTGGTCTGGTCCCATCCCGCGGAAGGGTCCGCCGGATGCCGTGAGCCAGATGCGGGCCAGCCGCTCTCGCCTCTCTCCTTCGAGGCACTGGAAGATGGCGCTGTGCTCGCTGTCGACCGGAAGCAGCGAATCGCGCCGTTTGACGAGCGGCATCACGACGTCACCGCCCGCGACGAGCGACTCCTTGTTCGCCAGTGCGAGGCGCTTCCCAGATTGGAGGGCGCGGACCGTCGCACGGAGCCCGGCTGCGCCAACGAGCGCGTTGACGACGACGTCCACCTCATCTGCAGCGGCGAGTTCAGCGACTGCCTCGGATCCGGTTCCGACGGCCGATCCCGGAAGAAGCTCGCTGAGCCGCTGAGCAGCGCCGGCATCCGCCATCGCAAGCATCGAAGCCCCAGTCGCGACTGCTTGCGCGGCGAGCGTGTCGGCGTCGCGGTTCGCGGCTAGGGCGACCACCTGCACTTTGTCGGGATGCCGCCGTGCGACCTCGACGGTCTGCGTCCCGATCGAACCTGTGGATCCGAGAAGCGCGACGCGGATCACCGGGCACCTGCCGCGAGCAGTGCGTAGTACGCGACGATGGATACCACGATCATGCTGTCGAAGCGGTCGAGGAACCCCCCGTGACCAGGCAGGAGCGTACCTGAGTCTTTCACGTCGGCTTCCCGTTTCAGGCGGGACTCCGCGAGGTCGCCTACGACCGCGGCGAGCGACGCTGCGGCACCGACGGCCGCGAGCGATCCGGCACCGAGCCCCACGTCGGCGACGGCACCGGTCAGCATCCAGACGGCTACGGTGAGAAGCGTGCCGGCAGCGAACCCCTCCCACGACTTCTTCGGCGAGATCCGCGGCGCCATCTTGTGCCGCCCGAGCGTGGATCCGACGAGGTACGCGAAGCTGTCGTTTGCCCACACGCTCGCTACCGTTGCGAGCGCGAGTTCGGTGCCGGCGTCGAGCTGGCGGATCAGCACGAGGTGCGAGAGGCAGAAGCCGACGTACGCGGCGCCGAACACCGTCGCGGCCGTGTCCGACGCCCGGACCTGCCTGAAGGCCAGGTGCCATGCGAGCGAAGCCACAAGCAGTGCTCCAAACCCGGCGCCGAGCCCTGCAAGGCCGTGCGTCGCGGCAGCGAACGGCATGGCTACGACCGCCGCGAGCCCGAAGACTTCGTTTGGCAGCCGGCGCTCGCGGCGCAGTATCCCGAACAGTTCGTAGGTCGACAGTGCGGCGACCACCGCGACGAGCGCAGCCAGTCCGACGCTCCCGCCGAAGAATATCGCGGACAAGAAGCTGATGCCGATGGCCGCCGCGGAGGCTGTCCTGATCCAGAAGTCCTTGAGGGGCCGGCGAGTCGTCACGTCACAACCCCCCGAATCGCCGCGACCTGCGCTGGTAGTCGACCACTGCCCGAAGCAGGTCGTGCCGGTCGAAGTCCGGCCACAACGTCGACGTGACCCACAGCTCGCTGTAGGCGATCTGCCAGAGCAGGAAGTTCGAGACCCTGAGCTCCCCGCTCGTCCGGATGAGCAGGTCGGGGTCCGGAAGGTCGGCGGTGTACAGGTGAGCCGCGATGGCGTCGATGTCGACGGACGCAGGCTCGAGCTGACCGGTAGCCACGAGTTCGGCTACGGCACGAGCGGCGTCGGCGATCTCCTGTCTGCCGCCGTAATTGAGCGCCACCACGTACGTGAGCCGCCGGTTGTCGGCAGTCGCCAGCTCCGCCCGCTCGAACGCGTCAGCCGTTCGGGGCGGCAGCTCTTGGCGGCGTCCGATGACGCGGATGCGGACGCCGAGCTCATCCAGCGTGCGAAGCTCCTGTTCCAGGACCTCGACGAACAGGTCCATGAGGTGCTCGACCTCATCGCGGGGGCGTCGCCAGTTCTCGCTCGAGAACGAGTAGACGGTCAGGACTTCGATACCGAGCTCGAGAGCGGCCTGGATCGTCTCCCGGATGGCCTTGACCCCTGCGCGGTGGCCAGCGATGCGCGGCAGCCCGCGCTTCGTCGCCCACCGGCCGTTGCCGTCCATGATGACGGCAACGTGTCGCGGGATGCGGTCGAGCCTGAGCTCAGCGAGGAGCTCGCGGTCGCGTTTCGCGCTGAAGAACGCCTCGAGCGAGGCCAGGTCAGGCACGCGGTCAGACCTCCATGATCTCCTGCTCTTTGCGCTTCAGGAGCTCGTCGATCTCCTTGATGTGCGCATCGGTCTCCTTCTGGACGTCGGCCTCGAGCCGCCTGAGGTCGTCCTGGGAGATCTCGCCTTCCTTCTCCTGGCGCTTGAAGCGCTCGTTGATGTCGCGACGGATGTTGCGCACCGCTACGCGGGCCTCCTCCGCGTACTGGCGGCACAGCTTCACGAGCTCCCTGCGACGTTCTTCGGTCAGCGGCGGGAACGGGAGCCGGATCACCTGGCCGTCGTTGGATGGCGTGAGCCCGAGGTCCGACGCGAGGATCGCCTTCTCGATGGCGTTGATGGCGCTGCGGTCGTACGGCGTGATGAGCAGCATCTGCGGCTCAGGAACGCTGATGGAGGCGATCTGGTTGAGCGCGGCCGGGACCCCGTAGTACTCGACGGTCACCTTTTCCAGGATGGCCCCCGATGCCCTTCCGGTGCGCACGCCAGCGAACTCGTGCGCGAGCGCAGCAACGGCTTTGTCCATGTGGTCTTTCGCTTCAGCGAGATCCTTGACTGACATCTACGAACCTCCTCGCACGAGAGTGCCCACGCGTTCGCCGTTGACGGCGCGCTCGATGTTCCCGGACTTCTTGACGTCGAAGACGATGATTGGCAGGCGGTTGTCCATGCACAGCGAGATAGCCGTGTTGTCCATGACGCGAAGGCCGCGGTTCAAGACCTCGATGTACTCCAGCTCGTCGAATCGCACTGCGGCAGGGTTGGTGACAGGGTCGTCGTCATAGACGCCGTCCACCTTCGTGGCCTTCATGATGCACTCCGCGCCGATCTCGAGCGCGCGCAGCGCAGCGGTGGTGTCGGTGGTGAAGTACGGGTTGCCGGTGCCCGCGGCGAATATCACGACCCGGCCCTTCTCGAGATGGCGGATCGCCCTGCGACGGATGTACGGCTCGGCGACGGCCTGCATCTCGATGGCGGACATGACCCGGGTGAACACGCCGTGACGTTCGAGCGCATCTTGAAGAGCGAGGGCGTTCATCACCGTCGCGAGCATGCCCATGTAGTCTGCCTGCGCACGGTCCATGCCCCGCGCTGATGCAGCCAATCCACGGAAGATGTTCCCTCCCCCGACTACGATGGCGATCTCCACACCCGATTCGTTCAGCGGCTTGATCTGCGCCGCCAAAGACTCCAGGACCGCGGGGTCGATGCCATAGGAGCCGTCGCCCATGAGGGCTTCGCCAGACAGCTTGAGCAGCACTCGGCGGTAGCGATGTCCGGACATCTGCCTCCTTTGCTCCGATGTGGCGCAGTCAGAGCGATTCTAGAACAACGAGGCGACGCGTGCGCCGCCTCGTTGCCTACAGGTAGCGTGTGAGGATTTAGCAGGACGCAGGCTGCGAGTCCGCGGTCTCGCCCAGTTGGAATCGGTCGAACGCGACGATGGACACCGTATCGCCAAGCTCCTTCGACACGCGCGCGACGAGGTCCTGGACCGATATGTCCGGGTCCTTCACGAACGCCTGCTCCAGCAGGCACACCTCCTTGTAGAACTTCTGGAGGCGGCCCTCCGCGATCTTCTGCTGGATCGGCTCGGGCTTGCCAGACTCAGCGGCCTGCGCCCGGTAGATGGATAGCTCGTGCTCCACCACGTCCGCGGGGACCTCCTCGCGAGAGACCGCGATCGGGCTGGCTGCCGCGACCTGCATCGCCACGTCCTTCAGGAGAGCCGCAAGCGCAGCGTGCTGGGCGGTCTCAGGTTTGGTGAACGACGCCTCGACCAAGACGCCGATCTTGCCGCCCATGTGGATGTAGCTCGCGACCGCGCCAGTACCCGCGACTTCGCGACGGGTGAACCGGGTGATGTTCATGTTCTCGCCGAGCTTGCCGACCGTTTCGCCGAGCACTTCCTGCACCGAGTGGGTGCGGCCGGTGAAGGTCTGAGCGGCGAGCTCCTGAACGTCGGCTGGAGCAGCAGCGGCGATGTGGGTCGCGAGGTCGTTCACGAATGCGAGGAAGTCCGCGTTGCGCGCCACGAAGTCCGTCTCGCAGTTGACCTCGAGCAGCACGCCGACGCGCTTGTCCTCGCTCACGTACGCTGCGACCACGCCCTCGTTGGTGGCGCGTCCGGCCTTCTTCTGGAGCGCAGCAAGACCTTTCGTGCGCAGTATGTCGACGGCCTTGTCCATGTCGCCGCCGGCCTCAGTGAGGGCCTTCTTGCAGTCCATCATGCCTGCGCCGGTCATCTCGCGCAGCTCCTGCACCATGCGTGCGGTTATCTCCATGGGTGCCTCCTCGGTGTGACGTAAGCGTGATAGGTGCTGCAGGTCACTCGTCTTCGTACTCTTCCGCATCGTCGAGAGCGGATTCGTCTTCGACTTCATCGGCCGGCTCATCTGCCGGCTCGGTCTCGGGTTCAGGAACGAAGACCGGCGGTGCCTCGGAGGGCTCGACGGCCATACCTGCCGCGCTCCGACCGTCGATGACTGCGTCGGCGATCACGCTCGTGATGAGGGCGATAGACCTGATCGCGTCGTCGTTGCCGGGGATGACGTAGTCCACTTCGTCCGGGTCGGCATTGGTGTCGATCAGCCCGATCAGCGGGATGCCGAGCCGCCGCGCCTCCGACACGGCGATCGCCTCGCGTTTCGTGTCGACCACGTAGACCGCAGACGGCAGCGCAGTCATCTCGCGGATGCCGCCGAGGTTGCGCACCAGCTTCTCGTGCTCAGCGCGCAGCTTGAGGGCCTCCTTCTTCGGAAGCGAGGCCATCGTGCCGTCTGCCTCCATCTGCTCCAGCTCGTTCAGCCGACCGATGCGCTTCTGGATCGTCGCGAAGTTGGTGAGCATGCCGCCGAGCCAACGGAAGTTCACATAAGGCATGCCACAGCGCCGTGCGTGCTCGGCGATGGTCTCCTGCGCCTGCTTCTTCGTGCCGACGAACAGCACCGTTCCGCCACGGGCGGCGAGATCGCGGACGAACCGGTAGGTCGCATCGATTTNGGCGAGGGTGCGCTTGAGGTCGAGGATGTAGATCCCGTTGCGCTCGGTGAAGATGTACGGGCGCATCTTCGGGTTCCACCTGCGGGTCTGGTGCCCGAAGTGGACACCTGACTCCAGCAGCGACCGCATCGATACCTTGGCCATACGTTCCTCCTTGCGGTTGTCTCCTCCGCCTGCGTCATCTCAAAGCGGGACCGCATCGCGGCACCCCCCGCTCCAATCGGCAGGCGTGCGTGGTCTGAAGCCGCCATAGACTACCACAGCGGCAATCGGTACGGAAGACGCCCTCAGAACTCCCGGCCACACATGGGGCAGACGACGTGCGCGTCGTACCAACCCTCACGCTCGGCTTGCGGAAGCATCTCTATCACGAGTTCGACCTCGCACGCAGGGCACCAGAAGCGTCTCGGGAGCTTCGCGTCTGCGATGAAGCAATCGGCGTCTGCCTGGCGGTCGCGGACGACGAGCTTGTAGGACTTCAAGTCAGAGCACGAGCCACCTAGGTTGTCGAGGGCAAGGCGGATCTTCTCGGCGACCTCTGCCGGCTTCGCTTGGTTCTTGATGAGGTAGTCGACGGCGCCCAGGCCGATCGCGCGCTCGACCGAAGACTCTTCGCCGAGGTTCGTGAGGATCACGACAGGGATCCCGCTGAGCCGAGGGTCGGCCTTCATGGTCTCGAGAACCTCGAGCCCGCCCATGCGAGGCATGATGAGATCGAGCAGGACGAGGTCGACTGGCACGGCGCGCATCTGCTGGATCGCCTCAAGGCCGTCCGATGCGGTATAGACGGTGTAGCCTTCTTGAATCAGCCGATCGTGGTAGATCCGTCGAAGCAGCTCGGTGTCTTCGACCACCAAGATCCGTTCGTTCGCCACAGGTGCGTGCCTCCGGTTCTCAGACGGGCGCCAGACCTTGTGCGGCTCTGACGCGGGCGCGCAGTCTCAGCACGGCCTTCGTGTGGAGCTGGCTCACGCGGGACTCGGTGACCCCCAGGATGGTGCCGATCTCCTTCAAGGTCAAGCCCTCGTAGTAGTACAAGGTGACGACGGCGCGCTCGCGTTCGGGAAGCCGGTCGATAGCGTCGGCGAGTATCTGGCGAAGCTCCTTGCTCTCGTAGACCTCGACGGGATCTTCGGCGCGGTGGTCCTTGATCTGCGACGCGCCCTGTGTGGAGCCTGTCTC
>JAOAFY010000059.1 GCA_026416035.1 Coriobacteriia bacterium | reverse complement strand
AGATGTGTATAAGAGACAGCCCCAGTGTGACCCGTGAGAACCCCATCCGCTCGAGCTGATGCACCGTCGCTGGGTCGTGGGCATTCACCTGCGTCGATGCGTGCAGGCGGATCCCGGGCAGGGCTTCGCGGAGCACACGCGCAAACCCGAGATCCTGCACGATGACGGCGTCGACGCCGGCTTGCCACGCCCGATCGACCAGATCGAGCGCCTCGCTCACCTCGTCAGGGAAGACGAGGACGTTGGCGGTAAGGTACACGCGGACGCCGCGCAGATGTGCGAAGCCGCACGCCCACCGCAGCTCGTCGTCGTCGAAGTTCTCGGCGCCTCGACGGGCGTTGAAGCTCCGCATACCCAGGTACACGGCGTCAGCGCCGTTGTTGACGGCGGCGATCAGTGCCTGCTTGCCTCCGGCAGGGGCGAGCAGCTCGGGGATGGCGGGCGTGCTCGGGACGGGATTCACGGTGTCGTTCCGGTGTCAGGACCGCCGGGTCCGTTCCAGCGCTGTGCATCACGGGGTATGGTACTCGAACGCCGGGCAGCCCGACCTGGCGGGCGTACGGCTTTCCGTTCACAATGGTACGCGCGAAGGAGGACCATGTCTCGCAGGGCGCGCATCCGCCGACACTCCAGGCACCGCGTAGCACGCACCGTCCTGACCGTCGGGGCAGTGACGGCGGCGCTCGTGCTGTTCGCGGGCACCGTCGCGGTCGCTGCGGGCTCTGCTCTCGTCGGTTCCTGGCTGAAGGGCCTGCCCGACATAGACGACAAAGCGGCCTTCGCTGTGGCACAGACGACACGGATCTACTCTGCCGACGGGAAGCTCCTCGCCAACCTTTACCTCGAGAATCGGCAAGTGGTGCCGTTGGCGAAGATCTCGCCGCACCTCCAGAAAGCCATCGTGGCCGTGGAGGATGAGCGGTTCTGGACCCACAAAGGGTTCGACACGATCGGGATCGTCAGAGCAGCCATCACGAACCTGCGCGCCGGAGGCGTGCAGGAAGGCGCGTCCACGATCACGCAGCAGATCGTCCGCAACACGGTGCTCGCAGACGAGCGTTTCGACATATCGCTTCGCCGCAAGGCGCGCGAGGCGTACCTCGCCTACCAGCTGGAGAAGCGGATGTCGAAGACAGACATCCTCGGCATGTACCTCAACACAGTGTACTTCGGCGAGGGCGCGTACGGCGCCGAGTCGGCATCCTTGACGTTCTTCGGCAAGCACGCTTCCGACCTCACCATCGCCGAAGCGGCCCTGCTCGCTGGACTCCCGCAAGGTCCAAGCAGGCTCAACCCGTACACGAACCCCGACGCCGCGTACGCTCGTCGTCAATGGGTGCTGAAACGCATGTTCGAGACGGGCGCGATCACTTCTCAGGAGTACGAAGCAGCCAAGCAGGAGCCTGTCGTGCTCAAGCGTGCGCCACAGGTCGCCGAGACCGGCGTGTACCAGGCACCGTACTTCGTCGCCCACGTCAAGAAGATCCTTCAGGAGAAGTACGGCACGGCGCTGGTGTTCAAAGGCGGGCTCACCGTGTACACGACGCTGGACACCCGGACGCAGACGCTTGCCGAGAACGCCGTCCGCAACGTGCTTGACCGCCCCGGAGATCCGGATGCAGCGCTCGTTGCGATCGACCCCGACACGGGTTACATCAAGGCGCTCGTCGGCGGAAGGGACTGGGAGACCAACAAGTTCAACTTCGCCACACAAGCGCACCGGCAGGCTGGCTCCGCGTTCAAGGTCTTCACGCTCGTCACGGCGCTCGAGGAAGGGATGCCCCCGCACCGCATGCTGGATTCCTCGTCGCCAGCGGTCATCAAAACGGGCGGGAAGCCATGGGTGGTGGACAACGCCGAAGGTCACGGGAGAGGATACATCACTCTGCAAGCCGCCACGGTCGGCTCGGTCAACACCTGCTACGCACGGCTGATCAAGGAGCTGGGCGCTGAAAAGGTGATCAAGACGGCGAAGAGGATGGGCATTACGAGCCCGCTGAAGCCGTACCTGTCCGTCACGCTCGGCACGCAGGGAGTGACCCCTCTCGAGATGGCCTCCGCGTTCGGAACGCTCGCGGCCAACGGGAGGCACTTTCCCCCCGTCGCCGTGACGAAGATCAAAGACGCGAACGGCAAGGTCATCTTCGAGGCGAAGCCGGAGGGCCGACAAGCCATCTCGCACTCGATCGCCTTCGCCGCCACGAAGATCTTGAAAGGCGTCATCTCGAGCGGGACTGCCACGCGTGCCCGCATCGGGCGGCCGGCCGCGGGCAAGACGGGCACGACCCAGGACTACCGCGACGCATGGTTCGTCGGATACACTCCGGACCTCGTGTGCGCCGTATGGATGGGATACACGCCTGAGCGGCCGATGCGCAACGTGCACGGTCGCCGAGTGTTCGGTGGCACCTTCCCAGCGCAGATCTGGCATGACTTCATGATCGAAGCGCTGAAGGGGACGCCGGTACGCGACTTCACGCCCGCTCCTGCACCGAAGTACACCTGGAAGAAGGATTGGGACGTTCCGGACACGAAGGTGCCGAGCGTGGTCGGCATGACCGAGTCGGCTGCCAAGAAAGCGCTCGAGGATGCCAAGTTCGTCGTGAAGATCGCGTACGCGTACAGCTCGACTGTCCCCAGCGGCACGGTCATCTCGCAGTCCCCGGCGGCCGGGTCGAAGCTGGCGCCAGGCGAGACGGTGACGATCGTCGTGAGCAAAGGTCCTGATCCGAGCGCCCCGCCGCCGCCCGAGCCGACAGGCACGCCCGAGCCGACCCCGACGCCATGACCGGGCGGCCCCGATCCATGTGGGGCCGCCCGATCTCGAACGGGACATCGTCTAGGACCGTCGCACGCGCACCATGCCTGAAAGCTCGAAGACCTCGACGCCCTTCGGCTCGATCTCATCGAGGACGAGGTTCATCCCGAGAACGTCGGAAGAGACGTGACCGGCGATCACGAGCGCGAGCTTGAGCTCCTCAGCACGTTTGCGGTGATCCTCTGAGTAGTGCATGCCGACCAGCTTGCCGACGCCCGCCTGCGCGAGCCGGTCGAGCGCGTCCACGGGTCCCTCGGTGCCGCCGGTCATGTCCACGACGATCCGCCCGCATCGCTGCGATCCCGCCCCCTGCACGATCGTGGGGCCGTAGCCCTTCTTCGCCGCATCGGCGTACTCGGGTATCGAGCGCAGGGCCTTGACTGCGTCGTCGAGCGTCCGCGGCTCCGCTTCGTCCAAGAAGCGCTGTACGAAGCGGTTCACCGCGTTGTCTGCGGGCGTGTGGCACGACATGGACGCAAGGCCGAGGACCCGGGCCGCATCGACGGCTCGGTAGTGGTTGGCCGGAAGGATGCGTCGGCGGATCTTCTCGGCTTCCCCCGCGATCAGCGCGTCGCCGACGCCGATCGGGACGCCCGCTCCTGCCCACAGGTCGGCCTGCATCTGCATGACGCGGTGCAGGTTCGCATAGCCGGGACCTTCCGGGTGGTGGGCCAAGACGAGGTCGATGGGGGCAGCCCGCTCGCGGAGCCGGTCGGCCACGAGCACCTCCCCGCCCTCCATGTCGATGCCGACGACCAAGCCTCGGATCTCGTCATCCGGGCTGCCGACGCAGATGCGGGTGTCATCGTACGGATTGGTGAGCCGCTCTTCGTCGAAGAACGCCCGCTCCTCCTCATCGAGCCGATCGTACTCCTTGCGCGCGTCCTCGAGCAGGCGGCGGATCCCCTCTTCGCCGCAATCGTCGTTGCGGATACCGACTTCGATGCAGGTACGGTAGATCTCGCCGAGCTTCATCGCGCGACCCCTCTCTTCTGGGACCGCGGCTTCGCTCGCCGCAGTCCGGGACGTCCTTTCGACACGAACGGGTTGCCGTCCAGGTAGAACCTCAGTTCGACGTCGTGGCCTCGCGAGAGGCCGATCCGGCCGCTGGTCCGGATCGGTTCGTGCGCAGGCGGAGCGTCGTAGCAGCACAGCGGACCGCCCGGCGCGAGGGCCACGCCATTGTGCTCGAGCGTGACGCCGAGCGCCGCGGCGACCTTACCGGGTCCGTTGGTGCAGTCGTGACCGCCCCGTCCACGCCGCATCCGCATGACCTCTTCTCCAAGCACAGGCTCGATCGCCCTGATGAGCACGGCCCCCGCAACGCCATCCTCTTCGGTGACGAGGTTCAGCATGTGATGGTTGCCGTACGTGAAGTACACATACGCACGACCCGGCGGGCCGTACATCGTCGCGTTGCGCGCGGTGACGCCCTTCGTCGCGGCGTGCGACCCGGGATCGTCGGCGCCAAGGTACGCCTCCACCTCGACGATCCTTCCAGCCGCCACTGAACCCCCGACGGTGCTCACGAGGATCTTGCCGAGGAGGTCGCGCGCCACCGACGCGGTAGGGCGGGCGAAGAACCGCTCCGGCAGCGGTGAGGCTGTATGCAGCTCGAAGACGCTCATGTGCGAGGATTATACGGTATGCCCCGATCACGAGCCGTGCATGCGGTTGCGCTTCAGCCTTCGCAGCATCTCCTGCAAGGGAAGCGCGTTCAGCACGTCTTCGCGTCTCGCCCACCCGCGGCGCGCCTGCCACACGCCGTACCGCATGTAGGCCATCTGCCGCGCCTCGTGAGCGTCGGTGTCGATCGAGATCAGCACGCCCGCCGCCACCGCCATGCGGACCACGGCGTCGTCAATGTCGAGACGGTCAGGGTACGCATCGAGCTCGAGGACCGTGCCGGTCTCTGCGGCTTTCGCGACGACGGCATCCAGGTCGAGGGCGATCGGCTCCCTCCTTCGGAGGATCCGCCCCGTGAGGTGCCCGATCACGTCGACGTACGGGTTCTCCATCGCGCAGAGCACGCGCGCGGTCGCCACCTCCCGACTCTCGCCCCACCCGCTGTGGAGCGAAGCGATGCACAGGTCGAACCGCGCGAGGACCTCTGGAGGGTAGTCGACGCTTCCGTCCTCGCCGATGTTGAGCTCGATGCCTTTCAGCATCCGAGGCCCGTCCCCCTCGGCGTTGAGCCGGTCGACCTCTGCCCACTGCCGCTCAAGCGCGCCGACGTCGAGCCCTCCGACCATCTTCAGGCCGAGCGCGTGATCGGTGATGGCCACGTACTCGTAGCCGAGTTCCCGAGCATGGTCGCGCACCTCGGCCAGCGTCGAGCGGCCGTCCGTCGCCACGGAGTGGACGTGCAGGTCGCCTCGGATGTCGCCGAGTTCCACCAGCCGCGGCAGGGCGCCCGCGGCGGCGGCTTCGAGCTCCCCGCTGTCTTCTCGGATCTCGGGCGGCGGGGTGGCCAGACCGAGCGCGCCGTACACCTCGTCCTCGGTCGAACACGCCAGGATCGCCCCGTCGGAGCGTCGTGCCAGACCGTACTCGCTTACCTTCAGCCCCATCCGCTTCGCACGTTCCCTGAGGGCGACGTTGTGCGCCGCAGAGCCGGTGAAGTGCTGGAGCGCTGCGCCCCAGACCTGAGGCTCGACGACACGCACGTCGACCTCGACTCCGCTTGCTGTCAGCACGCGATGGAACGCCTCCCCGCTGGCGATCACCTGCGAGACGGAAGGGAGGTCGGGCAGGGAAGCTGCGAGCACCTGAGGATCCTCGGTCGCCACGAGGACGTCGACGTCGCCGACGGTGTCTTTCCGCCGCCGGATGCTGCCGGCCGGCTCCGCTCGGACGACGCCCGGCAAGGCTCCAAGCTCGCCTACCACCCGTTCTGCCAACGGAAGCGCGTCGGCGAGCAGCATGCGCCCGCCAAGATGCCGGTACCGCTCGACGCCTTTCCTCAGAGCACGCACCGTGGCGTCGCCGAAGCCGGGAAGCGAGCGGACCCGCCCGTCGGCCAGCGCCCGTTCAAGATCGTCCACCGTGCTGATGCCCGCGGCGTCGAAGAGCGTCCGCGCCGTTTTCGGTCCGACGCCTGGGATCTGCATCAGCGTGACCAGCGATGGCGGCAGAACGGCGGCTACTTCGTCGAGCTCCGGGAACGACCCGCGCGACAGGATCGACTCGATGGCTGCCGCAATCTTCGAGCCGACCCCGGGGATCTGCGTCAGACGGCCTTCAGCCGCGACATCCGAGAGGTCCTCGGGCCACGAGCGTACGTTTCGCGCAGCCGTCCGATATGCCAGGTACCGGTACTTGTCCGCGCCTGCGATCTCGAGCAGGTCCGCCGCCTGCTCGAGCAAGCGCGCGACGGCAGCGTTGTCGAGCGCGGACACGGCTGCCCCGCTACGCTGGCGGATGTTCGGCGAGCCAGCGCTCGTCAGCCGCAAGCGCCGCACTCGCCTGCGCTATCTGGTCGCGCACGCGATCGGGGGCGGTCCCGCCTGGACTCGTGCGCCGCTCGACCACCGAGGCGATGTCCACCGCCTCACACGCGTCGGACCCCAGGTCGGCACACGCCGATGCGAACTCCTCGGCGCTCAGGTCCTGCAACCTCCGCCCGCTGCGCTCGCACTCGCGCACGAGCCGGCCCACGATCTCGTGCGCCTCTCGGAAGGGTACTCCCTTCGCTGCCAGGAGGTCGGCAAGATCCGTCGCCGCCGTGAAGCCGCCCACCGCGGCGCTCGCCATGCGCTCTGCGTTCACGCGCATCGTGGCGAGCATGCCGTCGACGGCTACCAAGGAATCGGCGTATGTGTCGAGAGCGTCGAACAGCGGCTCCTTGTCTTCCTGCATGTCCTTGTTGTACGCGAGCGGCAACCCCTTGAGGATGACGAGCAAAGAGACCAGGTCGCCAACGACCCGCCCCGTCTTCCCCCGCACGAGTTCCGCGAAGTCAGGGTTCTTCTTCTGCGGCATGATGCTTGAGCCGGTCGCCCACGCATCGTCAAGCGTCACGAAGCCGAACTCCTCGGTCGACCACAAGACGAGCTCCTCGCACAGGCGGGAAAGGTGCACCATGCCCAGCGCGCAGGCGTAGGTGGCATCGAGCACGAAGTCGCGATCAGACACCTCGTCGATCGAGTTCGGGACCACGTCGGAGAATCCCAGTTCCTCGGCAGCCGCGCGACGGTCGATCGGGAACGCGGTGCCGGCAAGCGCGGCAGCACCGAGCGGGCTTGAGTCTGCTGCCTCGAAGGCGGCTGCCAACCTGCGCACGTCGCGCGTCAACATCCAGAAGTACGCCAGCAGGTGATGGGAGAAGAGCACCGGCTGCGCCTTCTGGAGGTGCGTGTAGCCAGGCATGATGGCGCCGAGATGCGTCTCGGCAAGGTCGACGAGCGTCGCTCGCAGACGGTTCGCGAGCGCCACGAGCTCGCGGGTACGCCGCTTGACGTACAGCCGCGTATCGGTCGCTACCTGGTCGTTGCGGGACCGTGCCGTGTGGAGCCGCTTCCCCGCGTCGCCGATCCGGCGCGTGAGCTCCGCTTCGATGGCCATGTGGACGTCCTCGTCAGAGACGTCGAACACGAACGTCCCGGCCTCGATCTCGTCGCGGATCTCCTCGAGCCCCGCGACGATCGCGCGCACGTCCGCATCTGCGAGGATGCCTTGTGCTGCGAGCATGCGCGCATGAGCGATCGAACCCGCGATGTCTTCGGCATACAGCCGCTTGTCGACGGGAAGCGAGGCGCCGAAGCGCTGCTGGAAGTCGCCCGGCGTACGCTCGAACCGCCCGGACCACGGCGTCTTCGCGTCAGACATCGCGACCCGCCTCATTCCCGTACTGGAGGGCGAGAGCCCTGCCGAGGCGGATGCTCGGAGCCGTCACGCCCTACACCTCGCCTTCCTTGCCCACCTTGCGCCGCTGGCGCGCCCAGACCTTCGTGGGCAGCCCCCATAGCTGCACGAATCCTGCTGCCGCCGCGTGATCGAAGGTGTCAGCCGCATCGTAGGTCGCGAGGTTGTAGTCGTACAGCGAGTACGGGGACCGCCGTCCCACCGTCACGCAGGAGCCCTTGTAGAATCGCACGCGCACGTCGCCGGTCACGAGTTGCTGCGTCGTATCGATGAACCCGTCGAGGGCCTCCTTCAGCGGCGAGTACCACATCCCGTTGTAGACAAGCTCGGCCCACTTCTGCTCCACGCCGAGCTTGTAGTGCAGCACTTCGCGTTCGAGGCACAGGTCTTCGAGCGCCTTGTGCGCCGTTATCAGCGTCAGCGCACCGGGCACCTCGTAGATCTCTCGGCTCTTCACGCCCACCAGCCGGTTCTCGATCATGTCTATGCGTCCGAAGCCGTGCCGCCCGGCGATCTCGTTCATCCGGATGATGATGTCGTGGAAGCTCATCCGCGCGCCGTCGAGGGCCACGGGCAGACCCTGCTCGAATGCGATCTCCACGTACTCGGGCTCGTCGCACGCGCCGCCACGCGAGTCGGCCGTGAGCGTGTAGATCTCGGCGGGCGGCTCGACCCACGGATCCTCCAGCACGCCGCACTCGATGGCGCGACCCCAGAGGTTGTCGTCGATCGAGTATGGGCTCGCCTTCGTGGTCGGCACTGGGATCTTGTGCGCTTCGGCGTACTCCATCTCCTGCTCGCGGGTCTTGAGCTCCCACTCGCGCACTGGAGCGATGACCTCGATGTCCGGGTCGAGCGCAGCGATGCCGACCTCGAAACGGACCTGATCGTTGCCCTTCCCGGTGCAGCCGTGCGCGATGTAGCGTGCGCCGTGCCGGTGGGCCTCCTCCACCAGGTGCTTGACGATGATGGGACGCGAGAGCGCCGAGACGAGCGGGTACTTGTTCTCGTACAGGGCGTTCGCGCGCAACGCCTTGGCGAGGAAGTCCTCGACGAACTCCTCGCGTACGTCCTTGACGATGGATTCCACGGCACCGATTGCGAGCGCCTTGGCGCGCACCATCTCCAGGTCCTGCCGTTCCTGGCCGACGTCGACTGCGAGCGCGACGACGTCGACGCCCTTGTTCTCGATGAGCCAGCGGATGGCTACCGAGGTGTC
>JAOAFY010000058.1 GCA_026416035.1 Coriobacteriia bacterium | reverse complement strand
GTGCAAGCGCCGGACGTGGGTGGCCTTCGAGTCGCCGTCCTGATGGGGGGCCGATCGGCCGAGCGCGAGGTCTCGCTCAACACCGGCGAGCAGGTCGTAGCGGCCCTTCGTGAGCGAGGGGCAGACGCCTTCTCGATCGACACGGCCGAGCCGTCTTTCATCGACGAGCTGCGGGATTGCCGTCCCGACGTGGTGTTCGTCTGCCTCCACGGGAGGTACGGCGAGGACGGCACCGTCCGGGGCCTGCTCGAGCTCCTCGACCTGCCGTACGTGGGATCGGGCGTGCTCGCGAGCGCATTGGCGATGGACAAGGTCGCCTCGAAGCACGTCTTCGCAGCTTGCGGCGTCCCGACCCCTCCGTACGCCGTCGTGCGGCGAGGCGTCCTGTGGCGTGACGACGAGATCGTCGCGGCCGTAGGCGAGCGGTGCGTCGTGAAGCCCGCGTCCGAAGGATCTGCGATCGGCGTCTCGATCGTGCACGAGCCGAGCGAGCTCGCAAACGCCCTGGCCAGCGCCTTCGAGCACGACGAGGTAGCCCTCGTGGAGCGGTTCGTCGAGGGTGTGGAGGTCACCGTCGGCGTGCTCGGGACGAAGACGCCCTTCGCGCTCCCGACACTCGAGATCGTGCCGGAGCACGAGTTCTACGACTACGAATCCAAGTACGTCCCCGGCATGAGCCGGCACATCATCCCCGCGAGGATCCCCGAGGACGCCCGGGAGCGCTGCGCCGAGCTCGCCGTCGCGGCCCATCAGGCACTCGGATGCTCAGGCGTCTCACGGACGGACATCATCGTCGAGCAGTCGGGCGACGCCTGGGTGCTCGAAGTGAATACGATTCCCGGCATGACGCGCACGAGCCTGTTGCCGGACGCGGCCAGAGCGGCAGGGATCGAGTTTCCTGACCTGTGCGCGTTGCTCGTGGGCTACGCGTTGGAAGAGTCCTCGCGGCCGCGCTGACCAGGATTCGTCCGCGACGGCTTCGCGGCCGCGGGCAAGTCGATTACGAAGCGCGCTCCCCCGCCGGGGGCGTCTTCGACGTAGGCCCTTCCGTCGTGGGTCTCAGCGATGGTCCGCACGATGTACAGGCCGAGCCCCGATCCGCCCTCGGAGGTGCCGAGCTGCGCGAACCGCTCGAACACGGCTTCGCGCGCTTCGGGGGGCACGCCGGGGCCGGTGTCCTCGACCGCGAGCAGTGCACGCGCCCCGGCCCGGTCGACCACGATCCTGATGTCGGATTCGGCAGGAGCGTGCTTGACGGCGTTCACCAGCAGGTTGTCGAGCGCCTGCCGGAGCCGTTTGGGGTCACCCGCCACCGTCGCTGGCGAGCGGACGACGACCGTGACCGGGCGTCCGAACGCGATGCGGACTGCGCCTGCCGCCTGTGTGGCGAGCGTCGCGAGGTCGACTGGAGCGATGACGCTCGGACCGAGGGCCTTCTGTGCACGCGCCGAGTCGAGGAGGTCCTCGACGAGGGCGTGCATCCGGTCCACCGCTTCGCGCATCGAGGCCACGATGCGTTCGCGCTGCTCGGCGGGAAGATCGCGGACGAGCATGTCGAGGTATCCGGCCAGCACCGTGAGGGGCGCTCGCAGGTCGTGAGACACCAGCGAGACGATTTCAGACCGCAGCTGTTCGAGCCGGTACTGCTCGGTGACGTCACGAGCTGTCAGTACGAACGCGTCAGGGACCGCAGTGGTGTCAGCCCGGACCTCCATCCAGCGCTCCCCATGCGTCGGGGCGTTGCACCGCACGACGACCTCGTTCTCGAGGGCCCTTTCGATGAGTTCGGCGGGGGTGAGCGGCTCGCCCTCAGGCGACGCGATGTCCATGGCGGCGAGGAGGTCCTCGAGCGGCTGGTGCAGCATCAGTCCGAGCGGACGGCCGACGCAGGCGGCGAACGCGGGGTTGGCGACCTCGACGACGCCACGCTGCACGAGCATCTTCGCCTCCGCCGATTCGTCGAGCACGGTGCGAAGCGCCTGCTCGGCGGCGAGGGCCTGATCCGTTGCGGCCTCGAGCTCCCTCTCACGCTGGTGCAGGACCGTGACGAGCTCGTGGACGGTGGCGGAGAAATCGCGGAACTCGGCGGGTAAGAGGGGGTCGTCCGGTTCGAACTCGGCAGGCGGCTCGCCCTGGACGGCGCGGAGGCCCTCTTGCCGCAACAGCGCGAGCGTGCGGCTGAGAGGCATGACGACGGTCCTCGATAAGGCGAGGCCGAAGCCGAGTCCCACGACGAGGGAGATGAGGCCCATCGCGAACGGGAAGGTCCAGCTCGACAAGACGGGATCGCCCCGCAGCGGCTCTTCAAGCACCAGGGTGCCGGCCGGTGCTCCGTTGACGCCCGCGATCGTCCCCCTGGCCTCGAACGCGTCTCCGCGGAGCCAGGCGGCGGCAGACAGGTAGCCGTCCACGGCCCCGATGCTTCCCTCACCGGAGAAGCGCTCGCTGACCTCTTCGTGCACGATCCCGAGGCCGAGCGCATCCGCGAGCGCGGCCACCTGAACTCGGCGAGCCACGGCGAGCCAGCCGGCGGCGCGATCGCGGACCGGGCTGCCCACGATGGGTCGCACGGACACGACCGCGAGCCCCGACGGAAGAGCGATCGGTCCCACCAGCGGCGAGGCGGCTCCGCGTGCCGTACGTCGCAAGGCATCGAGGTCGCGGGCATCGCCGTACGAGAAGACCGTCGTTCCCGAGGCCGCAATCCACAAGACTGCGTCTGCACCGGACCGCTCGCGCAGCCACGGATCGAACTCCTCGGCGATGAACCGGTCGTCAGGGCGGACGGTGCGGTCGTAGAACTCGTCCCATTCGGTGTACGCGACCGCAAACGAGTCGAGCGTCGCGGCCTGGGCGTCGAGGATGGCCCGTGCCGTCGTGAGCGTTCGCGAGGCATCGTGCACGACAGCCGAGCGGGTGAACGCAGAGGCCGCGATCTTCGTGGCTCCGAAGACGATGCCGAAGAGCAGCAGGCTGGCCAGAACGATCGTCCCCGAAAGGCGCGCACGGAGCGAATCGGGGAGCAGCGGGAACCGCCTCGCGAATCGCGCCACAACGCCTCCACTCACGCGGGAAGACGACCGCCCATCCGAACCGATTATCGGCAGCAGCCGTCCGTCAGGCAACCGCTAAGCGGACATTGGGCGCAGTGCGCGCGAGTCTCGCCGTCCGCGCGCAAGCTTCACCACGTCGACGAGGGCGGTCGGGATGAGCGCAGCGGCGACGACGGCGAGCCAGTCCGAGACCGACAAGGGGTGGGTCTTGAAGACGATCTGCAAAGGCGGCAGGTACACGACGGCGAGCTGGAGGGTCAAAGAGCCCAGGAACGCCAGGTTCAGCCAGCGATTGCGCAGCGAATACGCGCTGAAGATGCTGCGCGACTCCGAGCGGAACGAGAACGCGTGCATCAGCTGTGCAAGGACCATCGCGCAGAAGAGCATCGTCTGGGCGCGCTCGTGCGAGTGTCCGGGCATCACCCACTCCGCCCACGCGTACATCGCGAGGCCTGCGACCGTGATCAGCGCACCGTGCCAAAGCACCTGCGCTTGACGACGAGGCGCCAGAACGGATTCGCTCGCGTCCCGCGGCGGGCGATCCATGACCCGCGGCGAAGCGGGGTCCACGCCCAAGGCGAGCGCGGGGAATCCGTCGGTGATGAGGTTGATCCACAGGATCTGGAGCGGGAGCAGGGCGGGCCGGTCCGTGAAGAACGTGGTCAGGAAGATGATGAGCACCTCCGAGACGTTGCACGACAGCAAGAAGAGGATGAACTTCTTGAGGTTGTCGTAGACCGCACGACCCATCCGCACCGCTTCGACGATCGTGGCGAAGTTGTCGTCCGCGAGCACCATGTCGGCAGCCTCGCGGGACACGTCGGTGCCCACCCTGCCCATGGCGACGCCGATGTCCGCGCGCTTGAGCGCGGGCGCGTCGTTCACCCCGTCGCCAGTCATGGCCACGACGTGCCCTCTGCGCTTCAGGGCATCGACGATCCTCAGCTTGTGGGCCGGATCGACGCGAGCGTATACGCGGGTGGTGGCGACGGCCTCGTACAGTTCGTCGTCGCTCA
The DNA here is from genome assembly GCA_026416035.1 of Coriobacteriia bacterium. Lineage (GTDB taxonomy): Bacteria > Actinomycetota > Coriobacteriia > Anaerosomatales > Anaerosomataceae > Parvivirga. Next base: position 4,966 of record JAOAFY010000058.1, on the reverse strand, counting down.
TCCGTTCGAGCTCTGCGCCGGTGAGGACTCCGCTCGCGGCGTCGAGGCCGACTTGCTCGGCAATCGCCTTGGCGGTAAGCGCATGATCGCCCGTAACCATCGCGACCTGTATGCCCGCCCGCCTGCAGGTGGCGATGGCGTCAGCGGCCTCAGGACGCGGCGGGTCCACCAGACCTACGATGCCCACGTAGGTGAGGTCGCGCTCGAGGGTCGCAGGGTCGTCTGCCGGCCGGCCGCCAAGGTCGCGAAACGCGATCGCGAGCGTGCGGTACCCCGAGGCTGCAAGCGCGGCGTTGGTCCTAAGGATGCGGTCGCAGAGGCCGGCGTCGAGGACGACGCGTTCTCCGCGCACGAGCGCGTGCGTGCACAAGGCCAAGACGACGTCGGCACCGCCTTTGACGTACGCGACGTGACGGCCGTCTATGAGGTGCACGGTCGTCATCCGCTTGCGCTCGGAATCGAAGGGGATCTCAGCCACACGGCGGGGGCGTCTGCGATTCTTCGCGAGTGCGTCAGCGGCGACGACCAGCGCGGTCTCCGTGGGGTCGCCGACGAGCCGTCCGTCTGCGGCGAAGCGGGCGTCGTTGCACGACGCCGCGATCTCGAGCAGCAGGCCGAGGTCGGATTCGTGCGGCGTGCGGTCATCGGGCTGCAGCGCCCAGTCCGGCAAGACGTCAGCTCCGTCCACGCCGACAACGATGCGCCTGACGGCCATCTCGTTCTTCGTGATGGTGCCGGTCTTGTCCGAGCAGATGAACGTCGTCGAGCCCAGCGTCTCGACGGCGTGGAGCTTGCGCACGATGGCGTTGTGCTCGGCCATGCGACGGACGCCAAGCGACAGCGCCACGGTGACGATTGCGGGTAGGCCCTCGGGTATGGCGGCCACGGCAAGCGAGATCGCCACGAGCAGAGCCACGGTCAGCCGACCACGGAACGCCTCGTGAGCCAGCGCATCGACGATCGAGGTCTCTCCTGCGGCGCGGTACGCCTGCCAGGCGCCCACGGAGAAGACGATCGCGGCGACCGCCAGGACGAGGAGGGCGATGCGCTTGCCGACGCCCTTGAGCTCCTGCTGGAGCGGAGTGGGTTCGTCGGTCTGGGCTGCGAGCAGGTCTGCGATGCGACCCATCTGGGTGCGCTGCCCGGTCTCCGTCACGACGAAGCGGCCTCGTCCGACGGCGACGGTGGTGCCTGCGAACACGAACGTCGAGCGGTCGCCGAGGGCGCAGTGCTCCTCGCACGCCGCATCCGCGTGCTTCGGTGCCGGCCGGCTCTCGCCGGTAAGGGAGGACTCGTCGATCCTCAGCGCCGCGTCTTCCACGAGACGGCCGTCGGCTGGCACCGTGTCGCCAGCCTCGAGGACGACGAGGTCTCCAGGCACGAGCGCAGCGGAAGGGACCTCACGCTCGACTCCGTCGCGCATGACCGTGGCGGTGGGAGCGGCCAGCTGCTTGAGGGCCTCGAGCGCCTGCTCCGCACGGTGCTCCTGCACGAAACCGAGCACGCCGTTGAGCAGCAGGATCGCAGTGATGGCGACGGCTTCGAGCGTGTGCCCTTCGAGCACGGAGATGCCCACGGCTGCCATGAGCACCCAGATCATGAAGTCGTTGAACTGCGCGAGGAACTTGCGCCACAGCGGGGTCTTGGCGGGAGGCGTGAGCAGATTCGGGCCCTGCTCGGCGAGCCGGCGTGCTGCCTCGTCGTCCGAAAGACCGCGTTCAGGATCCGTCGCCAGCGCCTCGGCGACCTGCTCGACGGTCATCACGTGCCAGGGCGTCTCGCGCGCTTCGTCCATCACGCCTCCTCGAAAGAAAAGACCTCCGGCGGCATCGCCGAAGGTCTTGCGTCGCTCGTGGCGTCGGCAGGGCCGGGGCCTGGGCCCGGGTCTGTCGGCCTGCCTCCCCCGCGCAAGCAGGGGCGCTACTCCCCTTCGTCACGGTCGCGACGATACCCGCTGTCGTGCCGCGGCGCAAGCCTCTGGGCCGCGGGCGTCGCGGCCAGCCCGCCGAGAGCGGTCTCGCGCAGCGACGGCGGCAGGCTGCGACCGACCTGCCCCATGGCGTCCACGACCTCGTCCAGGGGCACCGGGAACCGCAGTCCCGCCAGGGCCATCTCCACTGCCGCGAGGGCGACGGCGGTGGCAGTCGCGTTCCGCGCGACGCAGGGGACCTCGACGAGGCCGCCGACCGGGTCGCACACGAGCCCGAGCAGGCCCTGCAAGGCGAACGCGGCCGCGTGGCCGGACTGCTCCGGCGAGCCGCCTGCGAGCTCGACGGCGGCAGCAGCAGCCATGGCGGATGCGGCTCCAGTCTCCGCCTGGCAGCCGCCGGCGGCGCCAGAAAGGGTCGCTCTCGCGGCGATGACCCCGCCGACGGCGCCTGCAGCGGCGAGGGCCAGGACCGTCCGGTCGCGCGGGGCGGAGAGCCGCTCAGCCGTCGTCAGCAGCACGGCAGGCAGGACTCCCGACGCGCCGCCGGTCGGCGCGGCGACGACGCGCCCCATGCACGCGTTGATCTCCGCGCCAGCTAGCGCGCGGGCGAGGGCGGCTGCGAATACAGGGTCGGAAACGCGCGGCTTGGCGCGCGCAAGCTTCCGAGCGTCGCCTCCGACGAGGCCCGAACGGGAGCGCAGCTCCTCCGTCAGGCCCCGTTCGACGGCCGCCTCCATCACGGCAAGCGAGTCGGAAAGGCGCGAGACGACCTCGTCGCGGGTCGCCCCAGTCTCCTCGCACTCCAGCACGATGGCTGCCTCCGAGAGCGACCCGTGCAGCGCGGCCGCCGCAAGGAGCTGCTCGAAGGACGTGTACGACATGGCGTCTCTCCTCACACCGCGGGCACGCGACGCACCTCGGCGACGCCGTCTATGACGGCGATGCCGGCGACGGCGTCGTCAGGCACCGGCTCGTCGGTCTCGATGATCATGAGAGCGCGTGCGCCGCGACGCTCGCGAGAGACCTGCATGGAGGCGATGTTGATGACGTCGGCCGCGAGGCGGGCCGTCACCGCAGCCACCACGCCGGGTTGGTCGTGATGGACGACGACGAGTGCCGGAAGCTCGCCTGACACCTCGACGGGGAAGTCGTCGATGAGCGTGACCACGACGTCCCCGCCGCCGAGCGAGGAGCCCTGGATGATGTGCGTGCGCCCGCCGCGGTCGGTCAGCTCCAGCCGGGCGGTGTTCGGGTGGGCGTCACCGAGGTCGGCCGCGGTGAAGGCGATGTCGAGGCCGCTTGTGCGCGCGATGTCGAGGGCGTCCGGCAGGCGAGGGTCATCGGGTGTCAGGCCGANAAGCCCGGCTGCGATCGCCCGATCGGTCCCGTGCCCCACGCCGGTCGATGCGAACGATCCGTGCAGCGTCACGACGGCCGACACCGGCGTGTCCCCCACGATGGCGCGAGCGAGCGCCCCGAGGCGGGCCGCTCCAGCAGTGTGGCTGGACGACGGCCCGATCATCACGGGTCCGATGATGTCGAACAGGCTGCGTTGGCGCGGCATGTGCTGATTGTATACCGGCGGCGCCAGACGCCGCGGTTGCCTGCGCCGGTGCCGGAGCGTATGCTCGTGCGGCGCTTCGGCGCTGTTCAGGCAAGCGATGGAAAGGACTCGTATGGAGAAGAACGAGGTGGCCGCCGTGGGCGGCCAGAAGACGATCGTCATTGCGCTCGTGGCGGTCGTGGTCGTGCTGGCGGGCGTGATCGTCGGCCTCGTCGTGCTGAGGAAGCCGGCGTCACCATCCGTCGCCTCGCCGGAGGCGAACGGCGGCACGGCGACGAGCGGAACGGGCGGGATGCCGAGCACGGTCGCCACGGCACCATTCGACCCGAAGACGGCGACGAAGGTGGCGAAAGGCTCGAAGCCCGAGGATCACGTGAAGGCGTACTTCGAGGCGGTCGTCAAGGGTGACTTCGCGACGGCATACAAGCTGCTGCCGGCCGACAAGCGTGCTGCGCAAGACGAGGCCTCCTTCGCGGAGCAGCTCAAGGGGTACGGCATCACCGGCTACACCATCGATGACGTCACCGAGAAGGGCGACGAGACGCGGGTGCTCGCGACGGCCACCATGGCGGGCGGGAACTTCCAGTACCTCTGGACGTTCGTCAAGGACGGCGACGCATGGCTGCTCAAGTCCAGGACGCTGCCGGGCATGAACTGACGCCGGCAGCGCGAGGCCTTGCGGATGGGACGGGGCGGCGCCTGGCGCCGCCCCGCTTCGTCAGATGCTCGTGGTAGGCTGCGTGCATGGGGACCGACGCGCTCAACGACCTGATCCAGCCCGGAACGGACTCAGACGTCGCGGCATCCTACGCGCGCCTCGCGGAGCGCGCGCGAGACGCGGTGTTCGGGTTCGAGGAGAAGACCGCCTTCTTGGACATCGAGACGACGGGCTTCGATCCGGAGCGCGACGAGATCATCGAGGTGGCTGCGGTCGTGTGCCGTGGACCCGAAGAGGTCGGGCGATACTCCACCCTTGTGCGGCCCGCGCGGCCGGTTCCCGTGGAGATCGCCGAGCTGACGGGCATCGACGACGAGATGCTGCGTGACGCGCCGTCAGCGAGCGAGGCCATCGCTGGGATCGCAGAGGTCGTCGGCGACAGCGACCTCGTCGCTCACAATGCAGCGTTCGACCGCGACTTCTTGCGCGCTGCCGGGTGGACCCATCCACGCGGAGACGCGGCGTGGCTCGACAGCCTCCAGCTCGCACGCATCGCCTTGCCGCGCATGCGCAGCCACAGGCAGGCCGATCTGGCGCGTGCCTTCGGCCTGCTGCAAGAACCGGCGCACCGGGCGTCTTCGGACGTCGAGACGCTCGCTCGGCTGTGGCGGGTCCTGCTCGTCGCGCTCGACGAGGCGCCGCCGGGTGTGCTCGCCGGCGTGATGCGCGCGAGCGGCGGTTCCCGCTGGCCGCTCGCACGCGTGGTGGCGCACGTGGCTGCTGCCCGGCCGCAGGCGGACATCGACCTCAAACG
>JAOAFY010000057.1 GCA_026416035.1 Coriobacteriia bacterium | reverse complement strand
GTACGGACACATCCTCCAGTCCGCCATGAGCGGTTGGCCGCACGAGTCGCACTCCGCGAGTTCGACGCGCGTGAACGGTCTGCCACCGCTCTTGCGTTGACGAGCTGCGACGGCACCCGCGAGCAGCGCCACACCGCCCACGAGAGCAGCGGCAGCCTCTGCGGACAGACCCGCCTGCGCACAGCGCTCCTGGAACCACGGCTGGCTCGCAGCCATGGCCAGCAGCCCGCCTGCAGCCGCTCCTGCCGCCACGATCGTGCCCGTCATACGCATGATGCCCCATCCGCCCGGTGCGATGCGCACTCACGGCAGATGCAACCTTCGTGCCAAGAAGCACCGACGCCGGCAAGAAGCTCACAGTCCCAAGCGGTTCATCCGGGCTTCGAGCGTCTTCGGCGTCAGGCCGAGGAGCTTCGCTGCTCGCGGGAGGTTGCGACCAGTCCGTTCGAGGGCCTGGACGATGAGGTCCATCTCGACTTCCTCGAGGTCGATCCCGGACTCCGGCAGGACGAAGCACCGCTCGCCACCCTGCAACACAACGCCGGAGCGCACCTCCGCAGGAAGGTCGTCTACGCCTATCTCTTCTCCCTGCGACAAGATGACCATCCGCTCGACCGTGTTCTCCAGCTCGCGCACGTTGCCCGGCCACTTGTAGTCGACGAGCGCCTGCATGGCCTCCGGGCTGATCCGCTTCCTGCCGGCGTTCATCTTCTCGAGGAAGTGCGCGATCAGCCGCGGGATGTCCTCAGGCCGGTCGCGCAACGGCGGAAGCGATATCGGGACGACATTCAGCCGATAGTACAAGTCCTCCCTGAACGAGCCCTCGGCTATGAGTTCCTGGAGGTCCCGGTTCGTCGCGGCGACGACCCGCACGTCGACTTCGATGCTCCGCGTGCCACCTAGCCTTTCAAAGACGCGCTCCTGAAGCACCCGCAGCAGCTTGACCTGCACAGCCGGCGAGATGTCGCCGATCTCGTCGAGGAAGATGGTGCCGCCGTTCGCCAGCTCGAAGCGGCCCGGCTTCGCCTGCATCGCGCCCGTGAACGCACCTTTTTCATAGCCGAACAGCTCGCTTTCGAGCAGCGTCTCCGGCAGAGCTCCGGCGCTCACGGAGACGAACGGCCGTTGCGACCTTGGAGAAAGCTGATGGATCGCCCGAGCGATCAGCTCCTTGCCGGTGCCCGACTCGCCGTAAATCATCACCGTCGCATTGGTGGGCGCCACCTTCTTCACGGTCTCCAGCACGGACAGCATCTTCGCCGATCCTGCGACGATGCCTTCGACGTCGTACTCCTTGCCTACTTCCGCACGAAGCCGCTCCACCTCGGCGGCGAGGTCGCCGGTCCGCAGCGCCTTCTCGATGACGAGCTTGAGCTCCTCGAGATCGAACGGCTTGGTGAGGTACTCCGTGGCGCCCGCCTTCATCGCCTCCACGGCGGTCTGGACGTTGCCATGCGCTGTCAGCATGATGATGGGGAACGTCAGGCCTTTCGCCCGCACGCGCTTGAGGACCTCCATGCCATCAGGCGCGGGCATCTTGTGGTCGAGGACCATCAGGTCGGGCGGGGCATCCGCGACTGCTGCAAGCGCCTCCTTGCCGTCGGCTGCCTCCACGGTCTCATAGCCCGCCGATCGCAAAGCTTCTCCGAGCACCCACCGCATGTTCTTCTCGTCGTCCACGATCAGCACGCGTCTGCCCACGTCACGCCTCCGTCGTCGCGATCGGGAAGTACACCGTGAACGAGGTCCCCGCCCCCTCGCGGGAAGCGACTTCGATGTACCCGTCGTGCTCGTCCACGATGCGATGCACCATCGTGAGCCCCAGTCCCGTCCCGTCGTCCTTCGTCGAGTAGAACGGATCGAAGATCTTCGGGAGCTCCGATTCGGGGATGCCGGGGCCGTCATCCTCTACCCGCAAGGCGACGAAGCCGCCTTCCGCACGGGTGGTGATCCGGATGTGACCCCCACCTCTTCCCTCCATCGCCTGGACGGCGTTGGAGATGAGGTTCACCAGCACCTGCTTCACCTGGTCAGGATCGGCACGCACCCTCGGCGTNTCTGGCGGCACCTCGTACTCGACGCTCACCTGCGCCTGGCGCGCGAACCTGCGGGTGAACAGGGCGACGTCGTCCAGCACGTCGGCGACTTGCACCGCACGGAACGACGGTGCGCTTGGTCTTCCGAAATCGAGCAGCGCCTTGATGACCCTGTCCAGCCGATCGATCTCCTGTTTGATGACCGACGTGGCCTCGGTGATCCGCTCGCGGTCGCCTTCGCTGTCTTCGATGAGCTGCACGGACGCCCTGATGATGCCGAGCGGATTGCGCACCTCGTGCGCGACCCCTGCAGTCAGCTCGCCCATCGCGGCGAGGCGATCCGAGCGGATCAGCTGGTCGGTGAGCGCCTTGATCTCGCTGATGTCTTCGAGGGTGACGACTGCCCCGAGCACCCGACCCTCCGCGTCCCGCATACGGGAGACCGATACCTGCACGTGCAGCACCCGGCCCGCACGCGTGACGAGCTTCGCCTCCTTGACGATGCGCGGCGCACGGCCCGACAAGACGCGGGAGACGTCCGAGTCCAGCCCGCCGTCGTCGGCCAGCACGGCCTTGATCCTGCGGGGGACAAGCTCCGACTCGCGTTGGCCGAGCAGCCGCTCCGCTGCAGGATTGGCCGTCACGACCGAGCCGTCAGGGCCGAGCGTGATGACGCCTGCAGTGATCGACCGGAGGATTGCCTGCGTATACTCCTGGACGCTCGCCAGCTGCATGGCGCGCTCTTCAAGCTTGCCGTACGCACGTTCAAGCTGGGTGCTCACGAGACGGAGATCGGCAGTCGTCGTGTCGGCAAGGTCCCGGAGCCAGCCGAACATGCCTCCGAGGACGACGAAGCTGACGCTCTGATACAGGTTGTCGACATGTTCGCCGATCAGCCCTCCGAGCGATAGATGCGCGTGCAACGCGAAGAGCACCGCAGCAGCCGTTCCCGCCACGGTACCCCCTCGTCGACCGAACGCGAATGCAGCGTACAGCACGGGAACGTAGTAGAGCCAACGGTACAGCAGGTGCATCTGCCGCCACGGCCCAGCAGGATCCGTCGCTACGTGCAATCCCGTCACGGCTGCCAGCAACGTCGCGATGAGAAGCGCATCGCGAAGTGCCAGATCTGACCCGCGATGACCGTCGACAGTCATCGTCCTGCGTCCTGTCCGACACGAGACGGGTCCTTATGCCGCCTTCGGGCCCACGAAGGAGCGATGCCGAGCTCCTCGCGGTACTTCGCCACTGTACGGCGTGCAACGGGCACACCCTCGTCCGCGAGCACATCAGCAATCCTCTGGTCAGACAGCGGAGCGTCGCCGCTCTCCGCCTGTATCAGCTCCTTGATGCGCTGCTTCACGCTGGTCGCAGCCACGTCGTGCCCGGTGCGGGTCCTGTAGCCGCCCGAGAAAAAGTGCCGCAGCTCGAACAGACCGTGCGGCGTGGCCATGTACTTGCCAGTCACGCCTCTGCTCACGGTGCTCAGGTGGACGCCGAGCTCGACCGCGACGTCTTCGAGCCTCAGCGGTTTGAGCGGGCCTTTGCCCGTCTCGAAGAACTCGCGCTGCACCTCCACGATCACTTCAGCGATGCGCACGACGGTCTGGCGACGCCTGTCCACGTTACGGATGAACGACTCCGCCTTCTTGACGTGCTCCTTCAGGTACCGTTTGGCGTCCTCGTCAACGCCCCGACCATCGCGAAGCATCGCGCGATACCGGGGAGACACGCGCAGCATCGGGACCACGTCGTAGTCCGGGAAGACGACCCACTCGCCGTCGAACTGCCTGACGATGACGTCAGGAGCGACGTACGCGACTTGAGCGCCGGGTCCGAACGCGGCGGCAGGTCTCGGGTTGAGCATGCGCAGCGCCTCCAGCGCTTCGAGGACGCGCGGCTCGGATACTCCCTCGGCACGGGCTACGCGGTTCACCCGTCCGCGAGCGAGCGCAGGAAGGTGACGCGCGATGATCGCGCTCAGGAGCGGAGACGAGATCCCCAGGACAGACGCCTGCGTCTCGAGCGCCTCTTCAAGCGTCCGCGACCCGATGCCAGGAGGATCGAGCTGCCGAACGAGCTCGAGACCTTTCTGCGCGACGGGGATGTCAACCCGTGCGATTCGGGCGACTTCTTCGAGCGTCCCCTTGAAGAAGCCGTCATCGTCTAGAAGCCCGACCACGACTCGCGCAGCGCGGGCGACGTCTTCGTCTACGTCGAACAGCGCGATCTGATCGAGCAGATGCTCTTCGAGAGTCCGCGCAGCTGGTATCCGCTCCTCTCCCGTGGCAGCACCACGGTCGGGATCCACATCGGCGACACCGTCGAGGCGCTGGAGCTCCTCGTACTCTGCGACCCATTCGTCCCACGCACGGTCTTCTTCGTCGCGCGGGGATGCATCGTCAATGGGCTCTTCCTGGTCGCGTTCAGGCTCATCGACTTCGAGCACGGGGTTTCGCTCAAGCTCGGCTTCGACCAGCTGGCTGAGCTCGAATGCGGGCATGGCGAGCATCGCGAGACCCTGATACGCCTCGGGCGACATCGTGACGGTCTGCTTGATCTCGAGCCGCTGCGTGAGGTCCATAGGAGTCCCTAGGGAGGCGAGCCTGTTAGCAAAAACTATACCACGCTCGCCAGCACGCCTCACGCAGGTGGGGGCAGCTCCCGGGCATCAGCGCTGCCTGTCTGGGCTACGACGATCGCCGCCACCACCGCGAACCCGCCGACAATCTGCCACAGCGTCAGACGCTCTCCAAGCAGCATCCACGCGCCGAAGGCGGCGATCACGGGTTCGGCAGTAGACGCGACCGAGGCTTCGGCTGCGGGCAGGGTCTGAAGGGCGATCAGGAAGGCACCGAACGGCAGAATCGTGCTCGCGACGGCGATGTACAGGACGGCAGCAAGCATGCGTGGGTCCGAAAGCTCACGAATCACCGGGCTCGGCCCTAGCACCGCAAGCCAGAACAGCGCGGCGAATCCAAGCCCGTATGCAAGCAGCCCCCACGGAGTGTAACGCCCGGAGGCCCAGCGTCCCATCAAGGTATACGACGCGAAGAACACGGCAGACGCAAGGCCCCACCCAAGCCCGCTCAACGAGATTGAGAGCCGACCGGATGCCACACCGACGACGAGAGCACAGCCGATCACGCTCACGGACACGGCAACCGGCAACCGCCACCCGACCGGCCTTCGCATCACAGCCGCTGAGACCGCCAGGACGAGCACCGGCGCCATGTACTGCAGAAGGATCGCCGTGGCAACGTTCGTGAGGGATATCGCCTTGAAGTAGCTGTAGTGGACAAGGGCAAGCCCGACCACGCCGAACGTCGCAAGGAACGGCACATCGCGCAAAGCGATCCTCAACTGGTCTGGCGAGGCCACGGCCAGTACCGACCAGAGAAGGACACCCGCCGCGACGGCCCTGCCTGCCGAAAGGACGAGGGGATCGATCTGAAGACCGAGGGGCGGAACGACCCAACGCCCGGTCGTGGCATCGAGCGGCGAGAACAGCCACTTCGCCGTCAACCCGCCAGACGCCCAGAGCACGGCGGCAAGCAGCGCGAGAACGAGCCCTCTTCGATGTCCGGACGGGGCGCGGTGTCCATCCGGCGAGGCAACGGACCCGTTCGGCTTCCTCACGCCCCCTCCGACCACCGCGCCGACTTCTCCTTCTGGTACTCGTCAAGCGGTTCCACGTGCGCGATCACGTCCGAGACCTCCTGGAAGTGATCGCACAGCGCACGTTCGACCGATTCTGCGATCTCGTGGCCGTCGGTGATCGTCGAGCGTGGATCCACCTGGACGTGAAGGTCCACCGCGACGTGAGAGGCAGTTCCGCGCGTCCGCACGTCGTGGCATCCGAGGACTCCTGGCACCGAGAGGGCCACGGCTTCGACGGCCTTCGGGTCGAGGCGCGCCCTGTCCGCGAGGGTCTCGTCGACAGACCGGAACACCCGCAGCGCGGCGCGGGCGATGAACGCGCACACCACGATCCCGAGCAGCGGATCGGCGAGCGGATACCCCGCCCTCACCGCGATCAACCCGCCGATCACGCCGAGGCTGACCAGCACGTCGCTCCCGGTATGGCTGGCGTCGGCCACCAGAAGGTCGCTTTTCAGACGCTTGCCTGCTCGGCGCTCCCACGTGGAGACCGCAATGTTCACGGCCAGCGTCACGAGCATCACCGCGAACGAGCCCGCGTTCACCTGCGGAGCACCGCCGCCTGCGACCAGACGCTTCACGGATTCCACGCCCACACGCCACGCGGCTGTCACCAGCAAGATCCCGATGCCCGCAGACGCGTAGGTCTCGTACTTCGCGTGCCCGTACGGATGGCCACGGTCGGCCGGCCGTGCGGCGATGCTGATGCCCACAAGCCCGATGACGTTCGACGTCCCGTCGAACAGCGAGTGGAAGCCGTCCGCCGTCATCGCAAGCGAGCTCGTTGCGACGCCGTACAGCAGCTTCGCCACCGCGACGGCGAGATTCAACCCCAAGATCGCCCACAGGACGCGCCGGATCTCGGCCAGCCGCTCCGCTTGTGGCTGCGTCGGCCGCGAGCATCCCATGAGCGTCCTCCTTGCCATACATACCCCTGCGGGGTATATTGACGGAACACGGGCAACGCACGCATGATAGCGCACCGCTGAGCGGAGGCACACATGGTCGAACCTACACGCGCCATCGCACTGGATGTCCGCGACGAGGAGCGGCGCCGAATCCTCAACCGGCTCAGGCGTCTCGAGGGTCAGGTCCGGGGTCTCCAGTCCATGATCCAAAGCGGCAAGGACTGCGACGCCGTGCTCACGCAGATCATGGCAGCGAAGTCAGCGCTCAACCAGGTAGGCCTCCTGATCATCGGCCACTCCATGAAGACTTGTCTGGCAGACGATGCCGACAAGAGCCGGGAGGAGCTGATCGACGACGCGCTCGCGGTCTTCCTCAAGTACTCGAACTGTCTACGCTAGCGGCCGCTTCGTCGACTATCCGTATCACTTCCGAATCCAGCTCTCGGATCATCGCTTCCACTGGACCGACGAGCAGAGCGTCGCACAGGGCCGCCGGGCGCAGCACGCCGACATGTACCGCACCGCGCGACTCCGCGACGTGGATCCGGCACCGAGCAATGACGTCTGGCAACGCCGACATGCCGCCCGCACGCTTCCCCGGTACCGCTTCGTAGATGACGAGCGGAGCTATCGAGAACCCCTTGGCAGCGAGAAGCGCCCGGATGTCGCGTTTCTCTAAGATGAGGAAGCCGTGGGCGGCGATCGCTCGCTCCACGGCTTCCATCACCGATTCGTATGACGCACGGCACTCCTGGACGTAGGACAGTTCCATGGCGCTCCATCGCTGGGCTGTGGCCTCACGGGCCGCTCGTCACGCTCAACCGAACCCGCCTCTGGGCGTACACGATGATACACCCGTCCGCGCAGTGAAGAAGCCGCCGCCGACGCCGCGCCGGATGTCGCGCGACCCGCACTTCGGGCACACCTGGTCATCGTCCCTCAGCAGCCGAGTCAAGAACAGCTCGAACGAGTGCCCGCATCGCATGCATCTGAGCTCGTAGGTCGGCACCAGGCATCACGCCAATCCGAACTCCCGGGCCAGCGCATCTGCCCCACGGGCGCCGATCACCTGCCCGACGAGCCTCCCTCGTTCGAACTTCGCGATGGTCGGGATGCTCATCACGCCGTACCGGATCGCCACGTCCCGATTCTCGTCCACATTCACCTTCACGAACTTGACCGAGTCGGAGTACTTCGCCGCGAGCTTGTCGATCTCAGGCGCTACGAGACGACACGGACCGCACCATGGGGCCCAGAAGTCCACCACGACCGGCCGGTCTGCGCCAAGAACCTCAGCATCGAACTCCGTGTGCGACACTTCCTTGACGAGCGAGCTCATGTGTATCCTCCTCCACAGGAACGACTGCGTTCACATTATACCCCCGCGGGTATGTGTGTCAAACATCCTCGTCCGCCACTCTGACACCGACAAGGAAGCATCGTGAGCCTTCTTTGGGCAGGAGCTGTGTTCTTCGGGGCCGTGGGCGGCGCTTGCTTCGTCGTGGCGCTCGTCTCGACCCGGCCGATAGCCCTGGCGGCGCTTTTCGGATCCGCTCTGGCCATGGCCGCTGGGGCCTCTTGCTCTGCGCGCCTGTCGGTCGAGTACGGGACCCCTGTCGCGACGTTCGTGGCTCTCGCGTTCGTCGTCGCCGGCTTCACGGCGGGCTACCGGCTCGTGGCTTCTACGCTCCTCGATGCGCTCGACCAGCGTACGGTATCGGTACGGTGCGACCCCCCGACGGACAGGTGGCTGGTCGTGGTGCTGAGCGACGCCGAACCAGCACGCTACTCCGCACGGTGTACCGCGGCCCGGCTCAGACGCATAGAGCGCACCAGCGCGGCGGCGTTTTCGCCCACGGTCCTCCCGATGATCTTCCTGGCCGAGCGCATGCGCTACCGAGCGCTCCGCGGACCGCATCCAGCACGCTACGTCGTGGAGGCGATCGCCACGTCGATCCTCGCTGGACTTGAACGCAACGGCCTCGATGCGGATGTCGTCGCGGCATACGTCGACGGGCGTCCAGCTCTCGTCGAGGTCGTCAGGTGCGCACAGAACACCGTCGTCGTAGAGGTCGGCCCGGCTGGCTCGCTGCCCTACATCGAGGCACGCACTGCGGCAGAGGCCGGACGCGGGGCCTCTGCGTCGATGCGGGTGATCGCGCCGAGCGTCTGGCGCGACGACCGGCTCGCGGAGCGTCTCTGCGAACGGATCGCCGAGCGAGTCCCGAATGACGAGCGTGGCTCCACCGGGATCGTGCTCCTGGGGACCGGCATTCCCGAGCAGTGGCGTTCGGCCTCTACCGCGTGGAACGACGACGAGAACTACTTCCTCACGCGCACGTCGCTGATGCTCGAAGAGGCCGGCTTCGATCCACAGATGGTCCGGGCTGCCTGGATGGGCTGGCAGGCTCCCTCTCTGGCCGAAGCCGTCCGCCACGCCGCCGCCATCGGAGCCTCTCGGATCATCGTGGCGCCCGCCACCATCGTGTACCCGGATCTCGCCACCCTCCTCGACGTGCAGCGTGAGACCCGCGACGCACGAGTGCCTGCGCACGTCCCTGT
>JAOAFY010000056.1 GCA_026416035.1 Coriobacteriia bacterium | reverse complement strand
CGGCGATGCCCTTCGGTCGAGTCTACGCTACGCGGCGCGCTGTCTGTGTGGATGCCGGGGTTAGGCGAACGCCTACCTTGGCTCAGCCGCTTCAGCAATCTCGTCGAGGAAGTCCGGCTTCAGGTGTGACAGCACCGGTGCGTACTTCTTTGCGGCATCCTCAAGGCTCGAGTACGCGATGTAGCGGCAAATCTCCGATAGGGGTCGCGGAAGACGGGCGAATGCGGGTCTTGCAATCTCCTGAAGGACCTTGTCGCGCTTGTCATCCGGAGCAACCAGGTACAGCCGGATGCTCAGATTCGGCTGCATCGCGACGAGATCAGCCATCCGCAGGAGCCCCGAGTAGATTGACGTTGTGTGCTCGATCTCGAAGGCCGCCTCAATGGAGTTGCCCTTGAGCCATAGCACATCGATATGCTCGATGGTCCGGCTGGTGGCGTCGTCAAACTGGCGGGGCAGGCTGTCCCTTAGACGCCCGCCGAGGTTGTCCGTGTCTGCCCGGCCCTTGTCGTTTCGAGCGACCCAGAGATCGAACCCCATGCTCGCGCCCATGCGTAGCAGGAGGTTCTGCACCCTCTCGTGACCGCCGGTCTCGAGTTCGAGCTCCGGCTGCACGGGCTCGGCTTCGTCTTCCGGGATAGTCACAACGACGTCGCCGGATTCGTAGCCTCTGGGCACCCGGTTCCACTTTCTGCGGTCAACTGGGTACTCCTGCGGCGAATCCTTCGCTCTGAGAATCGCGTCTGCAATCGTCTCCCCATCTGCCACACGAAGGAGCGAGGGAGACGAGCGGAATCGACCCGTCCATGCGTTGGGGCGCGTCTCATCATAGAAGGAGAGCCGCGGGAGAAGCGTGCTCACGGGTACCGCAGTCTCCGGGGTGAGTTGCACAACTGGCTTGACAGCAATACGCACCGGAAATACATCATCGGACCAGATACGGGAGTCGTCGGTGAATGGCTCACCTTCGACCTCCAGGATCGCGATGAACCGCGAAACGCCTGTGACGTAGCAGAGGAGCCAGTCCCCACGCTTCAAACGCCTGACTGACTTGGCCTTGGATTCCCGGAACCCGGACGTGCGGGCGCCAGCTGCCACAAATTCGTCCCACGTCTTTCCGGTGAAGAGATCAACCCAGTACTGCCGCGGCAACTGGTCCTCCCCGTGTTGGTGCCACAATCATCCTACCCCAGCCAAGTAGGCGTCTCGTCTAATGACTCTCTTGCGGAACCGCGTAGTCCTTGCGCACGGCTCCGAACTTGAGTGTATGAACCGCCGCCGACCTGTGCAACCGGCGCGGGTCGCCGATCCGCCCGCGATACGCAGTTCGGTGTATCAGGACCGACGGCAGCGCTGCGTCCGCTCTCGCGCCACTCAGCGTCGCTTAGCCGCCGGCGGAAGCGGGCATCATCGCCGAGAGGGGGCATCGGGATGTTCCGCGATCGCCGACACGCAGGCAAGCTCCTCGCCGAAGCGCTCCGCGACCGGATAGCCGGCAGCGGCTGGGTCGTGCTCGGCCTGCCGCGCGGCGGCGTGGTGGTCGGCGCGGAGGTGGCGCGTGCGCTCGGGCTGCCGCTCGACGTCATCGTCACGCGCAAGATCGGCGCGCCCGGAAACCCCGAGTATGCGATCGGCGCGGTGGACGCGGACGGCGTGGTGACCCTCGGCGCGTATGCGATGGCGGACCACGCCTACGTCGAGCGTGCGGCGGAGGCCGAGAAGGCCGAGATCGCGCGCCGGCTCGACGCCTATCGGCGCGGCAGGCCGCCGCTTCTGATCGAGGGCGCCCGTGCCATCGTGGTGGACGACGGCCTCGCGACCGGTCTTACGATGATCTCCGCCGTCGAGCACCTCAAACGCCACGGCGCCGCTCACATCGTGGTCGCGGTGCCGGTCTCGCCCCCGGACACGGCGCGCCTGTTGCGGGCGCGTGCGGACGAGGTCGTGACGCTTGCCGAGCCGAGCGACTTCTTCGCGGTGGGCGCCTTCTACGACGACTTCACGCAGACGAGCGACGCCGAGGTGATCGTGCTGCTCGACGAGTTCGCGCGCGGAGTCGAGGGCGAGTAGGCGACCGGCTGGCGCGGCGGACGGGCCGGCGCGCTTGCCCGCCTACGGCGCTCGGCCGACGGTGAGCTTCACCGTCGAGCCCTTGTTGACCTTCGTGCCCGGCAGCGGGTTCTGGTTGAGGACGATGCCGACGTCAGGGCTCACGACGTACTCGGCGTCGACGATCAGCCCGAGCGCTTCGAGCGTCGAGATCGCGTCTTCCTCGGTCATGTCGGTCACGTCAGGCACCGTGACCTGCTCGGGGCCCTTCGAGACCGTGATCGTCACAGTGCCGCCTGCGTCGAGCGAGACGCCGGGGCCCGGATCCTGAGAGATCACCATGCCTTTCGCGACGGCGTCGCTGAACGCCTCGACGGCCTTCACCTTGAAGCCGGCTTGCTCAAGGATTCGCTGCGCATCTGCCTTCGTCTTGCCGGTCACGTCAGGCACCTTCACCAGCTGCGTGCCCTTCGAGACGACGATTGCGACCTTCGAACCCTTCGGTACCTGTGCACCTGCGGTCGGCTCGGAAGAGATCACCACGCCTTCGGGGACGTCCTTGCTGTACTCGCGTCCGATGGGAAGCGCGACTTCGAGCTGCGCGCCCTCGATGGCGGCGATTGCATCCGCTTCGGTCATCCCAGCGACGTTCGGCACCTCCACCATCGCAACGCCGGCGCTCACCACGATGTCGACGGCCGTGCCCTTCTTGACGCGTGCGCCCGCCGCGGGGTTCTGCCGCATGATCAGCCCGAGCTCGTACTGGTCGCTGTGCTCTGTCGTGACGGAGCCGATGGTGAGACCAGCGGCGGCGACGGTCGCTGATGCCTCCTCCTCGGACATGCCGACGACGCTCGGCACGGCGACGGTCCCGCCGCCGAAGGCTCCGAGGACCCACGCCCCGCCCAGGCCGAGCAGCATCATGGCGACGGCGGCGGCGACCCACACCCACGGGTTCGTCCGGCGGTCGGGCACCGGACGGATCTGCGGGCGCCCTCCCGCAAGCGGCTCTTCGTCGGGACGGACGCTCGGCAGCACGGAAGTCTCTGCGACGGCCGGCGTGTCCGCTGCCTGCTGCTCGCCCCTCGCGACACGCAGCAGATCCTCACGCATCGCGGCAGCCGACTCGTATCGCTCGGCCGGATCCTTGCGCATCGCCTTGAGGATGACGGCTTCGAGCGACGCGGGCACGGATGGGCGGATCCGGCGTGGAGGAACGGGCTCCTCGTTCACGTGCTTCAGCGCGATGGCCACCGGCGTGTCGCCATCGAATGGGAGACGGCCCGTCACGGCTTCGTACAGCGTCACGCCGAGCGAGTACAGGTCGGTGGCAGGCGAGAGCGTGCGGCCCTGCGCCTGCTCGGGGCTCACGTACTGCGCCGTGCCCAGCACGGAGCCGGTCTGCGTCATCGTCGTGTTCCCCGCGCGAGCGATGCCGAAGTCCATAACCTTCACCGTGCCGTCCGGGGTGATCACGATGTTGTGCGGCTTGATGTCCCGGTGGATGATGCCGTAGCCGTGCGCTACCGCGAGCGCGGCACACACCTGAGCGCCGTACTGCGCGACCGTGCGCGGGTCGAGCGGCCCTTCTTGCTCGACGAGCGTCTTGAGGTCGGTGCCGCGGACGTACTCCATAACGATGTAGTAGGTGTCGTCGTCCCGGCCCCAGTCGTAGATGTTGACGATGCTCGGATGCGAGAGGTTTGCTGCGGCTTGCGCCTCCTGCCGGAAGCGCGCGACGAAGTTCGGCTCCTGCGCGTACTGCGGGTGCAGCACCTTCACCGCGACGGTGCGGCCGAGCACCTCGTCGACCGCTTTGAACACCTCGGCCATTCCCCCGGAGCCGATGCGCTCGGTGACGCGGTATCTGCGTCCGAAGACCCTGTCTTCCACCACGGTTCCTGCCTCTCAGGCCCGCCGGCAGGCGGGCGTTCCCTCGTCGAGCATTCTATCGCACCCGCGAAAGGGCGGTCTCCAGCACCGGCTTGGCGGCAGGGGCGGCCACGCGCCCGCCGACGCCTGCGTTCTCCAGCACGATGGCGAGCGCCACGCGCGGGTTTTCTGCAGGCGCGAACGCGATGAACCACGCATGGGTCTGCTGCCCCTTCCCGACCTCGGCGGTGCCGGTCTTGCCGGCCACGGTCACCCCCTTGATCGCTGCGCGCGAACCCGATCCCGCTCGCACGGCAGTCACCATCATCCGGCCGACCGTCCGTGCGGTAGCGGGGTCGCACGCGGTCTTCCAGGGCTGGGGATGGGCGACCGAGAGCCTCCGGCCGGCCGGGTCGGAGATGGCGTCCACGAGGTGCGGGCGCATCACGACGCCGTCATTCGCGATGCCGGCCGCCACGAGCGCCATCTGAAGCGCCGTGACCTGCGGCCCGGCAGGGCTTTCATGCTCGCCGACCGGCTGACCGACGCCTGCCCAGGCGGTCTCCCAGCGCGTCATCTCGCCGGGGTCCGGCATGAGCGAGGCTTCGGTGGGGAGTTCGAGCGGCGGCGTGTCGCCGAACCCGAAGGACTTCGCCGTGCCCACGAGCAGCTCCGGACCCATCCGGTCCGCGATCTGCGCGAACACGGTGTTGATGCTCGCAGCAGTCGCACGCTCTACCGTCACGGTCCCGTATCCCTCGCCGCCGTAGTTCGTGACGGGAGCGCCGCCGATGTCGATGCGCGCCGGGCCGGCGAAGGTGGTCGTCGGCGTGACTATGCCAGCGCGGACGGCTCCTGTGAGCGTCACGACCTTGAAAGTCGAGCCGGGCGGATACAGTGCCTGGGTCGCCCGGTTCACGAGCGGCGCGGCGGGGTCGGACGAGAGACGTTGCCAGCTTTCGCTCAGCCGCGCAGGATCGAAGCCCGGGCTCGAAGCGAGCGCGAGGACGCGCCCGTCCCTGGGGTCGAGCACCACGCACGCGCCGCGCTTGCCTTCGAGGGCCGTCAGCGCGGCCTGCTGGATGCGGCTGTCGAGCGTGAGGTGCACGTCGTTGCCCGCGACCGGGGTCCCGGCGAGCGCATCGACCAGGTCGCGGACCGATGCGAACATCCGCCGTCCTGCGAGGACCTCGTTCATCGCAGCCTCGATCCCAAATCGGCCGTAGACGGGGCTGCTGTAGCCGACGACGTGCGGCGCGAGCGTCCCTCCTGGGTACCGTCGCGCGAACGTGCGCCCGGACGGGACGGACTGGGCGAGCACCACGCCGTCGCTGGTCACGATGGCGCCACGCTCCTGCCGAAGCTCGTCGGCGATGCGGCGGGTGTTGGCGGGGTGGTTCGCGAGCGCAGGCGCTGCGACCACTTGCAGGTAGGTGAGGTTCACGACGACCGTCACGAGGGCGAACGCGAGTCCGCGCGCGACGGTCGCGAGCCTGCGCGCCACGGCGATGCGGCCGAGAGCGCCGCCTACGTCGGTCGTCTCGAGCGCGCGCTCGCGGCCAGTGCCCTCGTCTCCTGCGCGCATGAGCAGCCCGAGCTCCTCCCCGATGGCCGCGAAGATGAAGTCGGTGTCGACGAAGGGTATGCGCGTGGGCAGGCCGCGTCCTGGCCCGGTGCCGGTCATCCCCCCCGCGGCAAACGAGAAAAGCCCCTGCACGAGCTGATAGCCGCGCCCCGCAGCGTCTGAGAACGGGTCGAGCCAGATCGCCACGCGAGCAGCGACGTGCCCGAACAGCGCGTAGGCCGCGGCCGCTCCACCTGCGAAGAGCGCGAGTCCTACCAGCACGTACCCCGGGCGTCCGGTTGCCACGAACAGCATCGCGAGGAACAGGCCGAAGAGCAGCAGGCTCGAACCCAGGTCCCGCTCGGCGACGAGCACGACGAGCGAGATCGACCACATCGTGATGAGCGGTCCGAGGTGCTTGAGCGGTGGCACCCAGATGCCCAGGACGCGCTTCGTCGAGACGGACAGGACCTCGCGCTTCTCAGCGAGGTAGGCGGCGAGGAACAGCACCACGAGGACCTTTGCAGCCTCGACCGGCTGGAACGAGACCCCGCCGACGCGCAGCCACAGTTTCGCGCCGTTCACCTCGACGCCGGCGACCGCAGGCAGCAGCAGCAGCGCGATGCCGCAAAGCGCGATGGTGTACTTGTAGCGGGCGAGCCGCTCGACGGACCGCACGGATGCGAGGGTGGCGACGAGCATGGCCACGCCGACGAAGACCCAGAGCGTCTGAGCGGCCGCACGGTCCGGGGCGAGGCGTGTGACGAACGCGAGGCCGATGCCGGAAAGCAGGAACGCGATAGGCACCAGGACCGGGTCGGCCTCGGGTGCCCATCGCCGAGCTGCGAGGTGCGCCGCTGCGAACGCGGCGAGGAGGCCCAGGGGCACCGCGACGTCGTTCCACGTGAGCGTCTGGGCGGCTGCGCCCCGGACGAGGGCGAACAGCAGCAGCACGGGCGGCGCTGCTGCGAGAAGGAGGGCCAGCTCGGTGTCGCGTCGTGAGCGCACGGTGCCTCCGATCAGGGGGCCGGTGCAGTCGAAGGGCTGGTGTCGGCAGAGGCTCGTTCCCGGTAGCCTTCCACCAAGTCCAGCGCGGCGTCGAGCCCATCGACCCGGATCCCACGGACCAGCCGTGCTGCGGTCACCGGGTCGAGCGCCGAGACCGGCACGTCGGTGAGCTCCTCAAGCCACTGCAGACGGATGCCCGCGAACTCCCCCGGCACGCCGCGGTAGACTGCCACGCGGCCTCCCTGTGCGATCACGAAGGCCTGCGAACGGGCGAACCCTCGAGCTGCGCCCGCACTGCCCGCGAGCACCGCCGCGAGCGCGAGGACCCACAGCGCTCGCACGGGCCAGACCCGCCGCGGTGCCCCTGCGGCGTCCGTCTCGGAAGCGCTGACGCGGCCAGCACCTTCGGTGCGCCGGGTGGCGGAAGCTTCCGTGATGTCGACCACCACCACGGTGATGTTGTCGTGCCCGCCCGCCTCGTTCGCCGCTGCCACCAGACGAGTCACGGCTGCCTTAGGCGACGGCGCCGTCCTCAAGATCTCCTGGATGGCCGCGTCGTCCAGCATGCCCGTGAGCCCGTCCGTGCACAGCAGCAGCCGGTCTCCCTGCGCAGCGTCGACCTCGATCGCGTCGGCGATCATGTTCGGATCGGAGCCGAGGGCGCGTGTGATGACGCTGCGGTTCGGATGCACGCGGGCGGCTTCGTGCGTGAGCGTCCCGGACCGCACCATGTCCGCGACGAGCGAGTGGTCCTGCGTGATCTGGACGAGCGAGCCGCGCGAAAGCAGATACGCCCGGCTGTCGCCGACGTGCGCGACTGCGATCCGCGTCCCCTCGACCATCGCGGCTGTGAGCGTGGTGCCCATCCCCTCGCGGCCGCGGCCCTGCTCCGCCGCCTCGATCACCGCGGCGTTGGCGGCGCGGACCGCGCGCGCAAGGCCCTTTGCGTCCGCTCGCTTTGGCGCGTGCGCATACAGCGTCTCGACGGCGAGCGTGCTCGCGATCTCTCCCGCCTGGTGACCTCCCAGCCCGTCAGCCACGGCGAAAAGCGGCGGCTCCATCAGGTACGCGTCCTCGTTGCCGGTGCGTACCAGGCCGACGTCGCTCGCGCCTGCGTACCACTCGTGGCGTCGTGCCGAAGCGGTCATGAGGACACCACCGCGATCTCGTTCTGTCCGAGCGCGATCCTCGAGCCGACCTTCCCGTGAAGCGGTCTGGTCACCGGCTGTCCGTCGAGCAGGGTCCCGTTGGTCGAGCCGAGGTCCTCGACGAGGACGCTGCTGCCGTCAGGCGTCACTCGGGCGTGCACTGCCGACACGAACTCGTCGGCGATCACGAGGTCTGCGTCGGGCGAGCGGCCGATGATCACGGGACCGTCGAGCGGGACGCGGATGCCGGCGATCTCACGCGGGCCGCGCACCACTTCGAGCGCGAGCGTGCCCGAGCGTGCGCGCTCGCTCCTGAGCGTTACGAGCCCGATTCCGGTGCGGACTGCCGCGAAGAGGAACAGGTAGAGCAGGGCGAGGAACAGCAGCCGCCCGAAGAGCAGCACGACATCTGCCACCGCTCACTCCTTCGACTCGTGGAAGACGAGCCGCGAGAGGCCGACCTCGATGATGTCTCCGTCGTGCAGGCGCGTGCGCGTCACCGACCGACCGTTGACGCGGGTGCCGTTCGTTGAGTCGAGGTCCTCGATCGCCCAGCCGTCAGGCAGCCTGATGAACGCCGCGTGCCGGCGTGAGACGTTCGCGTCGTCGAGCCGGATCTGGCATTCCTTGAGCCGGCCGACGATGACCTGGTCGCCATCCAGCACCACGTCGTGATCGAACTCGTCGACCGTGACCGTGGCGAGGCCGGCCGACGGATGAGGCTCGGCAGGCAGCTCTTCTGCGCGGGCGAGCGATGCTGCCACGCGGAAACGCCCCAACCGCAGGTCTTCGTGCGTCACGAACCTGACCTCAGGCCGGCCGGACAGCCGGTATCCGCGGTCGCGGGCGTGGTCGGCCAGGTAGATAGCGAGCTCGCCCGCCAGGGTCGAGGTGAAGTCGCCGAACTCGTCGAAGTCCTCTTCCGACAGCGCGACGGTGAACGAAGACGGTGCCCACACCGCGTCCGTTCCGACGACGCGGTGGTCGTCCATCTCGCGGGCGAGCGACTTGGCGATCTCCACCGGCTGGACCGGTGCCCTGAACGCGCCCGCGAACAGGCCCTCGATGCTTCGCGCTATGCGGTCTTCGAAGTCTGCCAGGACGCCCATGGCCGCATCCCTCGACGCACCTGCCGGCACCAGCATGATAGCAGGGCGCAGGGGTGGGACGCGCGGTCGTCGCTCAGCCGTCACGCGTCGTCAACCGCGCGGGGGCGGACCGGCGGCGATGAGCGCGGCCGAGACGGCGGCGCCGAGGCAGATGTCGAGCGCGGCTGCGGCGAGCCCTGCTGGCGCGGCCGCACCCAATGCGGCAGCCATCGCGATGAGGCCGACGGCGGACCCGAGGGCCGCCCCGAACCGCGTTCCGCGGCCCGCACCGAGCGATGCGGCGAGGGCGGCGACGCCCCACGAGGCAGTCACGGCGCCGATGAGGCGGACGTCGGCAGCCCCAAGGTGCGTCTGCCCCCAGACGCGCCACGGGTCCTGCACGAACCATGCAGGAAGCGAGACTGCTGAGGGGGAACCGCCGGCCAGCGCAGAAAGCGCGGCGGTGACGGCGCCTGCCGCAGCTCCGCCGACCGTGGCGGGGAGCGGCTCTAAGAAGAAGCCGAGCGAGAGGGGGACTGCCGCCGACAGGCGCACCGAGGACGCGGCGGCTGCGACCGCAGGCGAGCATCCGGCCTCTGGGAAGCGCCGCGCGACGACGGCCCACCACGTCGCCCCCGCCAGTCCCAGGACTCCGACCCCGAGAGCCCCCGCAGCCGCTCCGGCACCGATGGCTGCGGCCAACAACCCGAGTGCGAGTCCGAGCGGGGGCGCGACGGCTCCAGCGATGCCGCACAGACCGCCAGCGGCTGCGGCTCCCGTCATGCCGACAACTGGCAGCGCGCCCGCCCACCCAAGCCATGCGGATGCAGCGGCGACGATCCCGCGTGAAAGCCAGGACGCATGCGGCAAGAGGCGGTCCCACAACCCAGGCGTTGCGACGGACGGCTCCTCTTCAGCAAGCAGGTCTCCGACGATCTCGGCCAGCGACTCCCTGCCCGCCGCAGGGTCTCCCAGGTGGTCGAGCAAGGTGTCCGCGAACGCGGCGACGTCAGGGAAGCGCTGTTCGGGATCTGCGGCGAGGGCACGCTCAAGGGTGCGGTCGATGCCAGGCGTCAGACCCCGGGCGGCCACGCTCGGCGGGACGAAGCGTCCGCGACCTGCCCCTGCGAGCGCGTGTGGGGGGCGGTCGGCGCCGAACGGCACCTCCCCCGTCAACATCTCGTACACCAGTGCGGCGAACGCCCATTGGTCGGCCGCCTGCGTAAGCGCTCCGCGCCCCGCCTGCTCAGGCGGCATGTATCCCGGCGTGCCGCCTCGTCCCGTGCCGGTCCCCGCGGCGTCCGTCAACGCGGCGACGCCGAAGTCCGCCACCTTCACGCGTCCGTACCGGTCGACGAGGACGTTCTGCGGCTTCAAGTCGAGGTGGAGCACGCCGTTGGCATGTGCGTACGTGAGGGCGTCAGCGACTGCGTCGACCACCGCGGCGGCCTCGTCGAGATCGAGGGGCTGTCTCTTATACACATCT
>JAOAFY010000055.1 GCA_026416035.1 Coriobacteriia bacterium | reverse complement strand
GTATACGCGGGGCTCGTAGGGCATGTGCTAATCGTCCCCCAGCGTGTCATACTGGACGTGTCGAAGGAGCCGCCGTGCGTGAGATCCTCTCGTTGTGCGTTGAGCTGGACGGGCGCGCCGAACGGCTGTACCGCGCCCTGTCCGCATCCGTGGGGCCGGAGGACCTCCGTGCGACGTTCCAAACCCTTGCCGGCGAAGAGCGCGCGCACGTCGGGTGGTGGAACGAGCTGCTCGAGGCGTGGGACCGCGGCCTGCTTCCGGACATCATCGACGACCCCGTGTCGCTGCTCGAACGGCTCGAAGGCATCCGCGCCGAGGTCAAGACCGCCGAGGCGGCCCTCGCGGGAACCACCGAGACAGAGGCAGCGCTCGCACTCGCGGCGCGGGTGGAGTTCTTCATGCTCGATCCCGTGTTCGGCGAGCTCATGGACCTGATGGAGCCGGCACGCACCCATGACCGGCACGCTGCATACTCCCACCACATCGAGCACCTTGCCGGCGCGATCGCACGACACGCAGCACCCGACTCGATCGTCTCTACGCTCGCGACCGTCCTCCAGCGGACGCTTGCCGACAACCGCATCCTCACGCGGTACGCGACCAAGGATCCGCTCACCGGGCTGAGGAACCGTCGTGCCCTCGACACGCACCTCCCGCAGTGGCTCGCATGGGCGGCGCGCTACGGGCGTCCCATCGCAGTCGCCCTCGTGGACCTCGATGGGCTGAAGCGGATCAACGACACCTACGGGCATCGAGCCGGCGACAAGGCGCTCGCGTCGGTGGCGCGCTGCATCCAGTCGTCGATCAGAGCGTCAGACGTTGGGCTCCGATACGGCGGCGACGAGTTCGTCGTGGTGGCTCCCGAGTCGGGCGCTGCAGAGTACCTGGCGCTTGCGCAACGCCTCCTCGACGCGGTGCGTTCTCACCCTCTCGCCATCGCGGACGGCGAGGTGCCGCTCAGCGTGACGGTCGGCGGATCCGTCGCACACGATCCGGCAGGCTCGCGGCCGCGCTCCGCGGACGAGATCATCGCAGCAGCCGACACGTCGCTGTACGCTGCGAAGCACGCAGGACGTGACCGGGCTGGAGACCCCGTCACCCTCGAGCCGCGATGACGGCTTCTTTCGCCCGGTAGCTCGACCTCACGAACGGCCCTGACGCCACGGCAGCCAATCCGATGCGGCGAGCTTCCCGTGAGAGGGCCTCGAACACCTCTGGCTGCACGAACTCCGCCACGGGCAGGTGCTCTGGACCTGGCCGCAGGTACTGCCCGATGGTGACGATCGAGCAACCCGCGCGGTGGAGGTCTTGGAGCACCTGGACGACTTCCTCCACGGTCTCTCCGAGTCCGACCATCAGCCCAGACTTCACGGGTGCGTCGCTGCGCTGTCTGGCGTGTTCGAGGACGCTCAGACTGAGGGCGTAGTCCGCCTGGGGGCGCACGACCGGATACAGGCGCGGAACCGTCTCGACGTTGTGGTTGAAGACGTCGGGGCGTTCGTCCAAGACGAGGTCGAGAGCCTCGCGCGACCCGCGGAAATCGCTCGTGAGCACCTCGATCGTCGCTTCAGGCGCTGCGGCCCGCACTGAGCGGATCACCGCCGCGACGTGCGCGGCCGCCCCGTCGGGTAGATCGTCCCGGGTGACCATGGTGACCACCACGTGTTCCAACCCGAGATCCGCAACGGCGGCTGCGACGCGCTCAGGCTCAGAGGGATCCAACGGCGGCGGCGACCCTGGCTCGACGGCGCAGAAGCGGCACGCCCTCGTGCACACGCCCCCCGCGACGAGGAACGTGGCCGTCCCGGCAGAGAAGCACTCGCCTTGGTTCGGGCACTTCGCGGACCGGCACACCGTGTGCAGCCCGTGACGCTGCAGCACGCCCTTCACGTGGACGTAGGCGCCTTCGCGCGCGAGGGGCCTGCGCATCCACGCAGGCATCCTCGGCGCTCCCTGTCCGTGCTCGTAGGGCATCAGCGGCCCGACCGTACCTTCGCCGCGGCGTCCTCGCATGCGAGCATCAGCGTCTCGGACACGGTGGGGTGCGCGTGCACGGCATGCCCGATGCTCGCCACCGACAGCCCTTGCCTGATGGCGACGGCGGCCTCGTGCACGATCTCGACGGCGAATGGCCCGACAATCTGGCAGCCGACCAGCAGCCCGCTGCCCTTCTCGGCCACGACCTGCACGAACCCTTCTGGCTCCCCTTCGGCCAGCGCACGGGCGTTGCCCGTGAACTTGGCGATGGCCTGCACGGTTTCCACGCCCTGCGCGGCTGCAGCTTCACGCGTCTTTCCCACGGTCGCCACGTTGGGGAAGGTGTAGACGCACGCGGGGATGCAGTCGTACCGCACGGTCTCGAAAGCGGGCTGTGTCCCGGCGTGTGCGGCTTCATACCAGGCGACCGCGTTGCGCGCAGCCGCCCGACCCTCGGCTTCGGCTACGTGCGCCAGCATCATCCCGCCGATCGCATCGCCGATCGCGAAGATGCCGCCGACGTTCGTCATGAACCGCTCGTCGACCTTCACAGCACGCCGATCGAACTCGATCCCGACCTCCTCGAGCCCGATACCCGCAGTGGCTGGGACCCGGCCGACGGCGGAGAGCACCACGTCTGCGTCGAGTCCTGCTCCGCTTCGCAGCGTCGCCCTCAGCCCGCCCTGCCCTCGCTCGACCGACTCAACGGCGTCTTCAAGGCGGAACTGGACTCCGTGCGCCTCCAGCGCCTGCTGGATAGTGCGCGCCACGCGCTTGTCCATGCCTGGAAGCACCTGCTCGGTAAGCTCAACGACGGTGACCGCGCTGCCGAACGCGGCATACGCGCAGGCGAACTCGAGTCCGATGACGCCTCCGCCGATGATGACGATGCGCTCAGGCACGTCTTTGAGCGACACGGCGTCATCGCTCGTCCAGACTCCGTCCAATCCGTGGTCGATGTTCGGCAGCCGCAAGGGGACAGAACCGGTCGCGACGATGACGGCATCGGCCTCGAGGGTGTCACGCCCGCCACCCGAGCGCACCTCGACCGTCCGCGGCCCCGTCAAGCGGCCCTCCCCGCGCACCACGGACACCTTCAGCCGCCGTGCAGTCGCTTCCAGCTGCCCTCGCAGCTCGTCCATGACACCGCGCGTCCTGCCCTCCAGCGCTGCGAGGTTCACCGACAGCGGCGCACCGGCGAGACCAAGCGCCGCGGCGTTACGGGAGTCGAGGACCGCGTGCGCCGAACGCAGTATGGCCTTGGTTGGGACGCAGCCCCAATTGAGGCACGTGCCGCCGAGCCGGTCGCGCTCCACGAGCACAGCTTCGGCTCCCAGCCGCGCCGCCTCGAACGCAGCTGAATACCCGCCTGGACCGCCGCCTACCACCACGATTCGCATGCCGCCCTCCCAGTGCCGCAGGTGTCGCACGATTCTACCACCGCCCGCACGACCGCTCATCATGCCGTTCGTCGGACCGTTCATCGGAACGTGCCCCGCGATTGTTGCCCGGGCCGACGTGCAGGCTAACAATGAGTGTCAAGTGTGCCGATACGACGGACGACGGTCGTATCGGCATGAGGGGTTCTTGTGAGGGGATTCCTGATGGATCGCAAGCCCGGCCGTCCGAACGGCGAGCCGCGCCTGTTCGCTGCAGCGCTGGCGCTCATCGTCGCGTTCTGGCTGTGCGTGAGCTACGTCCACGGCGTCCTGTCACCGCAAGGACACGGCTTCCTGGAAGACCTTCTGAACCCCGAGCCCGCGACCCTCGCGCTTCGCGTGATGGTAGCCGTGATGGTCGGCTCTGGCGCGTGGTACACGCAGACCATGTTCAATGCGTACGCGGCGACCGTGCGCACGCTGGAGCACGAACGCACCAAGCTCCAGATGGTGTACGACTACAACCCCGATCCTGTGATCATCCTCGACCCCGACTACACGGTACGCTACGCGAACCCCGTGTCCAGGCAACTTACCGGCCTGGATCCCGAATCGTTGGTCGGCAAGCGGTGCTTCGAAGCCGTGTTGGGACGCGAGGGTCCGTGCGAGGGATGCAGGCTTGACGACGTGGTCCGCACGCACGCCCCGCACAGCAGCGTTCGCCTGGACGCCGCGTCACACGGTGGCGAGAGGTGGATCGAAGCCACCTTCTACCCCGTCCTCACCCCTGACGGGTCCGTGGAGTCCGTCGTCGAGCTGGCGCGAGACATCACCAGCGTACGCAAGGCAGAGAACGCCTTGCAGGAGTACAGCGAACGCTTGGAGCGCGAAGTCCACGAGCGCACCGCCGAACTCGAACGCGCGAACGAGCAGCTCACTGAGGAGATCGCGGTACGCCGCAGAGCCGAAAAGGCGTTGCGGGAGAGCGAGGAGCGCTTCAGGAGCCTGGTCGAGATGGCGCCAGACCTGATCTTGGTGCACATCGAAGGTATCGTATCGTTCATCAACCCCAACGGGGCGCGCATGCTCGGCTACGACGATCCGCGCGAGCTTCTCGGGACGCACGTCCTTGAGTTCGTCGACCCTGCGTTCAAGGACCGAGCCGCAAACGCGCTGAGAACGACGGTGATTGAGCGCAAGCCGCTTCCTCCGACAGAATTCCGGTTCGTCAGGAAGGACGGCAGCACAGTCGATGTCCAGATTTCCTCGACGCCGCTCATGTATCACGGTCGACCGGCGGTCCAGGCGGTCGCCCACGACATCACTGAACGCAAGCGCGCTGAGGAGACCATCCGGAAGATGGCGTACTACGACCTCCTGACCGGTTTGCCGAACCGGGCGCTGTTCGACGACCGTCTGGCCGTGGCCATCAGCCGCGCAGCGCGCGACGACTCCTGCTTCGCGGTCATGTTCATGGACATCAACGACTTCAAGCTGGTCAACGACACGCTTGGCCACGCCGTCGGAGACGCGCTCTTGGCGGAAGTGGGCCGAAGGCTCAGCAGAGTCGTCCGTCGCAGCGACACGGTGGCACGCCTCGGCGGTGACGAGTTCACAGTGCTGCTTCCGAACGTGACCTCACGCAAGGCCGCAGGACTCGTCGCGCGCAAGATCGTGAAGGCGCTTGAAGAACCGCTCTTCACCGAAGAAGGCGCGGTGCCGATCGAGATCTCTTTGGGCATCGCGTTCTATCCGACCGACGGCCGCAGCTTCAGCGAGCTCATGCACGCAGCGGACATGGCGATGTACGCCTCGAAGAACGACGGCTTGCCCTTCGCATTCGCGGATCCGAGCTTGTCCGCGCCTGCCGGCGATCGGATCGACGGCTAGCGCGCCTCAGGCGCGGTGCTCGACCTCGCGGACCACCTGGCTCTTGATCATGCGCACGATGGCCTGGAGCGCCTCGAACACGTGCTCCCGGATGTCCCCGGCGACCACCACGTACATGATGTCGTCCCCCACCTGAAGCGCGCCTTCGTTGACCCAGGCGCGCACGTAGGTCACGCCCTCCATCATCCGCGCGCTCTCTACGATCTCGTCCAATCGCTTGCGGTCGACGGACAGGTCCATCCCCGAGACGATCTCTCCGGAGCGCGACGTCCCGCGCACGACGCCGTTGTGCACCAGGAACATGCCCGTGGCCGACAGGTCGCACGACCGTTTGGCCTCAGCAAGCCACTCATCGAGTGACGGACGTCGCGCCAGGGGACCCATGCCGCTCCTCGGTGACGACGGGACCGCAGGACGCTCCCAGTATATCGTCTCAGTGGCTGCCTGCTAGCCGACGATGCCTGCCCTTGCCAGGATCTCTGGGACCCGTGCGTCCAGCCCAAGCGGCATGATGTGGACGCCGTCCGCGATCTGCCGGATGGCGGCGACCTGCTCGACGGCGAGATCCACGGCGGCTTCGATCGGGTCCGAGGCGCTCCGTATCCGGTCCGCGACCGCCTCAGGAACGACCAACCCTGCGAGGTGCTGGTTCACGAAGTCGATGACGCGCGGGCTCCGCAGGACGAGCACGCCGGCGATGACCTTCGCACCGTGCTCGTGCAGCGCGTCGACCGCCCGGACGAGCTTGTCGAGGTCGAAAACCGCTTGCGTCTGGAAGAACCGGGCGCCGGCCTCGATCTTCCCCACGGTGCGCGCCAGCTGCGCGTCCCACGGCTCCGCCTCGGGGAACATCGCCGCGCCCAGGTAGAACGCGGTTCCGCCGGCGAGCGGACGGCCCTGCATGTCGCGGCCTTCATTCATGCCGGATGCGACCTGAAGCAGCTGCGTCGAATCAAGGTCGAAGACGCCCCGCGCCTGGGGGTGATCGCCGCACCTCGGCTCGTCGCCGGTCACGATGAGCACGTTCTCGATTCCAAACGCCCACGCAGCCATGAGGTCTGACTGGAGCGCCAGGCGGTTCCGGTCGCGGCACGTCTGCTGGAAGATCGGCTCGAAGCCGAGCTCCTTCGCCACCAGGCACGCGCCGAAACTCGACATGTGGAGCGACGCTCCCTGGTTGTCGGTGATGTTGAGCGCGTGGCAGTGCGGGCCGACGAGCCGCATCGTCTCGCGCATCGACGAGACATCGGCGCCGCGCGGCGGAGCGATCTCGCCCGTGACGACGAACTCTCCCGCCTCCAGCGCTGCGCGGAGCCGGCTCACCGCGCACCTCCGCGCACGGACATGCCTGTCGGCCTTGCGCTTCTTCGAGAAGTCCTTGGGAGGTACCGAGCGGGGGATGGGACGACCCTGGGCGGCAAGACGTTCTCTGATCAGGACGTGCACGCACGCCCGCTCTCCCAAGGCGTCGCACTTCCCGTCCCACATCGCACCGCACGGCCCGTTCAAGATCCCCTTCGGACAGGCGGTCACAGGGCACAGGCCGCCCGTTTCATCCAGCACGCATTCGCCGCACATCTGGCAGCGTTCCTCGAACTCGCCGTGGCGCACGGTGGTGCCCAGGAACGCCGACTCGAGTCCCGGCAAGGTCGGAACACCGACCGCGTCCGCGACCGTCTGGGTCCCAGCGCCGCACGCGAGGACCACCACCGCGTCCGACGACCCCACCCCCTCGCGATGCTTGCGCAGCGTCGAGCGTACTCCGAGAGCGTGGCACGTCACGTCCGGAACCGCGTAGCCGGCGACCTCGAACCCGCTCTCTGCGAGCCCGCGCGAGAGGTCTGCGACCTCCGGCTCGCCGCCGGTTCGGGCCGCCGTAGCGCACTCGCCGCACCCGACGATGAACACGCGGCGTGCTCCGACCGATTGCAGACCTTCGACGATGCGATCGAACGGACGGGGCTTCGTGACGATCACGGCGCAGCCTCCTTCACCGGTCCGCTGGTGGATCGCGCGACTGCGGCGCGCACGGCTTCTACGCAACCAGGCGCGTCTGAGGCGTAGCCGGCGCCGATGGAGGCTGCATAGTCGGCAGTGACCACAGCGCCCCCGACGAGGACGGGAGTCCCGCTTGCAGCCACCGCTCGCGCGGCCTGTTCCATCGCAGGCAGCGTCGTCGTCATGAGCGCAGACATGCACACCACGTCTGCCTCTCGTGCGGCCTGCACGAAACGGTCCGTCCCGACGTCGACGCCCAGGTCGTCTACGAGGAATCCTTGGCTTTCGAGCATCGAGATGCAGATGTCCTTGCCGATGCTGTGTATGTCGCCCTTCACCGTCCCGAATGCGACACGGCCTAGCGCGAATCCTTTCCCCGGCGGAAGGTGGCGCTTCGCCGTCTCGACCGCCGCCTTCATCGCTTCGGCAGCCGCGATCAGCTGCGGCAAGAACACCTCTCCGCGCCCGTACGCGTCGCCGAGCTCCTGTATCGCGGGAGTGAGCACGAGCCCGATGACCTCGCCAGGTGCCCGGCCGGCACTGATGAGCTCCTCGACGAGCGCCGGCGCCCCGTCAGCGTCGCCACGCTGTACCGCGAGCGCCAGACGATCCTCCGTCCGGTCCTCGACGTGCGCCTCGGTCCGGGGAACATCGCCGCCGGCTGCAGCGGTCCACCGCTGCGCCCGGCGATCGCGCCCTGAAAGCACTTGTGCCGCCGCGATGGCGCGCAGCACCTCGGTGTCTGCCGGGTTCACGATCGCTGCGTCCAGCCCCGCTGCCACTGCGGCCGCAGCAAACGCTGCATTGAGCGCCGTGCGCCCCGGAAGGCCGTGGCTCACGTTGCTGACGCCGAGGACCGTGGCGAGCCCTCGTTCCTTGACTGCCTTCAGCGCGGCGAGGGTCGCGAGCGCAGAGCCGGGCTCGGCCGCCGCTGCCAGAACGAGGCAGTCGACGAGAAGGTCGTCATCGGAAAGACCGGCCGCGTGCGCACGGTCCCGCACCCGCTCGACGATGCGCACCCGGCCCTCTGCGTCGTGAGGGATGCCGTCGTCATCAAGCGCGAGCACGAGCACGACGGATCCGAACCGCTTCGCGAGCGGAAGGATCGCCGACATGGATTCCTCGCCGCCGTTCACGCTGTTGATGAGAGCCCGCCCGGGATAGCGCTTCAGCGCCTCTTCGAGCGCCACGGGATCGGTGTTGTCGAGCACGAGCGGCAGATCGCACGTGCTTGCCAGCGCGAGAACGGCCGCCGGAAGCGTCGTGCGCGCGTCCACGCCGGCGGCCCCGACGTTGACGTCGAGCGCATCCGCGCCAGCGGCCGCCTGCTCTGCCGCGAACTGCCGGATCACCGCCATCGAGCCTGCGCGCAGCGACTCAGCGAGCGCCTTCTTGCCCGTCGGGTTGATTCGCTCACCGATGACCGCGACTCGCCGCTCCCCACCGATCACGAGCGTCCGCCGCGCACTCGCAAGCACGACGCCTCGACCACGCCCCGACCGGCTCGGCACGGGCATCTGCTTCACGGCATCGGCGATCGCCCCGGTGAATGCGGGAGTCGAGCCGCAACACGACCCGACCACGGACGCACCGGCCTCGACGAACCGCGACGCGAACGCCCCCATCTCCTCGGCCGTCCCCGGGANGACCGTCTCCCCTCGCTCCGTGCGCGGCAGGCCGGCGTTGGGCTGCACGATGATCGGAAGGGACGTCGCGGCAGCCATGCGCTCCACGAGCGGAACCATCTCGGCGGGTCCAAGCCCGCAGTTGACGCCGACCGCCGACGCGCCCACCGCCTCGAGGATGGCTGCTGCTGCCTCCGGTGGAGTGCCGGATAAGTCCATCACCCCGCCCTTGCCGAGCGTCACGGTGACGAACACCGGCAAGTCGCAGGCCTCTTTGGCGGCAACCACCGCGCAACGCGCCTCGGCGATGTCGGTCATCGTCTCGATGAGAATCGCGTCCGGTCCTTCGGACGCCAAGGCGCGCACCTGCTCGAAGAAGCAGTCGTACACCTCGTCGAAAGTCGCCTTCCCCAGCGGCTCCATGACCAGCCCCGTCGGGCCGACGTCCGCGAGCACGTGCTGCGCTCCGGACTCACGCGCGAGGCGGACACCGGCACGGTTGACAGCATCGAGCAGGTCCTCCAGCCCGTGCTGCGCAAGCTTCGGCCGAGTGCCGCCGAACGTGTTCGTCGTCACGCAGTCCGCCCCTACGAGCACGTACCCGCGGTGGATGTCCGCGACGACCTCGGGAGCGATGAGGTTGAGCTGTATCCCGGGCTGCTCCGGCGACACGCCGGCACGCTGGAGCATGGTGCCCATCGCACCGTCTACGACGAGCACCTCACGGCCGAGGCGGGAAGCGATGTCAGGCATCCGCCGCAGCCTCCTTCCGCTCCTCCGAGGCCTTGTCGTCGAGGTAGCGGCCGGCGAAGTGCCGGGCGGTGCTGTACACGATGAGCACGAATGCGCCGATCTGCACGACCGCATCGAGACCGAGCACTCGCCAGAAGACATCCCACTCCCGTGAGGCGACGCCCCACGCCACGCATCCGACGAGGGCGGCCAGCAAGAGGTACCCGCTCGCATGAAGCACGCGTCTGCCCGCCAGCGCTCCCCTCCGCGCCCCGACCGGCAGCGCTGCAACGGCGAGGGCGACCGAGCCGAACGCGAGCGTCACGAACGTCTGTAGGAAGCGGAGCTGCGGCATGGCCGCTCCTTCCGTGATCAGAACTCGAGCGTGATGGCCCGTCTGGGACAGGCTACCACGCATGCCTCGCAGTACACGCACTTGTCCTTGTCGAACTCGAGCTCGTCACCGCGCCCGTTGAGCGTGAGCGCCCCCGGCCGGCACACGGCAGTGCACAGGCCGCACAGCACGCACTTGTCGGAGTCCAGCGTGATGTCGGTCGCGGCTGGCCTGACCTCGATGCCTTCTGACTCAAGGAAGGCGATGCCCGCCTCGAAGTCCTCTTTCCGCCCGGTGATCTCGAGCACCATGCGGCCTTCCTGCCCCGGGTGGATCTGGGCGCGAAGGATGTTCGGGACGAGGTCGAAGTCCTTGACGAGGTGGTATGTGATGGGCTTGGTCGCCTGCCGCGGCGGGAAGGTGAGGTCGAGCCGCTTGCGTGGCATCTAGATCGCCTCCTCGGTCCTGATCTCGAGCGGCCTGAAGGCCTGTTCTCCTGGCTGCGGGAGCCGCTGGAGCCTGTCTCTTATACACATCTGACGCTGCCGACG
>JAOAFY010000054.1 GCA_026416035.1 Coriobacteriia bacterium | reverse complement strand
GCAGGCGGCGTTCTACCGGTTCGTGGATGCCGGCGAGCACACTTTGGCGCGCGCAGAGCAGCTGCAAGGCAAGGAGCTCTCGTACAACAACATCTTGGACACGGACGCATGTTGGGCGGCGGTGCGCGAATTCGACGAGCCGGCCTGCGTCATCGTCAAGCACACGAATCCGTGCGGCGTCGCGGTGGCTCCCGACGTCGTGGAGGCCTACCGCCGCGCGCACGAGGCCGATCCGGTCTCGGCGTATGGCGGCGTCATGGCGTTCAACCGCACTGTGCCCGGGG
Organism: Coriobacteriia bacterium; assembly: GCA_026416035.1. Taxonomy (GTDB): domain Bacteria; phylum Actinomycetota; class Coriobacteriia; order Anaerosomatales; family Anaerosomataceae; genus Parvivirga. The sequence continues at coordinate 10,335 of JAOAFY010000054.1, read as the reverse complement.
CGCTCATCGAGGCCATCTCGGCGAACAAGCAGTTCGTCGAGGTCATGATCGCGCCGGACTACGAGCCGCAGGCGCTGGAGCTGCTCGCCGCCAAGCCGAATCTCCGCGTGCTGCGCACGGGCGGCGTGCGACCCACTGTCGGCCACTATGAATCGCGTGCGGTCGAAGGCGGCATGCTCGTGCAGACCTCCGATGCGGTCACCGAGGATCCCGCCGGTTTCCGCGTGGTGACCAAGCGCGTCCCGGATGAGGACGAGATGCGCCAGCTGCTGTTCGCGTGGAAGGTGGCCAAGAGCGTCAAGAGCAACGCTATCGTGCTCGCCAGGGACTACGTGACCGTCGGCGTCGGAGCCGGCCAGATGAACCGCGTGAACTCGGCCAGGATCGCCGTGGAGTCCGCAGGCGAGAAGGCGCGCGGGGCAGTGTGCGCGAGCGACGCATTCTTGCCGTTCCCGGACACGCTCGAGGTGGTCGCGGCGGCCGGTGTGACGGCGCTGATCCAACCGGGCGGCTCGATCCGCGATGAGGAGTGCATCGCGAGGGCCGACGAGCTCGGCGTCGCGATGGTCTTCACCGGGGTCAGGCACTTCAGGCACTAGCAGCGAAGCATCCGCACGGAGCGGTATCGTGTACAGCGTCGCAGAGGCGCCACAGCGCTGAAAGGATTCCGCGATGAGGCTGTCGTTTCGAGCGAGACTGCTGGCGAGCCTGGTTCCAGCCGTCGTGACCCTTCTCGCCGTGGCAGGATACCTCGGCGCTCGCCAGTTCTCGCGTGTCATTGAGGAGCAGGGTCGACAGGCGGTAGACATCCACATCCAAGTCGCGCGAGACCTGCTCGCCGACCAGATGCAGTCGGTCGAGGCGGCAGCGAGGGTCATCGCGCGCGATCCGGCCGTCATCGAGGCGGCGCCCAGCGCGCACGGCGCGATCGGTGCGGCGCTCGCGCGACAAAGCGGGCTCCTCGGACTCACCTACGCAGCGCTCGTCGAGCCCGATGGCACGGTGTCTGGAACGAGCATGGGCTCGAAGCCGTTTCACACGTCGTGGAACTACCTGGTCCGTGGGCTTTCATCCGATCAGCCCACGGTCTCAGTCGAGGTCGTGCCCGCAAAGGAGCTCGAGAAGGTCGGGCTCAAGGGCCGGCTCGCGGTGCCGGTGAAGCAGACGCCGAACGGGACCGTCGTGCCCGGAGAGAGCGAAGGCGCCTTGTCGATCGTCGCGGTGGTGCCCGTGCAAGGGCGACGGCTCGTGGCGGTCAAGACCTTCGTGAGGGACTACACCCTCGTGGACTCGGTCGTGCAGAAGGTGGGCGGGACCTCGACGGTCTTCCAGCGTGGCGTCCGCGTCTCTACGACCGTGACAGACGATGCCGGCGAGCGCGCCATCGGCACGGTCGTCTCGGATCCGGTCCGCAAGACCGTGCTCGGCGAGCGCAGGCCGTACCGCGGTGATGCGTTCGTCGTCAACAAGACCTACCTCGCCGTATACGAGCCGCTGAGGAACAGCGCAGGTGACGTCATCGGCATGCTGTACGTCGGCGTCGACAAGACGCCGTATGCGCGCGCGAAGCGGTCGTTCGCCCTTGCGGTCGCTGCGGCTGCTCTGGTGGCGGCTGCGGCGATCGTGCTCCTCGTCTTCAACGTCAGCCGCGTGATGGCCGGACCGCTCAAGGCGGTCGGCGAAGCAGCAGGGCGCGTGGCGACCGGCGACCTCACGGTGCAAGTCCCGTCGACCGGATACCGCGAGGTCGAGGAGTTGGCGCGGTCGTTCAACGCCATGACGGGTGGACTGAAGGACATCATCTCGCGCGTCGAGTCAGCCGTCATGCAGTTGCGAAGCGTTGCCGGTGAGATCACTGCGGCGTCGCGCTCCTCAGCCGAACACGCATCGCTGCAGGCCTCATCGGTCTCGCAGTCGACTGCTGCGCTCGAGGAGCTCGTCCGGAGCTTCGAGTCGGTGAGCGCCGGCGCCAAGCACGTGCTCGCCATCGCCGAGGACGCGCTCGAGGCTGCCCAGGATGGAGCCGTTCACGTGGGAGGCACGGCGCAAGCGATGGACGAGCTGGCCTCCAGCGCCCGCGAGACCGCCGACGCTGCCGGCGCGATGGCAGCGGTGGCGCGCGATATCGAGGAGATGACGTCGATCATCGCGAACATCGCGGGACGCACGAAGATACTCGCGCTGAATGCGGCGATCGAGGCCGCGCGGGCCGGCGAAGCCGGCAAGGGTTTCGCGGTGGTCTCGTCGGAGATCCGCGGCTTGGCGGAGTCGGTCAACCAGTCAGCCGGCCGCATCGAAGATCTCGTGAGGAACATCGAGGCCGCCATAGCGCGCCTGGAGCAAGTCGCAGCGGCTCAGGCGGAGTTGGCCGAACGAGCCGTGGGCGAGAGCCATGCGTCACGGGTGGCGTTCGACGAGATCGTCCGCCAGATGGGCGACACTGCGCTTGCGGCCAGGCAGATCGCCGAGGCGGCGGCTCAGCAGAATCGTGCGGCTGACCAGGTCGTGCTCGCGATGCAGCAGGTCAGCTCGAGCTCACACGAGACCGCCGCGGCCGCCAAGCAGCTTGCGGAGTCTGCAGGGGCGGTCGAGAAGGAGACCGAGCGGCTGATCTCCAGCGTGAAGTCATTCAAGACCGGCTGATGCCTCTCGGCGTCGCATCACTTCGCGACGACGATGTGCGGATACGGGATCTCGATGCCGTGTTCGTCGAACGCAGCAAGAAGGCGTCGGATGAACTCGCTTCTGATCGCGAACTGGTCGCCGAAGGTCGGTGAGCGCAGNACCGCCGTCACACCGATGCCTGAGTCGAGCAAGGCCCGGAAGCGCACCACAGGCTCGTAGTCGTCGAGCTCGGGAGCGAGGTCTGCGACGGTCGTCGAAGCGACGCTGGCTACGACCTGCTCGACGAGGTCGAGGTCGCTCCCGTATGCGATCGTGAACTCGACGGGAACGGCGAGCGGCTGTTCCGGCAGCGCGTGGTTCGTGACGATGGCCTGCGCGAGCTTGGCGTTCGGCACCACGACCAGGTTGCCTCCTTGGGCGAGCAGCGTCGTATACCGCCAGGTGACATCCTGGACGACGCCCTCCTGACCCGTGTCCAGAGTCAGGTGGTCGCCGGGGTGGATCTGCCGGGACGCAAGCAGCTGGAGTCCGGCGAAGAGGTTCGAAAGCGTGTCTTGCAGCGCGAGCGCCACGGCGAGGCCGCCGACGCCGAGCGCAGTGAGCACGGGGGTCACCGAGATGCCGAGGGCGTGGAGCACGAGCAGCGCCCCGAGCGCGATGACTGCGATGCGCGTGAGGTTCACGAAGATGCTCGTCGACGGAAGCGGCCCTTCCGGGGACACCGCGTACTCGCGCACCAGTCCGACCGCGATCCGCGTTGCTGCGACGGTGAGCGTCACGCCCCCCGCTACGAGGAGCGAGCGCGTGAGCAGCACGTCGGCAGCAGGCGGCAGCGGCTCTGCTCTCAGGCGGAGCAGCCCTGCTCCGATGGCGAGCCACCACGCAGGCATCCCGCGAAGTCCGAGAAGCACGGCCGCGAAAGCGCGTCGCCCGGACTTCCTTGCGGCCGCCTGCAAGGGGCGTGCAGCTACGGCTTGCGATACTGCGCCGACGAGTGCTCCCCCGGCGACGTGGGCCGCGAGAAGGCCGAGTTGCTCCACCGTGGCACCGAGCAGGGTCATTCCCGACACCTCCTGGGCACATGGTATCGCTTCCGGCCGGTTCATGCCCTCAGGTGAGGGGATGAGACAGGCGAGAATCCTTCGTTTGACCGAGGGGACCCCAGCCGCTAGACTACCGTTTGCGCTTCGGGCCGGAGGTCCGGCTCGAGCCGCGGGCCGTTAGCTCAGTTGGCAGAGCAGGGGACTTTTAATCCCAAGGTCGCAGGTTCGAGACCTGCACGGCCCACCAGGAGCATACGGGCCCCCATCGTCTAGCGGCCAAGGACTCCGCCCTTTCAAGGCGGCAACAGGGATTCGAATTCCCTTGGGGGCACCAGATCGAACGAGGCGTCCCGCACGGGACGCCTTTTTTCGGGTTCGGCCACGCCGTCTGCAGCACGTTGACGACCGTTCAGCGCATGATGGTGACCGCGCACACATTCGCGCTATCGAGCGGCGACCGACGTGCCGATAATCCGTTCGAGACAAGACCAGTCACCGGTGTGCTTTGGTGCACACCGCAGCGGGAGCACGTGTGACCAGACGACGCAGTCCCGATCGCGCAGGGTCGCGCCGCTGGCTGGCTCATGCCGGCCGCGGTGCGCTGTCGACTGCTCTGTGCGCGGCGCTGGTGCTCAGCACCCTGGCTCCTCCCGCGTCCGGATACCTTTCGACGAGTCCCACTGGCGAGAAATCGTGGTACTGGCAGAACCCATCGCCACAGGGCAACCACCTGAACGCCACCGCGTACTCGGACGTGTCGAACGGCTGGGCGGTGGGGGTCAACGGAGTGATCCTCCACACCACCGACGGCGGGGCGGTCTGGGAATCTCAGGACTCGTGGACGGTTGCCACCCTCAGAGGTGTGGCGGCGCTTTCTGCGACCGCAGCGGTCGTCGTCGGCGATGGTGGTCTTGTCCTCACGACGGCGGACGGCGGTGACACGTGGCAAGTCCGGCCATCGGGAACCACCGCAACGCTTCGAGCCGTTGTCTTTGCGAACGCATCGGTCGGTTGGGCCGTCGGCGACGGGGGCGTGGTCATCAAGACGGTCGACGGCGGCCTGACCTGGGCATCTCTCACATCGGGCACCACGAATCAGTTGAACGCGGTGACGGCTTTGGACACCGACCGCGTCTGGATCGCGGGCAACGGGGGCGTGGTGCGCTACTCCACCAACGGCGGGGCAGGCTGGCAGGCCGCCACGACGGGCGTCACGACGAACATCACATCCATCGACATGGCAGATGCCACGCGCGGATGGATCGTCGGCGCGGGAGGCATGATCCGCACGACCACCAACGGCACCACCTTCGCGGCTCAGACCTCTGGGACGACGAACCAGCTCGAGGGCGTATGGGCGATCAGCTCCACCGCGGCGGTCGCAGTCGGCGCTGGCGGCACGATCGTCCGCACCACGAACGCCGGCACGACGTGGACGGTCCAGACGTCGGGGACGAGCACGCTGCGCGGGGTGTGCTTCCCGAACGCCGTCAACGGTTTCGTGGTCGGCGACGCAGGCCAGCTGCTGTCGAGCAGCGATGGCGGTGCGACGTGGACGGGGCAGGCGGCAGGGACGAGCCAGGCCTTGTACGGGGTGGACTTCATCGATGCAAGCACCGGCTGGATCGTCGGTGCCGCCGGGACCCTCATGTCGACCACCGACGGGGGCGTGAGCTGGGACGTACGCGTGCTGGGCACCGGGGCTCTCTACGGCGTCGACTTCGTCAGTGCCACCCGCGGAACGGTGGTCGGAGCCAACGGCGCCATCTACACGACCGCGGACGGCGGTGCGACGTGGACGCAGCGCGCATCGGGGACGGCGAACATCCTGAGAGCGGTCGCGTTCTTCGACGCGAACATCGGGTGGGCCGTCGGCGACGGGGGCGTCGTGCTGAAGACCACCGACGGAGGGGCAACGTGGGTAGCACAAACCTCGGGGACCACGCAGAACCTGAATGCCGTCGGCGTCTTCTCAGCCACGACGGCGGTGGTCGCAGGCGCAGGAGGCACGATGCGACGCACCACGGACGGTGGCACGACATGGGCGGCAGCCACCTCCGGGACGGGGCGTGCGATCTGGAGCATCGACACCACCGGTGGTGCGACCGGGTGGTACGTCGCCAACCGCGGGGTCATCGGCAAGACCACGAACGCAGGCACCACGTGGACCCTGCTGACATCCGGGGTGACGACGGCGTTGTACGGCGTCGCGTTCTCTGACGCGAACAACGGGTGGGCGGTCGGCGCGAACGGCGTCATCTTGCGGACGACCAACGGCGGCGCCTCCTGGACCAGTCAGGTCTCGGGCGCGACAGGGAACCTGCGGTGCGTCGCCTCGGCCTCCTCGCTGCTCGGCTGGACGGCCGGCGATGGGGGCGTCGTTCGGCGCACGACCGACGGCGGCGCCAATTGGGTGTCGATCTCGTACGGTACCGTCAACCAGCTCAACGCTATCGTCTTCGCGAATGCCTCTGCCGGGTGGTCGTGCGGCAACGGCGGGGCGATCCTGCGCACGCGGGACGGCGGGGTGAGCTGGGCCATCATGGCATCCGGTGTCACGACGAACCTGAACGCCATCTTCTTCGCCGATTCCACGAATGGGTGGACGGTCGGCGCAGGCGGAGTGGTCCGCGCGTCCACGAACGGCGGCACGACGTGGGTGGCGCAGACCTCAGGAACGGCGAACGACCTGTACGGTGTCTGGGCAGTCTCGCCGACCACGGTCGTCGCTGTGGGTGCTGCGGGCACGATCAGGCGCACCACAAATGGCGGTGCTGCGTGGGCTGGAGTCACGAGCGGTACCACACAAGCGTTGTATAGCGTCGCTTTCGCTGACGCGAACATCGGGTGGGCCGTCGGCGCCAACGGCACGATACTTAAGACCACGAACGGCGGCGCGACGTGGACGGCACAGACCTCCGGGACGACCGCTGCGCTGCTGGGAGTCGATGCAGTGGACGCTCTCGCGGTGTGCGTGGTCGGCGTCTCAGGAACCGTGCTGCGGACGTGGGACGGCGGCGCGACGTGGGCGGCTCAATCGTCTGGGACCGCGTACTCGCTGCGAGGGGTGGCCTTCGTGTCGATAGATGCGGGCTGGATGGTCGGCGACTTCGGGGCGATCCTTCGGACGACCGATGGGACTCCTCCGATCACCACTCTGCTCACGGATCCTGTGGCTCCGGACGGTACCGATGGCTGGTTCCTCACCGAGCCAACCATCACGCTCGTGCGCAACGAACAGGGCATCACCCGATACAGCTGGGCGTCGGCCGCTGGTCCCTGGTCGACATACTCCGTCCCGCTGACTGCAGCGGAGGGAACGTCGACGCTGTACTACTACTCGTCTGACCCGGCGAACAACAGAGAGCCGGTGCGTTCCGCGATCTTCAAGGTCGATCTCGGCGATCCGACCACGCCCGTAATCACGTCGCTGCTGACCGACACGACGTCGTCGGTCGAAGTGACGTGGACACCTTGCACAGATGCGGTCTCTGGGCTGTCGTACTACGCGATACTCGCAGATGGAGTGCAGGTCGCCACGACCACTGCGACGTCGTGCACGGTGAACGGTCTGGTCTCCGGACGGACCTATTCGTTCGTCGTGGTCGCGGTGGATCGGGCGGGCAACGAATCACGCAGCGCAGCGGTCACCGAGACCGTCCCTCTTGAGAGCGAGCGCATCCAGTTGACTCTGGGAGCCAGCACGGTCGACTTCGGGCCGGTGATCCCGGAGGCGTGGGCCACGCCCCCTTCGCCTCTCGCGGCGAGGGTGAGCGGATTCAGCGCTCGGGACTACGATTTCATCTGCGAGGCGACAGCGTTCGTCGACGCGGCTCAGCCGCCGCCATACCCGTCGTTCGGGCCGGAATACCTTGAATTCGCGGTCTCTGGTGCGACGACCGCGCCGTGGAAAGCGTTCTCAGCCGGAGTGCCGTCGCAGATCGCCACCGTGGCGGGCGTGCGTGGCAGGTGGAGCTACGACTACTCGTTCTCGTACCGGCTTCAGGTTCCGATCACCGTAGAACCCGGTCAGTACACTTCGCGCATCGTCTTCACGGTGCTGCCGCGCTAGGCGACGGCGCCCTGCGGAAGCTCTCTTCGGGGTGCCGTATACTGTCACTGGGCGCGGTTGCGAACGGTGTCCGTACGCGGTCTGGGAGAACATCGCATGCCGGCCCGGTGCACGGCTTTCGGCAGTGGGCGGTTAACTCAGTGGGAGAGTGCCTCCCTTACAAGGAGGAAGCCGGGGGTTCGAATCCCTCACCGCCCACCACTTCATGGTTCCGGAGCGCATTCACGGCGTGTGCGACCCCGAGGTTCCTGGCGGTACGGCGTGTGCGTGCTGTGACCGCAAGCAGTCCTCATGTTCTGGCAGGTTGGTTCATGTTGGCAGGAAGCACCGCCCTCACGCACGAACTCGCGTCTTTGAGGGGAGAGACGGCGGATCGGCGGACTGGGGGAACCATGCTTGGCGAACGCATCCACACGGAAGACGAGACGCTCGGGAGGCGACGCTACCTCGTCAACAAGCAGCGCGCCGTGGAGCGCTCTTTGGAGCGCTGGCGGCGCGGGCTTCAGGCTGATTGGCTGCTGCTGTCGCGCGACGACGTGGCCAACCTGGCCTTCATCGCGGGCGAACTGTGGGCGAGCCTGACCCGCGAGGAGTGGGACGCCGTGCACTTCAGCAAGCTGGGGCTGCGCGAGACGCGGCTGATTGCAGCGCACGCTGATCGGCTTCGGCGTCACGGCACCGGACGCGAGGAGACGCTCGAGGCGGTCATGCGGCTGATCGAGGACGCGCGCGAGCGGGCCGATCGCGCCATGCTCCGTGGGGAGCCGGCGGAGGCCTAGGCCTTCTGTCGCAGCGATTCCACCTCGACGTAGACGCGCTGGATCTCGGGATGCTCCGACCGCAGGCGGTCTTCGATGCGGTGTATCGCTGCATGGACCGCCTCTGCGTTCAACCCACGGCGGAAGTGGACGCCGACGTTGACGAGCAGGTCGTGCGGGCCCATGTACATCGTCAAGACGTCTGACACGCGGTCGACCGCGTCGTCGGCCTCGATCAGCGCAGCGATGCGCTCGCGAAGGGCAGGGTCGGCTCCTTCTCCGAGCAGAAGCCCGTGGGTCTCGGCGGCCAGCAGCCATGCGACGCCCATGAGGATCAGCCCGATGACGATCGAGGCGGCTCCATCGAAGTAGGGATTCTCGAACAGGTGTCCGAGGAACACGCCTGCGAACGCCACGATGAGACCCAACAAGGCGGCCGAGTCCTCGAACACGACCGTGTAGAGGCTTGGATCCTTGGAGCGACGCACGAACTCGAGCGGGCGAGTCTCCTTGCGCGCCTTGTTGAACTCGCGGAGCGCGACTCTGAACGAGGCGATCTCCACCGCCATGGCGAACCCGAGGACGATGTAGTTCCAGGTGGGATTCTCAAGCGGGCTTGGGTGCTCGATGTGCGTGATGCCTTCGTAGACCGACATGCCGCCGCCGATTCCGAAGATGCTCATTGCGACGATCAGGCTCCAGAAGTACAGCGCCTTGCCGTGTCCGAACGGGTGGTCCGCGTCGGGAGGCCTGGTCGACTGCTTCATGCCGAGCAACAGCAGCGCGCCGTTCCCGGTGTCGACGAGCGAGTGGATGCCCTCGGCGATCATTGCAGAAGATCCTGTGATCGCCGCGGCCGCGAACTTGCCCGCAGCGATCACGAGGTTGCCGATCACTGCTGCGATGACTGCCGTCTTCGACTCTCCCGATGCCATGAGCCCTCCTTTGCGTACGGCAAGCCCGACCATGGTAGCCGAGATGGCCGGATGCGCGTAGCATAGCGTGTGCTCGGCGTGTCCTGGCGAGAGAGGAGGAGCGATGCCGAGGCGCATGCTCAGCACGGCCGTCCTGGCGTCATCGATGCTCGTCGCCTCGCTCGCGGGATGCGCGAGCGAGGCCGCCCCCGGATCCTCGTCTGGTGCACCCATCGATCCGGAGGCCCTGATCGCCTCTCGATGCACCCGGTGCCACAACCGGTCCCGTATCGACGCCGCCTCGCACGACGCCTCCGGGTGGGCGCGGATCGTGGACCGCATGGTTGCGAAGGGTGCGCGGCTCAGCGAAGCGGAGCAGGCGGCGCTGGTGGAGCACCTTGCCGGCCGCTGACACCCCTGAGCTGAAGGTCCTGTCGCTCGATCTTCCTAGCACGACCCTTCGCGTCGGTGCTGCCGGTGCGGGCGAGCTTGCCGTCATCGTCCCGGCGACGATCTCGCTCGTGGAGGACTGGGAGGCCATGACGCGCTTCGTGGGGCGGCGCTTCAGGGCGGTGTTCTTCGAGCTTCCGGGGCACGGGGGCAGCACGGCGTACCGGGAGCCCTTCACGAGCGCTGCGGTGTCCCGGACCGTCCTGGAGATCGCCGATGAGCTCGGCGAGGAACGGTTCACGCTCGTGGGCTTCTCTTTCGGCGGTCTGCTCGCGCTGCGCACCTTGCAGGTCGCACGCGGACGCGTACGGCGGGTCGCGCTGCTGTCGCCGTTCGTCGGGAACGTCGCACTGAAGCGTTCGGCAGCAGAGACTGCGATGCTTCGGGCCACCGTGGCTGCGCTCGAACCCGAGTTCGCCCGTCGCGGGACGCTCGCGTTGCTGCACAGTCCGGCGACTGTCTCTTATACACAT
>JAOAFY010000053.1 GCA_026416035.1 Coriobacteriia bacterium | reverse complement strand
AGATGTGTATAAGAGACAGCCCTTGATTCGTGCGATTGCGTATGTCTCGAACTTGATGCCGCGTTCAGGCTCGAACTTGTCGATGGCGTCGATGAGGCCGAACACCCCGTAGGAGATCAAATCCGCGGTGTCGACCGTCTGAGGGAGATTGGACGACAGCCGGCCGGCGACGTACTTCACGAGCGGCGAGTAGTTGATGATGAGCTTCTCTCGCGCTTCGAGGTCACCCGTCTCTTTGTACGCAGCCCAGCAGCGCTCGATGTCGCTCAAGGGTTGCTGCCTCATCCAGGATGCCCCTCCTGTGAGCCGCGAGGGTGAGCACGTTCGTGCACGTCTCGCAGCCGCCGTATGCTCACGTGAGTATAAATCTGGGTCGTCGACAGGGCAATGTGCCCCAGGAGCTCTTGAACGGTGCGAAGGTCTGCTCCGGCCTCGAGCATGTGTGTGGCGAAGGCGTGGCGCAGATCGTGTGGGGTGATCCCGGTGTCAGAAGCCGTCTGGGCGAGGTACCGCGCCATCATCCGGCGGATGCTGTTGGTAGAGAACCGGTGACCGCTTCGCCCGACGAACAGCGCATCGCTGATGCGGCCCGCGAGCAGTTTCGGTCGAGCATCTCTCAAGTACGCCCTGAGGAGGTCTGCCGCGAGCCGGTGGATGGGCACGATGCGCTCCTTGGAGCCCTTCCCGAACAGCCGGACCTGCCCGGCGGCCAGATCCACATCAGCGACGTCGAGCCCCGAGATCTCTGAGACCCGTGCTCCGGTGGCGTATGCGAGCTCGAGGATGGCGCGGTCTCGCAGGCCACGCGGCGTCGTGACGTCAGGGAGCGACAGCAGGCGCTCGATCACGTCCGGCGGGACCGATGCAGGGAGCCGGTCGGGCAGGCGGACGGACGACATCGCAGCTGCCGGATCGTGCGAGACAAGCCCGCTTTGGGTCAGGTAGGCGTAGAAGGATCGGAGGGCCGACTGCTTGCGGGCGACAGTCGTCTTCGCGTATCGGGCGGCGGCAAGCTCAGCGAGGTACGAGCGCAGGTCGCGCCGGCGGACCTCCCCGACGGTGAGTGCTGCGCGCTCGCACCAGTCGAGGTACTGCGCGAGGTCGGTCGCGTACGCACGCCGAGTCGCGGGAGACAGGTTGCGCACTGTGTCGAGGTGCTTCAGGAATGCGTCGAGCAACTCGCTGTCTGACCAGCGGGTCATCGCGGAGCGCTCCCGTCGGTGCCGACGACGCCCTGCAAGGCGACGAGGCCCGGCGCGATGAGGGCGTCGTGCCTCGCTGCCCAAGCGCGGATGTCTTCGCGTGCGCGAGCTGCGGCGAGCTCCTTGCGCTCACGCTTCCCGCGCACGTGGTCTGCCAGCGGAGGGAGAAGGCCGAAGTTCACGTGCATCGGTTGGTACGGCCGGGTGGCGGGATCGGTCGCGTAGGCGACCAGTGCGCCGAGGGCAGTGGTGGCGGGAAGCGGTTCCAGCGGCGTGCCGGTCATAAGCTCGCTGGCTAGGCACATCGCCGCCCACATGCCGGTGGCAGCCGCTTCGAGGTACCCCTCGGTTCCCGTTATCTGCCCGGCTAGGCGTATGCTGCTCGCGGTGCGTAGAGCGAGGCGGCGGTCGAGGATGCGCGGAGCGTCGACGTAGGTGTTCCGATGCATCACTCCGAATCGTAGGAACTCCGCTTGTCCCAGCCCAGGCACCATGCGGAACACGCGTTCCTGTTCGGAGAAGGCCAGGTTCGTCTGGCAGCCGACCAGGTTGTACATGGTCCTGGCTCGGTTCTCCGGACGAAGCTGAAGCACGGCCCAAGGACGCCTGCCGGTGCGAGGATCGACCAGCCCGACGGGCTTGAGAGGGCCGTACCGAAGGGCGTCCGTTCCCTTGCGCGCGATCTCCTCGACGGGCTGACACGCTGAGAAGAGCTCGTCCGGCTCGAAGTCTTTGCGGAGCACCCGCCGCGCAGCGACGAGCGCAGCCACGAACGTCTCGTAGGTCTCCTTGTCGAACGGGCAGTTGAGGTAGTCGCTCCCCTGCCCTTTGCCGTAGCGGCTCTGGTGGAAGCAGATGCTCGTGTCGACAGTCGACGCGTCGACGATAGGCGCAGCAGCGTCGTAGAACGACAGGTAGTCGGAACCGATCAGCGCTTGGAGGTCTGTGCTCAGCGGATCCGAGGTCAGCGGTCCGGATGCGAGGATGACCGGCTGATCTGTCGGGACCGACCGTGCCTCGCGGCGCAGCACCCTTATCCGCGGATGCGACGAGACGACCTCTGTGAGCATAGTGGCGAACGACTCGCGGTCGACTGCCAGCGCTGCGCCCGCCGGCACGGCGTTGGCTCGCGCGACTGCGAGCACGAGGCTGCCCAGCGTTGCCAGCTCGGTCTTGAGCATCCCAGGTGCGGTGGCTGGATCGGTGCTCTTGAAGGAGTTGGAGCAGACGAGCTCTCCAAACAAGCCCGTCGAGTGCGCGGGGGTGAGCTTGTCTGGGCGCATCTCCACAAGGGACACGTCGATGCCTCGCACGGCCAGCTGCCACGCGGCTTCGGAACCGGCAAGGCCAGCGCCTATGACGATCGCGTGGCTCACTGGACGGGCGATCTCCTCGTGTCGAGAGCGGGCACGCGTGCATTCTACCGCCCTCCGAGACCGGCGACGAACGCGTACCTGCCGTCCATGCCTCTGCGGACGGCTCCTTCGAGCTCGAGCCGGGCCACCGCGTGCGCAGCCTCCTGCACCGGAACGCCGAGGTGCGCTGCGAGGTCTTCAAGGAGCATCGGTCCGGCTGCGAGCGCCCGCTCGGCATCGGTCGACGGGTCGCGAGCGTGCGTCTGCACATCCTGCTCGGCTGTGCTGAGCAGTCCGCATCGAGCGAGGCACACCGCGAGGTCGTCTAGGTCTGCTATCACTGAGGCGCCGTCGCGGATCAACTGGTTGGTGCCGCGCGACTGCGGCGAAAGGATCGACCCGGGTACCGCCAAGACCTCCGTTCCGGCTTGCAGCGCGTGGTCGGCCGTGCTGAAGGTCCCGCTCGGTACGGAGGCCTCGACCACGAGCAGCGCTGCAGCGAGGCCGGCGATGATTCGGTTGCGTTCAGGGAACGTCCACCTTGCCGGCGGCGTCCCCCAGGGCAGTTCAGACACGACGAGGTGGTCTTGCCGGAGGTCCTCCAGGAGCCCGCGGGCGCTCGGCGGGTAGTCGACGTCCGCGCCGCATCCGAGCACGGCCACCGTTCGACCGCCCGATTCCAGGGCGGCACGATGCGCCGACTGGTCGCAGCCGACTGCAGCGCCTGAGATTATCGCGACGCCGTGCCTGCTTGCCCACCCTGCCAGAAGGGCGCAGCACTGGCTGCCGTACGGGGTCTGCCGCCGAGATCCGACGACGGCCAGTCCCGGGACGAGCAGGCTCGGGTCGCCGATGCAGTACAGCACTTCCGGCGGACGCTCGAGGCGGAGCAGCTGCGCAGGGTAGAGCGCATCGCCTCGCCTGACTTCAGTGCGAATCGAGGAGCTCATGCGGTCTCCTGGAGGCGGAACGACAAGGCTTCCAGGAGGTGTTCCTCGCTCACCCGTTCTGCTGCCTGGAGATCGGCGATGGTGCGCGCAGTCCGGAGGGCGCGCGTGATCCCTCTGCCCGAGAGGTGGTGAACCCGTGCTGCCTGCTCCAGCAGCCTCGAGGCGCCATGATCGAGCTGGCACGCATCCAGCAGCGCAGCGCCCGATAACCGGGACGACAGGCAGCCACGGGTCGCGTGCGCATGCTGGCGTGCTGCGATCACGCGTTCGCGGACTTCGGCGGTCGGCTCGCCGCGATCGATCGCGACGATGGCAGAGGGATCGGGGCGGTCGACCCGCACCACCAGGTCCATCCTGTCGAACAGCGGACCGCCGATGCGCGCCATGTACCGAGCGATGGTCGGTCCCGTGCAGGAGCACGGACGCTGTCGGTCGCCTGCGAACCCGCAGGGGCACGGATTCATGGAGGCGATCAGCGTGAATCGCGCTGGGAACACGAAGCGTCCTTCGGCTCGGACGAGCGCGACGGTCCCCTCCTCCATCGGGCCCCGCAACGCCTGGAGGGCAGACGGCGCGAACTGCGGGATCTCGTCGAGGTACAGAACGCCGTTGTGGGCCAGGCTCATCTCTCCGGGACGCACCGGACTGCCACCCCCTACCAGTCCGGCTATGGAACACGAGTGATGGGGAGACCGGAAGGGGCGCACTCCTTCGAGGATGGTGCGTTCGTCGAGCCCGCTGACCGAGTAGACGAGCGCGGTCTCAAGGCGTTCGTCCGAGGTAAGCGGAGGCAGTATGCCCGGCATGCGCTGCGCGAGCATCGTCTTGCCCGAACCTGGCGGTCCGACCATCAAGAGGTTGTGGCCGCCTGCAGCGGCGATCTCCAGCGCACGGCGCGCGGTGGGCTGTCCGGCGACGTCTGCGAGGTCGGGCACCCGAACTGGACTTCGCGCAGGCGCGCGCTTCTGAGGTGGCCGTCCTCCGGCCTCGGCAGTTATCTCCCTCAAGTGGGCCAACGGACGGCACGATACGCCACCGGCAGCGTCCGCGGCGTCCGCCAGTTCGTGGGGACCCAGGAGCGACATGCCGAACCTGCGTGCAGCGAGCGCGAACGCGAGCAGCCCGTGCACTGGTCGCACCGAACCGTCAAGGCCGAGTTCCCCGACCACGACCGTGCCTTCGATGCGTTCTTCCGGAAGCTGACGGGTGGCCGTCAGCACGGCGAGCGCGATGGGGAGGTCGAATCCGGTCCCGTGCTTGCGCAGGAGTGCGGGCGCAAGGTTCACGAGCACGCGGCAACTCGGGAATTCGTATCCGGCAGCCCTCAACGCGCTGCGGACCCTATCGCGTGACTCTTGAAGTGCGGCATCCGGCAGACCTACGATGGTGAATGACGGAAGCCCGTTCGCGACATCGGCCTGCACCTCGACGGGCATCGCCTCAACGCCATGCAGCGTGGCGGTCATCACCGTGGCCTGCATCAGCCCTCCACCGAGAAGGCGTCCCGCAGGTGACGCAACAACGCCCGGTCTTCCGACAGCACGCGTATCGTGATCACATCGAACCGTACGCGCTGAGGGGTCAGGCCGTTCACTGCCGCGTACGCCTTGGCGATGCGGGCGATGCGCCGCTGCTTGGTCGGCGTCACTGCCTCCTCCGGCGATCCGGTTCGCTCGCTTCGACGCGTCTTGACCTCGACGATGACGAGCTGATCGCCGTCGGTTGCGATGATGTCCGCTTCTCCGGCCTGGCACCGCCAGTTCCGCTCGACCACCGTCATCCCGACCCGCTCCAGGAACGCGGCCGCAGCGTCTTCTCCGCGCCGCGCCAAGTCGTGTCTGTCCATGGCCATCACCTCCGAGCGACACCATGGCAGACCAGCATTACTGGAAATGGAGCGGATCCTTTACCGACGCACTCTCCGGGCGTCTCGGGCTGAAGCCCGAGACGACAGGCTGCTCAGAAGAGGCGCACCTGGGAGCACGGAGCGAAGGACATCCGGTGCGCTGTGCACGGACCGAGGCGGTGCAGCGCTTCGAGGTGCTGCGCGGTTCCGTATCCCTTGTGTACGGCGAACGCGTACCCAGGGAAGGTCTCGTCCAGTTCGGTCATCAGACGGTCGCGTTCGACTTTCGCCACGATCGAAGCGGCGGCCACCGCAGCCAAGAGCGAGTCTCCGCGCACGACCGCGCGCGTCTGTGCAGGCAGCTCGACGGGGAGTCCGTCGACGAGCACGATGTCCGGGCGCACCGACAGCTGGGCGAGGGCGTCCGACATGGCGCGTCGGGTCGCTTCGACGATGCCGAGCGCGTCGATGTCAGAAGGCGCGACGTGAGCGACCGTGACGGACAGGGCCGAAGCGCGGATGTCGGCTGCGACCCGCTCCCGTCGGCGTGCCGTGAGCGTCTTCGAGTCGGCGAGTCCTGGAATCGACACTTCGGGTCGGAGGATGACCGCGGCGGCCGTGACCGGCCCCGCGAGCGCTCCGCGTCCCACCTCGTCGATGCCGGCGATCACGCAGCCGGGGGGCAGATCGAATGCGGAGACAGGATCGATGAATCCCGTTGCGGATCCGGCTGCCGCACGGTGCGTTCGTGAACCCGGCATCCGTCCTCCTGCAAGCCAAGGCCCTTCCAGCGGGCGCGGTGCACCTCGTCGAGAGTATAGTCCTGCTGGCGGCGAAAACGAGAAGGCCGCCCGCCGGGCGGCCTTCGTCGAGGCTCAGCGTCGCTACCTGCGTTCCTTGATGCGGGCGGCCTTGCCCACCTTGTCGCGGAGGTAGTAGAGCTTGGCCCGGCGGACGTCGCCACGACTGACGACCTCGATCTTGGCGATGATCGGGGAGTGCACGGGGAAGGTGCGCTCGACGCCAACGGCGAAGGACACCTTGCGCACGGTGAAGGTCTCGCGAGCGCCGGAGCCGTGCCTGCGGATGACGATGCCCTGGAAGGGCTGCACCCGCTCGCGGTTGCCCTCCACGACCTTGTAGCTCACCTTGACGGTGTCGCCGACGCCGAACTCTGGGATGTCATCACGCATCTGCTGCGCTTCTATCGCGCGGATCCTGTTCATCGTCGTCCTGTTCCTGGGTCGATGGTCCATGGGGTCTTGAGACACGGCAGCACAGTATAGACCAGCGGTTCGGCCCGGCGCAACGCATTACCCAGAACGAACCGGGCGTTCCGCATGCGAGCTAGAGCCGTTCCAAGCGGTTGAGCGGCCAGATGCGGAGGATGGCCCGGCCGTGGATGGAGCGCAGCGGCACGGGGCCGAAGCTCCTGGAGTCGGTGCTGTTCGGTCTGTTGTCGCCCATAACCCAGACATAGCCTTCAGGGATGGTGATCGGCAGCGGCACCGGACCCGGTTCCGTGCGCTTCCCGTGGGTGTATGGCTCGTCGAGCCGTTTGCCATCCACCACCACTGAGCCGTCCTCGATGTCGACCGTCTGGCCCTCTACGGCGATGACTCGCTTGATCAGTGTCGGCACGTTGCCCGTGGGATCGTCCAAGACGACGATGTCGCCTGGTTTGGGCTTCTCGAAGCGATAGATGAACTTGTTGGCAAGGACGCGCTCTTGGATCTCGATCGTCGGGATCATCGATCCGGATGGGATGACATAGGGCTGCACGACGTAGGTGCGCACGACGGTGGCGAGGCCGAACGCGATGGCCACCATGACGACGAGCTCGAGCAGCCACCGCCCGAACGACTGCTGGCCCTCCTCGATAGCGGGTCCGGCCGGTATCTCGGTTCCGGCAGTATCCTCGTCGGGTACGGCCGACGTGCGGTCGATGGGCTCCTGCTCCTCGTGCGCCGTCGGCTCTCGGTCTTCAGCCACGGTCGGGCTCCTTCCGCTCGTTCCGGTATTCGTCGATGACGCGCTGCGCGAAGGCACGCTCCTCGTCGGTGAGGTCGGCAGTCCGAAGGAGGTCGGGGCGGCGCAGCGCGGTGCGGCGTATCGCTTCGAGGCGCCGCCATTGCTGGATCTTCTTGTGATCTCCGCTCAGCAGCACCTGGGGGACGTCTCTTCCTTCGAACGACGCTGGCCGCGTGTACTGCGGGTACTCGAGAAGGCCCCACGAGAACGACTCTTCCTCGGCGGACTCAGGGCTTGCGAGGACCCCGGGTTGGAGCCTCGTCACGGCGTCCACGATCACGAGCGCCGGCAGCTCTCCGCCGGTCAGCACGTAGTCGCCGATGGAGACTTCGAGATCCACGACGTCGCGGACTCGCTCGTCGACCCCTTCGTATCGGCCGCACAGCACGAGCAGGCGATCGCGAGCAGCGAGGTCCTCGACGAGGCGTTGGTCCAGCCGCCTGCCCTGCGGGCAGGTGAGCAGCACGTACGGAGCGCGGGCGTCGGCGGCGGCAAGTTCCCGCACAGCGCGGAACAGCGGCTCGGGCTTCATGATCATGCCGTTTCCTCCGCCGAACGGGTAGTCGTCGGTCGTGCGGTGACGGTCGTCTGTCCAGTCGCGCAGATCGTGCACGAAGAACTCGACTGCGCCCTTCTGCCGAGCGATGCCGAGCATCGAGCTGCTCAGGACCGGCTCGAAGATCTGGGGGAATATGGTGACGATGTCGATCCGCATGTCAGTCCTCGTCGAGGAGCCCCGGGAGAAGCCGCACGATGGCGGTTCGCGATGCCTCGTCCAGGTCCATGACGACGTCTTCGATCACTGGCACGAGAACCTCTCCCCGCGTCCCACGGACGACCCAGACGTCGTTGGCACCTGTGACGATGACGTCTTCGATCGTGCCAAGGAGGCCCCGCTGCTCGTCGACGACGGCGAATCCTCTCGCGTCGGGCGGGCCGGCGGGCAGCTCAGGCAGATCGCCGGCTCGTGCGAGGAGCAGCGTGCCGACGAGCCGTTTGGACGTCGCGAGGTCCTGCGTCTCGGCGAAGCGGACGACGACCTCATCGCCGGTGCTCGGGACGCGGATGTCGCAGGCGTGCAGCGGCCTGGGGACGCCCCGGGGCGGCACCGGCCATAGTTCGCGCCCGACGAGCAACTCGCGGGGATCGGCGTCGAACATGAGCGACAGCGCGACCTCGCCGTCCAGGCCGTGGGTCTTCACCACCCGCGCCACGGCGGTGAACGGCGAGCCGTCCATCGTGCTAGTCGAGCACCTCCACCGTCGCGTCGGATCCAGCCAGCGACGCGGCTGCCCGGACGAGGGTGCGCATCGCCTTGATCACCCGGCCCTGGCGCCCGATCACCTTCCCGACGTCGTCGGGATGGGTGGACACCTCGTAGACGACGCCCCTTTCAGAGGAACGCTTCTCGATGCGCACGTCCTCAGGATGGTCGACCAGCGAGCTGACGAGGTACGACACCAGGCCGTCGATGTCCACCGACGAAGCCATCGCTACTCGGCCTCGGCGGCCTCGGGCTCGCCGGCGTCCTCCGTTGCGGGCGTCTCTGCCTCAGCGGATTCAGGTGCCGAGGGGGGCTCGGCCGCTTTCGCGGCGGCCTTCGCAGACGGGCGCTGCTCCTTCGGAGCGTACTGCTTCTCGCCGCGCGCGATTGCGATCAGCTTCGCGGCGGTCTCGGTGGGCTGGGCGCCCTTCGCGAGCCAGGCATCCACCTTCTCGAGGTCGATCTCGACGGTGGAAGGCTTCGTCCGCGGATTGTAGCGGCCGAGGATCTCGATGAAGCGGCCATCGCGCGGTGCGCGTGAATCGGCAGCCACGACGCGGTAGAACGGCGCCTTCTTCGCGCCGGCACGAGCGAGACGGATCTTGACAGCCAACAGGTTCACCTCCGTGTCAGGCGGCAGCGCCGCCTTCTGTGGACAAGAGCAGCGACCAATGATACGACACGCCCCCGAGGCGGTCAAAGACGGGCTGCACTGACACGCAGGTCAGCGTGGAGGCATCCACGGACCAGGGATCCTGGGTCCGCGGCGACCCTTCTTGCCCGGGGTCTGCATCGTCGCGAGCCGCTTCATCAGCCGTTGCGCTTCGTGGAACTGCTTGAGCAGCTGGTTCACCTCGAACACAGTCACGCCGGCGCCGGCCGCGATGCGCTGGCGGCGAGAGCCATTGATGATGGACGGCTTCGCTCGCTCGGCAGGCGTCATCGAGGTGATGATGGCTTCGGTGCGTGCAAGGGCGCGCTCGTCGACCTGGACGTCCTTGGGGAGCTTCGCAGCGCCCGGCAGCATCTGAAGGACGTCTTTGAGCGGCCCCATCTTCTTGACGGATCGGAGCTGGTCGAGGAAGTCATCGAGCGTGAATGTGCCAGCCCGCAGGCGCTCTTCGGCCACGCGAGCCGTCTGTTCGTCGAAGGCGGCCTGCGCCTTGTCGATCAGGCCCAGGACGTCCCCCATCCCGAGGATGCGGCGCGCCATGGCGTCCGGGCGGAAGATCTCGAACGCTTCAAGGCGTTCTCCCGAGCTCGCGAACAGGACGGGCTTCCCCGTCACGGCCTTGACGGAGAGGGCCGCTCCGCCACGGGCGTCGCCATCGAGCTTGGTGAGGACGACACCATCGAAGGCGACGCGCTCGGCGAAGGCGGTCGCCGCGTTCACGGCGTCTTGGCCTGTCATGGCGTCCAGCACCATGAGCACCGCGTCCGGGGAGAGCGCGCGCACGATGCGGGCCGCCTCGTCCATCATCTGCTCGTCGACGTGGAGCCGGCCGGCGGTGTCGACGATCACGACGTCGCGCAGGCGGTCACGTGCCACCCGAACGGATTGCGTGGCGATGTCCACGGGGTCGGCGCCATCCTCGCGGTAGACCGGGACCCCGATCTCGCCTCCGAGCGTCTCCAGCTGATCGGCCGCAGCGGGCCGGTAGACGTCCGCCGCCACGAGCAGCGGATGCCGGCCCTTGGACTTCAAGTGGAGGGCCAGTTTGGCAGCGGCCGTGGTCTTGCCGGAACCCTGCAAACCAACGAGGACGATGATGTTGGGCACGCGTCCCGAGAGTGCAAGGTCGGCGCGGGTGCCGCCGATGAGGGCCGTGAGTTCCTCCAGGACGATCTTGACCACCATCTGTCCCGGCGTGAGGCTGGCCATCACCTCGGAACCGACGGCACGCTCTTTGACGCGAGCGAGGAACTCCTTGACG
>JAOAFY010000052.1:3002-10821 GCA_026416035.1 Coriobacteriia bacterium | reverse complement strand
CGCGTACTACCGCGACGTCCCCCTCGATCGACAGCGATACATGCTCCCCTGGGTCGCGCTGGTGACCTCTCTCGATCCCACGCTGCTGGATCCGTGGTACGTCGGATCGTGGATCGTCGCACGCAACGGCCGGGTCGAGGAAGGGATCGCGCTGGCGAAGAAGGGCATGGAAGCGAATCCGAGATCGGGGCTGCTTGCCGTCTCGTATGCCCAGATGCTCTACGTGTTCAAGCGCGACCCACGAGGCGCGCTGCCGTATGCGCGACGCGCTCTGGGTTCCCGCATGGAATGGCGGTCGCTAGAAGAGCAGTACGAGGGGTATGCGTTCGTCCACGACGTCTTGCGTGCGAACGGCCTGGAGGCCGAGGCCCGAAGCGTCGAAGCGCAGATGGCAGAGCTCGGGCGGAGGATCGAAGCTGGGGAGGGCGCCGGCGATGGCCACGACCACGACGAGTGAGCGACGGTGCTGAAGCCGGACAGGTTCTTCGCGAGCGTCGAGCGCATCCAGCCTCCAGTCCTGCGCGAGATGGGCGTCCGGGCGCTTATCGTCGACCTCGACAACACGCTTCTGCCGCGGGATCGCGACACCGTTCCTGCTTCTGTACGTGAGTGGCTGCGCGCGATGGCCGAAGATGGGCTTCCCGTGTGCCTCGTCTCGAACAACTGGCACCGTCGAGCGCGGGAGACTGCTCACGAACTCGGCATCCCGATCGTCGCCAAGGCGATCAAGCCGTTGCCGTTCGCGTTCCTAAGAGCGCTGCGCATCCTAGGTGTTCGGCCGCGCGAGTGCGTGGTGATCGGCGACCAGCTCTTCACGGACGTGCTTGGAGGCCGTCTCGTGGGATGTCGCACCGTGATGGTGCCTCCCCAGTCGTCACACGACTTGCCGCACACACTGCTGCTACGACGGCTCGAGTCGCTCATAATGGGGAGAAGCGCGGCAGACCGCGCCCAGGAGGAGTCGTCATGCGGATAGACGGACGCACCAAGCTTGCGGGCCTGGTCGGTTGGCCGATCGACAAGTCGTTGTCCCCTGCCATGCACAATGCTGCGTACGAGGTGCTCGACCTGAACTGGGTCTATCTGCCGTTCTCCGTCCAGGACCAGAAGGGCCTTGCGCGGTTCGTCGATGCGGTGCGCTCGCTGCCTTTCGTCGGATTCAACGTGACCATGCCGTACAAGCAGGCGATTCTCGGGCTTTGCGATGAGGTGGCAATGTTCGCCCAGATGGCGGAGGCCGTGAACACCGTGCACTGCCTGGACGGCACCCTCGTCGGCTACAATACTGACGGTCGGGGGCTCATCGAGGCCTTGAGGTCTGAAGCGGGCTTCGATCCTGCAGGCAAGAAGGCTGCGATCATCGGAGCGGGGGGAGCTGCCGCGGCGGCGGTCGTGGGCTTGATCGTCGGGAAGGCATCGGATATCGCGATGGTCAACCGGTCCGTGGAGCGCGCCGAAGCTGTGATCGAGCGCATGCGGCCGTACCTGCGAGGCGCGACGGCGGAGGCGCTTCCGCTGGACCGGAGCGCACGGGAAGCGGTGGAGTCGGCCGACCTGGTGGTGAATGCTACTCCCATCGGCATGGTCGAAGGTGACCCGAGCCCGGTTCCTCCTGAGTGGCTGCACGAAGGCCAGGTCGTGTGCGACATGATCTACCAGCGGCCCGAGACCGATCTCGTCCGCGTTGCGCGGGACGCTGGCGCCACTGTGGTCGGCGGTCTTCCCATGCTCGTCGAGCAAGGTGCGCTCGCCATCGAGATCTGGAGCGGGGCATCGCAGGTCCAGGTGCCGCGTGACGTCATGCGCCGCGCAGCCGAAGAAGCGCTTGCGCGGCATCCGGCGCAGGAGGGCGAGCGATGACTGCGGCCGCATCGGGGCGCCGGCTCGGCAAGATCCTCGTCCAGACGGGGGTCTGCACGCCCGAACAGCTCGAAGAAGCGCTCAAGGCGAGCGAGGCGGAAGAGGCGTCTCTTACGGCTGTCCTCGTACAGATGGGGATCGCAAGCGAGCAGCGGATCGCCCAAGCGGTCGCGGAGAACATGGGGCTTCCGTTCGTGGATCTCGGTGGGTACGAGATCGATCCGAACGCGGCGATGCTTCTCGGCCCTGACCTTGCGAAACGCCACAAAGCGTTGCCCATCAAGATCGAAGACGACGAGCTTCTGGTCGCGATGGCTGACCCGGCCAACATATTCGCGATCGACGACATGCGGATCGTCACCGGCTACGAGGTAAGGCCGGTCGTCGCAACCGAAAGCGACATCGTCGCCGCGATAGAGAAGTTCGCGACGATGCATCAAGACGTCGACAGGATGGTGGGCGACCTCGAGGGCACGACCGTCGAAGCAGAGCGCGAGGCGGAGGAAGAGGCGGCCGACGAGAGCGCCCCGGTAGCGAAGCTCATGAACATCATCGTGACCGAGGCCATCCGCCAAGGCGCTGGCGACATCTACGTGGAACCGCTGGAGAACGAGCTGCGCGTCCGCTACCGCATCGATGGCGTGTGCCAGGAGATCATGCGTGCCCCGAAGAAGCTGCATCGCCAACTCATCAGCCGCATCAAGATCGCCTCGGGCATGGATATCGCCGAGAAGCGCATCCCACAGGACGGGCGCTTCGGCGTGGTGCTCGACGGCAAGGAAGTCGACTTCCGCGTCGCCGTGCTGCCCGCCGTCAACGGCGAGATGTCGGTCATGCGTCTTCTGCGCAAAGACGCGATCATGCTCGGACTCGAGGATCTGGGGTTCCTCGACGACCCGATGCAGAAGCTGCTCTGGGCGTTGGACAAGCCATACGGGGCGATCCTCGTCACCGGTCCGACCGGTTCCGGCAAGTCTACGACGCTGTACGCCGCGATCAACCGCACGACCAAGCCCACGGTGAATCTCATCACCGTCGAGGATCCCGTCGAGTACCGGCTCGCTGGGCTGTCCCAGGTCCAAGTGAACGAGAAAGCGGGCCTCACGTTCGCCGCCGCGCTTCGTTCGATCCTCAGGCAGGACCCTGACGTCGTGATGATCGGTGAGATCCGTGACAAAGAGACGGCGACGATTGCGATCGAGGCCGCACTCACGGGCCACCTGGTCCTCTCAACGCTGCACACCAACGACGCGCCGTCGGCGCTCACGCGCCTCACCGAGATGGGCGTCGAGCCCTTCCTCACGGCCTCTGCCGTCAACTGCGTGCTGGCTCAGCGTCTGGCGCGGCGGCTGTGCAAGGACTGCAAGCAGCCGTACACGCCAGAGCCCGAGGCGCTCGACAGGGTCGGGTTCCCGTACGAGCCCGGCAACATCCCCACGCTCTATCGCCCCGTAGGGTGCAACAAGTGCAACAACATCGGCTACAGGGGCCGGATGGGCATCCACGAAGTGATGATCGTGACAGAGGAGATCGAACGTGCGTGCGTGGAGCACGCCTCCGGCGATGACATCAAGCGCATCGCGGTCTCGCAGGGCATGCGCACGCTGAGGGACGACGGCTTCGAGAAGGTGCGGCTGGGGCTCACCTCCATCGAAGAGGTGCTGCGCGTCGTCGTCTAGTCCGGCTGCCTCGGTTGCCGGTTGTGTGCGGCAGATTGGCGTGAGAAACTGAGCACGTTCGCGCAGCGTAGACGCATCGTGGCAGTGCGGAAGCATCCCACGCTCGACCCGCGCTCGGAGGTGTACGGTATGGTCGACCAAGGCGTCGGCGACTACTTCATCAGCGATGCCGATGTGCAGCCGGCAGACGATGACGATCTGCTACGACCGCCGGTCGTCGTGCCTCGGCCGCAGGTCGCGCCCACGCCCTCGCCCGCAGCAGAGGCCGCGCCTGTCGCGCCTCCTCAGCCGGCCGTTGCCGCACCGGCGCCTCCCGCGCCTCCGGCACAGGGTCCGGCCCCCGGCACCGTCGCTCCGCGTCCGGTCGCGACCGTCGGGCGGCCTGCGTCTCGGGAGGAGCGGCTCGCCGCCGTCCTCGACGGCATGATCGAGAGCGACCCCGACATCCAGGCGGCGGCGCTCGTGAGCCTCGACGGCTTCACCATGGCTTCGGCTCTCCCACAGGGCATGCAACCAGACCGGGTGGGTGCGATGTCCGCGGCCATCCTCGGGCTTGGTGAGCGTGCGGCAGCAGAGCTCGGTCGCGGCCACCTCTCACAGGTGTTCATCGAAGGTGAGGACGGCTACGTGTTGCTGGTAGCGGCTGGATCCCGTGCCGTGTTGACGGTCATGGCGAGCGCGCAAGCCAAGCTAGGGCTTGTCCTGTACGATATGAAGACGGCCGCTGCGCAGGTGGCAGAGATCCTCGGATGACGGGGGCGCGCCGCCTCGGGTGGCCGAGACGGCGTGGACGGGAAGGGCGATCGCAGGCGACATGGCGCTTCGCGGCAATCTCAAGGACTTCAGTCTCCCTGACGTCTTCCAGCTGGTCCAGCTGAGCAAGAAGACCGGGGTGCTGCGCATCAAGCGCTCCGATGCGGAGGGCTCGATCTGGTTCCGCGACGGCGAGGTGTTCTTCGCCCAGTCGGACTGGCACCGCGAGCCGCTCGGCCAGCGCCTGGTGAACGCTGGCCGCATCACGCCCAGTGCGCTCGCCAAGGCGATGGAGATCCGGGCCCGGGAGCCAGAAGGCGGGCGGCGGCTCGGCCAGATCCTCGTGGACGAGGGCTACATCACGCAGCCGGTGCTCGAAGCCTTCGTCCAAGAGCAGATCCAGGACACCATCTTCGACCTCATGCGGTGGGACGAAGGCGATTTCAACTTCGAGATCCTCCCGGAGGTCGTGGAAGAAGACATCGGGCTGTCGGTGTCGGTCGAGAACATCGTGATGGAGGGCAGCCGGCGCATCGAGGAGTGGAACCGCATCAAGAAGAAGGTCCCCTCGATGGACATGGTGTTCAAGATGGCCACTGCGCCGGGCGAGGGCACGTTCGAGATCTCCCTCAAACCGACCGAATGGAACCTGCTTCTGCTCACTGACGGCACACGCACGGTCGGCGAGCTTGCGCGCAGCCTCGGAAAGACCGACTTCGAGGTGGCGCGCGTCATCTACGGGCTGTTCTCGGCCGGCCTGCTCGAAGTCGCGGCCGACGACGAGGTAGAGCGGCTGCGGGCTGAGCGCGCCGAGCGTGAGGCGCGCCGTGCGGAACGCGCGGCTGCCGCTCCCCCTCCCGCTCCGGCTCCGGTGGGCGCTCAGGCACCCGTGAGGCCGGAGGTCTCTGCTGCGGAGCCTGAGACGGTCGAGGAAGTCGAGGAGGAGACCCCTGAGGTCGCGCCCGTGGCGGAACCCGCCGTTCCGTCAGTGCCGCGTGAGCCCGTAGAAGAACCGGAGTTCCTCGCTGCGCCGAAGGCCGCACCGAGCGCAGACGACATGGCGGTGTTCGAGCAGGTCATGGGCGCAGTGCTAAAGCCGCAGCCGGAGCCATCCGCCCACGCCACGCCGCTATCTGCGCCAGAGGCCGAACCTGTGTCGGCGCAGGCGCCGGAAGCGGTCCCCGCCGTCGAGGTGGCTCCCATTTCCGAGGCGGAGCTGAGCGAGATCCCAGTCGCGCCGGTGCTCGAAGCGCTTCCGGAGGAACCTGCTCCCGTGCCGCAGGTCCCCACTGAGGCTCCCGCCTTCGTCCCAACTGGGGACTTGGAGAAGGACCTGCTCGCGCTCGGCCTGGGCGAGCTGCCTCCTGAGGCTGCTACCCTCGAAGAGGAGCGCACAGGGGTCGAGGCAGTCGAAGCAGTGCAGCAGGTTGAGGAGCCGGAGGCTCACGCGGTCCCTGCCGCTATCGAACCGCTCGGCGTCCGCGAACCGGAACGCCCGGCGGTGGAGCAGGTATCCACGGACGCTGCACTGTCGGATCTGCTGAAGTCGCTCGGTGGAGAGGAGGAGGTCTCGGGTCCAGAGGAGCGCGAAGCCCCCAAGGTCATCTCGACCGACGCGTTCCTCGCCGAGTTCGAAACGGATGTGACGCTGTCGAGCGCTCTTACGGATGAGATCACGGCCCTTACCGGAGGCGGCAGTGGGCGGCCGAGGCCGACCACCACCGTCTCGAAGTTGCCTGAGCCCGGAGAAGCGCCGGCGTTGCGTCGCGACCAGCTGGTGGATCGGGACCTGGTGCTGAAGATCATCGATGGAATCGAGAAGCTGTAGACGAGGAGCCAAGCCCGAATGCAGTCTGTGAAAGTCGTCGTCACTGGGCCCGTTCAACGCTGGCAAGACCACGTTCATCAAGTCAGTCAGCGAGATCACCGTCCTGTCCACCGAGCGTCAGGTCAGCGACATCTCGGGTGAGGGCGGAGGCGAGACGACGGTCGCGATGGACTTCGGTCGCATCACCATCTCGGACGACGTGGTGCTGTACCTGTTCGGCACCCCCGGCCAGGAGCGCTTCTCCTTCATGTGGGAGACCCTCTCAGAAGGCATGCTCGGGTTCGTGTTGCTGGTCGATGGCCTGTCAGCCGACTCGGTGAGCGACGCCCGGTCGATGATCGACTTCTTCACCAACATGTCCGACGTGCCATTCGTCGTGGCAGCGAACAAGGTGGCCGCCGATGACGTCGAATCGCTGGCCCGGATCCGTGCCGAGCTCGCGCTTCCTGCCGATGTGCCGCTCCTTCCGTGCGACGCGCGCAGCAAGGACAGCGTCAAGGCGGTGCTCCTCGGACTGCTGTACCGAATCCTTGAAAGCATGAGCTGACGTTGTGGATCCGCGTCTGTACATCCTCGGTGCGCTGGCTCTGCTCTCGGTCGTCTCGATCGGCTACCTGCTGGTCGCAGCGGTCGGGTTCGTCGTAGGCGCCCGCACAGCGCGCAAAGCGCACGCGAGCTCCGCCGAAGAGTCCTCCGTCGAACTGCTCCCGACGCGGGTCGAGCCCAGTGGGCCGGCGCCGGTGCTCGAATCGGATCCGTTCGCGATGGGCGCCCCGGCAATCGCCGAGGAGCCGGCGTCTGCTGCCATCGTGGGAGCGGAGCCGGCCTTGCAGCACGCCGGGGAGGCGATGCGCGTGTCTGCTGAGACGATCGAGGCGCACGAGCAGCTTCCGGCTGCATCCGTCGAAGAGTCCGAACGGATCGCGCAGCTCATCGCATCGCTCGAGGCGCAAGCGGAGCGGGAGATCCGCTCGGTCGGGGTCGCGGACGTGAAGCCCTCAGCCGTCGCGCCAGAGGGGGAGGAGCAGCCCTCACTGCAGACGCCAGCTCCATCGGCAGCGGATTCCCTCGACTATCGTCTTGTCGCATCCGTGGAGCTGCACTTCACCGAGGGCGAAGGCCGCGTCGGCGTGCGCCCGGGCACTCGGACGCACGATGAGTTCGTGCGGCTTGCCAACTCGCTCTTGCGGGAGCTGCGAGCGCTCGAGCCGCCCGGTCACCAGTAGCCAGACCCGGCATCTCGTCGTAGCATTACATCCGGCATCGCCTGTGCGTTCTCGGGCGGCGAGAGCATGACGGGGGTCGTTCCGCGTGGCTGAAGCTGGCGAACGTCTGGGTCTTCTGCTGGTGCGCGCCGGCATCATCACCGAGCGCCAGCTGAACGACGCCCTAGAAGTCCACAAGGCCACCGGCAGCCCGCTCGGCCGCGTGCTCGTCGACCTCGGCTACGCCACGCAGGGGGCGATCCTGTCGGTGATGGCGCGGCAGATCGGCATCCCGTACGTGGACTTCTCGCAGCAGAAGCCCGATCCGGCGGCAATCGCGGTCGTTCCCAAGGAGCTGGCCAACCGCTACACCCTGATGCCGGTGGAGTTCGACGAAGAGGGTCGGCTGCTGGTTGCAATGGCCGATCCTCACAACGTGCTTGCTCTCGACGACTTGCGCATCATCACCGGCTACGAGATCAAGCCGGGCATCT
>JAOAFY010000052.1:0-2992 GCA_026416035.1 Coriobacteriia bacterium | reverse complement strand
AAGCTCGTCAACTACATCATCAACAAGGCCGTGGCCGACCGGGCGTCTGACATCCACATCGAGCCGCAGGAGAAAGACCTGCGCGTGCGGTATCGCATCGACGGCGTGCTGCACGAGATGATGCGAAGCCCCAAATCCACGCAGCAGGCGATCATAAGCCGGTTCAAGATCATGTCGGACATGGACATCGCCGAGTCGCGCAAGCCGCAGGACGGCCATACGGCGCTGACGATCGGCGGCCACAAGATGGACTTCCGCGTCTCGACGCTTCCTACCGTCTACGGCGAACGCGTCGTGCTTCGTATCCTTCGCAAGGACAACATCATGCTGAAGCTCGAGGACCTCGGGTTCCTTCCGCAGTCGCTCGAGCGCTTCGAGTCGTCGTTCCGCAAGCCGTACGGCGCCATCCTCGTCACCGGCCCGACCGGCTCCGGCAAGTCCACGACTCTGTACGCTGCCGTCAACGTGCTGAACGAGCCATCTCGGCACATCATCACCGCCGAGGATCCCGTGGAGTACCGTCTGCCGGGCGTCAACCAGGTCCAGACCAATCCGAAAGCGGGACTGACCTTCGCTCGGGCGCTTCGCTCCTTCCTGCGGTGCTCGCCGGACGTCATCCTTGTGGGCGAAATCCGCGACCAGGAAACCGCCAAGATCGCCATCGAGTCCGCACTGACCGGCCACCTCGTCTTGTCGACGCTGCACACCAACGACGCCCCTGGCGCCATCACACGCCTGATCGAGATGGGGGTCGAGCCGTTCCTCGTCGCCTCAGCGGTCGACTGCGTGCTGGCGCAGCGACTTGCCCGCCGGCTGTGCAAGGATTGCAAGGAGGAGTACGCTCCGCCGAAGCAGGCGCTCATCGATGCAGGGTTCCGTGAGGACAACCTGCCAGAGCGCATCTTCCGTGCAGTGGGATGCAAGAAGTGCGGGGGCACCGGCTACAAGGGCCGGATGGGCGTCCACGAAGTCATGCTGGTGAGCGAGGAGATATCCGACCTGACGGTCAAGGAGGCGACAGCCGAGAAGATACGGCAAGTCGCCATCGAGCAAGGGATGCTCACGCTCAGGCAGGATGGCTTGGAGAAGGTCCGGATGGGGCTGACGTCTTTGGAGGAGATCGCCAGAGTCGTCGTCTGATGGGGGAGGGCGGATGGATCTCGCGGAGCTTCTCGTCGAGCTGGTCGAACGGGGTGCGTCGGATCTGCACGTCACGGCAGGCATGCCGCCCGTGTTCCGGGTCAACGGCAAGCTGGTCGCGGCTGACAGGCCTCGCCTTGCTGCGCGAGACACGAAGGAGCTCGTGTACTCGATCCTCACGCAGGACCAGCGCGAACACCTGGAACGCGAGTGGGAGTATGACTTCGCATACTCGTTGCCCGGGGTGGCGCGCTTCCGAGTGAACGCGTACTACCAGCGTGCAAGCGTGGGCGCGGCGTTTCGCCACATTCCCGCAGAGATCCGAGGCTTCGAGGAGCTGGGTCTGCCCCCGGTCGTAGCCGACCTGTGCGAGAAGCCACGCGGGTTCGTTCTGGTGACTGGTCCGACTGGATCAGGGAAGTCCACGACGCTCGCTGCGATGGTGGACCACATCAACGAGCGACGCGAGGTCCACATCATCACCGTCGAGGACCCGATCGAGTACTTGCACCACCACAAGAAGGCGATGGTCAACCAGCGCGAGGTCGGCTCGGACACGAAGAGCTTCTCCATGGCGCTCAAGCACGTGCTGAGGCAAGACCCCGATGTGATCCTCATCGGAGAGATGCGCGATCTCGAGACGATCTCCGCTGCGCTGACGGCGGCAGAGACGGGCCACCTCGTGCTTGCGACGCTGCACACACAAGATGCGGTCCAGACCGTCGACCGAATCATCGACGTGTTCCCTCCGCACCAGCAATCGCAGGTGCGCGTGCAGTTGGCGGGCACGCTGCAAGGAATCGTCAGCCAGCAGCTGCTGCCCACGGCCGACGGCCGTGGTCGCGTGGTCGCGTGCGAGGTCCTTGTTCCGACTGCCGGCATCCGGAACCTCATCCGCGAGGGCAAGACGCATCAGCTCACCACGGCGATGCAGTCCGGTCAGCAGTATGGTATGGTCACGATGGATCAAAGCCTTGCCGAGCTGTGCCGGAGAGGCCTCATCTCGCCGGACACCGCCGTGCAACGGGCGATCGATCCGAATACGCTCAAGACGCTTCTGGGTCGAAGCCGATAATGGACACGACACGCAGCCTCAGTCGCAGCAACGGAGAAGGGGCGCACGATGGCGACGATCACATTCAAGTACACCGTCCGTGACAAGACAGGGAAGGTCACCAGCGGTCGCCTCGAAGGAGAGAGCCGCGACGCGGTCGCTGCCAAGCTCCGCCAGATGGGCTACATCGTCCTCGACTTGAGCGAGGATCGGCTTGCCGCTCTGAACAAGATCCAGTTCGGTACCTCTGTCAAGACGAAAGACATCACGGTCTTCGCTCGTCAGTTCGCGACGATGATCAACGCGGGGCTGTCGCTCACGAAGTGCCTGTCGATCCTCGCTGACCAGTCCGACAGCAAGGAGTTGCGCGAGGTGATCGCGCAGGTCGGGCGAGACGTCGAAGCTGGCCAGTCGTTGTCGGAGGCGATGTCCAAGCACCCGAAGATCTTCCCGCCGATCTTCATCAACATGGTGCGCGCAGGCGAGACCGGCGGTGTGCTCGACGAGGTCCTGCTGCGTATCGCCGACCACTTCGAGAACGATGCCAAGCTCAAGGGGCGCATCAAGTCGGCGATGACCTACCCGGTTGCGATGGCGGTCCTCGTGCTCCTCGTGCTCATCGCGATGATGATCTTCGTCGTGCCGACGTTCCAGAAGATGTTCGCAGACATGGGCGGCAAGCTGCCAGTTCCGACGCAGATCCTGGTCAGCATCTCCGAAGGCGCTCGCGGCCTTCCAGGTCTGATCACGCTCATCGCCGTAATCGTGGGAACCATCGCCTTCAATGCGTGGAAGGCC
>JAOAFY010000051.1 GCA_026416035.1 Coriobacteriia bacterium | reverse complement strand
CGTCGAGGGGAGAGATGACGTTGCCGAGCGACTTTGACATCTTGCGGCCTTCGCCGTCGACGATGAAGCCGTGCGTCAGCACGCGGGTGTAGGGCGCAGAGCCATACGCGCCCACGCTCGTCAGGAGCGCTGAGTGGAACCAGCCTCGGTGCTGGTCCGTCCCTTCGAGGTACAGGTCCGCCGGCCGACGCAGCTCTGCGCGAGCGTCGAGGACGCTCGTGTGCGAGACGCCCGACTCCCACCACACGTCGAGGATGTCGTCTTCGGGCGACAGATCGGCCGGACCAGCGCCGCAGCGCCCGCACGCGGTGTCAGGCGGGAGGTACTCCGACGGCCGCTTCGTGAACCACGCGTCCGCCCCTTCGCGCTCAAACAGCGCGATGACCGCATCGAAGGTGGCCTCGGTCGCCACGGTCTCGCCGCACTTTGTGCAGGTGAACACAGGGATCGGCACGCCCCAGGCACGCTGCCGCGAGATGCACCAGTCCGGTCGGTCGGCGAGCATCGATCGGATGCGGTTCACGCTCCATCCGGGCACCCACTCGACGGTGTCGATGGCCTCAAGGGCGCGAGCGCGCAGCCCAGTCTTGTCCATCGACACGAACCACTGCTCCGTGGCCCGGAAGATGACCGGCTGCTTGCATCGCCAGCAGTGCGGGTAGCTGTGATTGATGGCGCCCGATGCGATGAGCGCGCCACGTTCGCGCAACCAGTCGACGATGACAGGGTCCGCTTCTTTGACGCTGAGCCCCTCGAACGGACCGCCGCCCGCATCGAACGTGCCGTCGTCTGTGACGGGCATCGGCATCGGCAGCCCGTGCCGGACTCCCATGAGGTAATCCTCCTCGCCGTGGCCGGGGGCGGTATGGACCGCTCCGGTGCCAGTCGAGAGATCGACGTGCTCGCCTGTCACGACGACGCCTTCGACGCCCTCGTGGATCGGATGGGCATACCGGCCGCCTGCCAGCTCGCTGCCTCGAACGGCCGGCGCGACTGTGTCGGCTCGCTCCCAGCCTGCCGCCGCGGCGACGCTTTCGACGAGGTCCTCTGCGACGATCAGCACGCGGCCGTCGGGCGCCTTCACGCCGACGTACCGCGCCTCTTCGGCAAGCGTCACGGCGACGTTCGCAGGCAGCGTCCACGGGGTCGTCGTCCAGATGAGAAGCCACACATCGCCGGCTCCGTCCCACGGGGTGGGAGTGAGCATGCGGAAGGCCACGTGGATCGACGGGGAGCGCTCGTCCGAGTACTCGATCTCGGCTTCGGCGAGCGCGGTGTGGCAACGAATGCACCAGTGGATCGGCTTCGCGCCCTTGTAGACGGCTCCCTCCAGGTACATCTTCTTGAAGATGCGCACGTTGCCCGCCTCGTAAGCCGGGTCGAGGGTGAGGTACGGGCGTTCCCAATCTCCGCGCACGCCAAGCCGCTTGAACTCCTCGCGCTGCGTCTCGACGAACTTGAGGGCGTACTCGCGGCACAACGCCCGCAGCTCCGCCTGCGAGATCTTCGCCATGCGCTCGGGCCCGAGGCTCTTCTCGACCTGGTGCTCGATGGGCTGTCCGTGACAGTCCCATCCGGGGACGTACGGAGCGAGGTACCCGCGCATCGACTTGTACTTCACGACGAGGTCTTTGAGCACCTTGTTGTACGCGGTGCCCATGTGGATGTGACCGTTCGCGTACGGTGGACCGTCGTGCAGCACGAACAGTTCGCCTGAGGCGTTCTGTTCGAGCGACCGCCGGTACACGTCGATATCCTGCCAGAACTCCAGCCACTTGGGCTCCCGCTGAGAGAGGCTCGCCCGCATCGGGAACTCGGTCTGCGGCAGGTTCATCGTGTCCTTGTAGTCGTTCGCCACCGTCTCCGCCCTTCATCTCATGGAAAACAGAACGCGCTTCGCCCCTGCCGGGACGAAGCGCGCGCACTGCCGCTCCGCGGTACCACCCAGCTTGCGCGAGGCACGAGACCCGCGCGCCACTCGGCTGCCCGGTAACGGAGGCGTCCGTCGGCGCCTACTGCGCATCAGCGGTTCGGGCCGAGGCTCGGGGGTGATCTTCACCGCTTCGTCCCTGCGGGCTTGCACTCTCCCCGCTCGCTGGAAGGGCGATGGAAGCGGTTACTCGTCCCCGTCGCTGCCTGTCACATGTGTGCGGCGCTGCCGCGCCGCGTGGAGGCGATACTAGCGCAGCCGCATCGGGGTGGTCAAACGGAGCGTCACAGCACGGGCGGCCCCTGCGTGCCGAACACCCGCTCGATGGCGCGCCCGTCTACGCCGTCCACTTCCAGCACTTTGTGCCGGGATGCATGGCCGCGCACCACGCGCACCGACGACTTCGGGACCTGGAGCGCACGCGCGAGAAGCGCGCAGACGGCCTCGTTCGCCTTCCCCTTGTCCGGCGGGGCCGACACCCGCACGGCGAGCTCGGTCCCGGACCAGCCGACGACCTCGTCCGATCCCGCCTTCGGCGTCACCTTGGCGCCGAGCACGACGCGCACGGCCTAATCGATCTCCTCGATGTCGAGTTCGTCGTCTGACTCGCCTGCGCTGCGGAAGTCAAGCTTGAACTCAGGCACGTCGAAGCTCGGCGCGTCGTCCACGACCTCGGGCGGCGATACCTCGCCCAGCTGGATGCCCTGGACGAAGCCGGGGCTCGGGGGCTCGACGGCAGGGATCGCGGGGGCCGTGGCGGCAGGCTCCGCCGGGGGCTCGGCTGTTGCGACCGCACCGCCAACCTGCGCCTCGAGGGCTTCGCGATACGACCGCTGGGCGCTCGTCTCACGCGTCGGCTCGGGTTCGGCCCCAGCGGTCTGCACTGGCGGAGCGGGTGCGACCTCGACCTCGCCGAGGAGCTCGCCGCCGGCTTCGGCGGCCATCACCTTCACGTCCTCGGGCAACGGGATCTCGGCGACGCCGCGCAGGTGGGATTCCAGAAGTGCGCGGAACTGCGACCGGAACTCCTCTTCTGCCTGCTTGATGCGGATCAAATCGGCCTGCGCCTTCTGCTTCTGCTGCAAGGCGTTGTGGATGATCTCCTTGGCTTTGACCTCGGCGTCCTTCAGCACCACCTCGGCTTCGTGCTTCGCCTTGGCGATGATGTCGTCGGCCGACTTCTGGGCCGCCAGGAGCGTGTTG
The DNA here is from genome assembly GCA_026416035.1 of Coriobacteriia bacterium. GTDB lineage: Bacteria > Actinomycetota > Coriobacteriia > Anaerosomatales > Anaerosomataceae > Parvivirga. Next base: position 8,118 of record JAOAFY010000051.1, on the reverse strand, counting down.
TTCAGCGTGCGCTCCATCTCCTGGTAGGCGCGCACCTTCTCCTCCGCGGCTTCGATGCGTTCGGAAAGCTCGATGTTCTCCTTGAAGAGTCGCTCGAGCTCGTCCGCCACCTGGTCGAGGAACTCGTCGACCTCGACCTCGTTGTAGCCGCGCAGCGACTTGCTGAACTCCTTGTGGTGGATGTCGAGCGGCGTGAGTTTCATCGCCCCGGTCCTCCCTGACCGTCGCTACATGACCAACGCAAGCAGTCTAAACAATATCGGCCGTATCAGGTACTCCAGCACGAGCAGCGCCACGAACGGCGAGAAGTCGATGGCGCCCACGAGCGGCACGATGCGTCTGAAGACGCCGATGTACGGCTCACAGAGCTGGCCGAGCACGCGGTAGATGTCGTAGAAGACGCCGGTCGGCCGGAACCACGACATGAGCACGTACACGATGATGAGCGTCGAGTAGAAGCTGACGAGCCGGTCGACGATGCCGATCAGTGTCACGCTCTCTCAGAGCTCCCTGGCGCGACGCACGGCCGCAGAGACCGCGTCGGCGAACGCCGCCCGAACGGCACGCGCCTCGAGGACGTGCAACGCAGCGATCGTCGTGCCTCCAGGGCTGGCGACCGCGTCGATGAGCGCTTCGGGGTGCGTGCCGGTGCGTGCGATGAGCTCCACCGTCCCTCGGAGCGTCTGCAGCGCCAGACGCAAGGCCACGTCCTTCGGAAGCCCGTGAGCGACCCCTGCGCGCGCGAGCGCGTCCGCCACGAGCGCAACGTACGCGGGACCGGAGCCAGAGATCGCGGTCGCGACGTCGAAGTAGCCTTCGTCGAGCACGATGGCCTCACCGAGGGCCTCGAACATCGAGCGGACCGCCTCCACCGCCTCGTCAGTCGCGGCAGAGCCGCCGCACACCACGCTCATGCCCGCCCCGACCATCGCGGGCGTGTTCGGCATCACGCGCACGACCGGGGTCCCTTGCGGAAGCAAGGACTCGATGCGACGCGTCGAGACGCCCGCGGCTATCGACACGACGATGGCGCTTCTGGGCACGTCGTCTGCCACGTGCGCCACCACCGCGTCGATGACCTGCGGCTTGACTGCAAGCACGACGATGTCGGCTTGCGAGACGATGTGGTGGCCGTCCGAGGCAGTGGCGACTCCGTGCGGTTCGAACACCGCACGGCGCGCCTCGTCAGGTTCGGCCACGGCGATGTCCTCGGGGGCCGCCGCGCCGGACGACAGGAGTCCCGCGACGATCGCCTCGCCCATCCTGCCGCCGCCTATGATCGCGATGCGTCCGAACACCACGCCCTACACCCCCGAGTCGAACAGGCCGCGCTCGCGCAGCTCCTTGCGCTGCGCAGCATTCACGTCGACGTTGGCCGGCGTGAGCATGAACACCTTCTCGGAGACCTTCTGCAGCCCTCCGTTGAGGCCGTAGGTGAGGCCGCTTGCGAAGTCGATGAGCCGCCTGGCGAGTTCCGGCTCCGCCATGGTGAGGTTCATGATGACGGGCATGCCGTTCTTGAACTTGTCCGCGATCGACTGCGCTTCCGCGAACGAGCGCGGCTCGACGATCTGCATCTTCACCTGCGGCACGGCGCGGACGCTCGTGGTCGGCAGCGGCTCGACGGAAGGTGTCCTGGCTGCGTACGCATCCCGCGTGCGGGCAAGGTCCGGTTCACGGTGGACGCGGCGGACGCCCGTCCGCGCTTCGACGTCGTACGGGCTCTTGACTGGAGCGACCTCGAGCCCGTCGGGCTCCTCCTCGTCCTCGCCGTAGTACTCGTCGTAGTACTCGTCCTCGTCGCCCAGCCCCAGCCGCGCCTTTATGGAGTCCCAGAGTCCCACGGCCGCATCCCTTCGTGCCTCGGTATCACTTGCCGAAGATCGCCCTGCCGACCCGGATGATCGTCGCGCCCTCTTCGATGGCGACACGGTAGTCGTTCGTCATGCCCATCGAGAGCTCGCTCATCTCCACGCCATTGAACCGCAACGAGGACAGAGAGGCAAAGAGGTCTGCCAGCCCGCGGAACACCCAGCGGACCTCCTCCGGCCTCGCAAACGGCGCGATCGTCATCAGGCCCTCCACGCGCACGGACCGCATGCCCGACGCAGCCCGCAGCGCTTCTTCCACGTCCTCCGGGCGGAACCCGTGCTTGGTCGCCTCTCCCGAGACGTTCACCTGCAGCAGCACCGGCTGGACAACGCCACGTTCCGACGCGATGCGGTCCACGCGCGCGAGCAAGGCGGTCGAATCGATGGAGTGGATGAGCGCCGCACGGCCGACGACGTCTTTGACCTTGTTAGACTGCAGCGTCCCGATGAAGTGCCACCGCACCTCGGGGAACAGGCCGTGCTTGCCCACGAACTCCTGGACCCGGTTCTCTCCAAAGTCCCGGATGCCCGCAGCGATGGCCTGCTTGATCTCGGCGACGCCCACGTTCTTGGTCACCGCGACGATGGTGATGTCCTCCGCGTTCCGTCCCGCCGCATCAGCAGCGTCTGCGACGGCCCTGCGGACCGCTCGGTATCGCTCGGCTATGGCGCTCACGGCGCATCAGGCCTCGTCGTCTTCGCACGATGCGAACTGACCCGTCACCATGTAGGTGATGCGCTCCCCGATGTCGACCGCGTGGTCCGCGATGCGCTCCAGGTACCGCGATGCGAGCACCATCGAGGAGCCCCACTCGATGTCCTCCTCTTCCTGCAGCCTGGCAAGCTCGCGGAAGAACTGCTTGAAGAGGTGGTCGATCGGCTCGTCGAGCTCCTGGAGCTTGCGTGAAGTCTCGAGGTCGTTCTTCTCGAGCGCTTCCAGCATGGCCTGCAAGACACGCTGCACGAGGTTGCCCTGCGCCTGGATGAGGTCGTACAGAGTCTGCGGACCCTGCCGTCCTGCGGTTCGGCGAGCGGCTTTCGCGATGTTGACTCCTAGGTCGCCCATGCGCTCGAAGTGCATCGCGATGTACGACAGGGAGTGCAGAAGGCGCAAGTCGCGTGCAACCGGGAACTGCGTAGCGATGATCTCGAGCGAGCGCTCCTCGACGCCGAGGCACCGGGCATCGATGTCCGAGTCGCCCTCGATGACGCGCTCTGCAAGATCCACGTCGCCCTCGACGAGGGAGCGGACCGCATCCCGCGTCACGTCCACGATGTCGTGGCCGATGGCGAGGACCGTCGCCTTGAGGTCTTTGAGCTCCTTGCGGAATCCTTCGCGCATCATCGGCCTTTCGTCTGATTCTAAGGATACGGGGATTATACCGCCTCGCCGCGCGACCCGGCGCCGGCACCGAGCACCTCGGGTCGGCCTAGCCGAAGCGACCCGTGATGTAGTCCTCAGTACGCTTGTCCTTCGGGCTCGTGAAGATCTCGGCCGTCCTGCCGAACTCGACGAGGATGGCCGGTTCGCCGGCCTGCTCTTGCAGGAAGAACGCCGTCTCGTCGCTGACCCGTGCCGCCTGCTGCATGTTGTGTGTGACGATGATGATGGTCACCGACGACTTCAGCTCGGCCATCAGGTCTTCGATCTTCTGGACGCTCGTAGGGTCGATGGCCGAGCACGGCTCGTCCATGAGCAGGACGTCTGGCTGCACGGCAAGCACGCGGGCGATGCACAGCCGCTGCTGCTGGCCGCCAGAAAGCGTCAGGCCGCCGCGGTCGAGGATGTCCTTGACTTCCTTCCACAGGTTCGCCCGCTCCAGGGACATCCTCACGATGTCGTCGAGCTCGGACCTCTTCTTCACCCCGTGCAGCCGCGGACCGTACGCCACGTTGTCGTAGATGCTCATCGGGAACGGGTTCGGCTGCTGGAAGATCATGCCGACCCGCCGCCGAAGGTCGACCGGATCGACGCCGGGTCCGTACACATCCTGCCCGTCCAGCAGCACGGTCCCGTCCACCCGCGTCCCTGGAATGAGGTCGTTCATCCGGTTCAGGCACCGCAAGAACGTGGACTTCCCACACCCGGACGGCCCGATGAACGCGGTCACGGAGCGCGCCTTGATGTCGCACGAGATCCCGGTGAGCGCGTGGAAATCGCCGTAGTGGAAGTCGAGGTCCCGGACCGTGATCTTGACCTCGCCGTCCGCTGACGGCACGCCGGGCGACGGGCAGTCGAGCGCTTCGCTCATCCTTGCATCCTCCTGTTCCTGCGCAGCAGCCAGCGCGCAGAGAGATTGAACGCGAGCACCATGGCCATGAGCAGCAACGCCGTGCCGAACGCGGCGGGCATGTTGATGCCTTCCATGGCCAGCTGGTACAGGTGGACGGTCATGGACCTTCCGGGGTCCGTGGGCAGGACCGGCAGGTTGATCATCGTCCCCATGGTGAAGATCACGACCGCCGTCTCACCGACCGCGCGGCCGGCGGAGAGTATGATCCCCGTGATGATGCGCGACGCGGCCGCAGGCAGCACGACGCGGCTGACGGTCTGCCACTTGCTCGCCCCGAGCCCGTACGAGCCCCACCGGATGTACTTCGGCACGGCCCTGATCGCTTCTTCGGTGGTGCGCATGACGATCGGAAGCATCAAGAACGACAGCGCCAGCGCGCCGGAGATGACGGAGAAGCCGAACCCCATCGACTCGACGAACAGCGCCAGGCCGAACAGCCCCATGACGATGGACGGCACGCTCGCCAGCGTGTCTGCGGCGAATCGGATCGTCCGGACGAGCCTGCCCTGCACCGCATACTCCGCCAGGTAGACTGCCGCGAGGACCGCCACCGGCGTCACGATGAGCATCGCAAGCCCAGTCACGTACAGCGTGGCGACAATGGTCGGCCAGATGCCGCCCTCCGCGTTCACGCCGTGAGGATTCGTGAAGATGAACTCCAGGCCGATCTCGCCGACCCCGTTGACGAGCACGTACCCGATCACCGCACCGAGGACGACGACGGTGGTGAGGCCCGCGAGCCAGAAGACCGCGAGCGCTGCGGCGTTCGTGAGGTTCTTCGCGTCGCGCTTCACCGCGTCTCCTCCCTGAAGCGCGACAAGGCTCGGACGAGGGCCACCAGGCCCATCGAGATCAGGAACAAGATGATCGCCAGCCCGAACAGGGCGGTTCGATGCACGCCTGACGCGTACGGCATGTCCATCACAATCTGGCTGGTGAGCGTCGAGATCGGCTTTCCGATGCCACGGAAGAACACCGGCGCGTTGCCCACTACCATGAGCACCGCCATCGTCTCGCCGATCGCGCGCCCCATCCCGAGGATGACGGCGTCGATGATGCCGATCTTCGCTGCGGGGAGCAGCACCCGCCAGATGGTCTGCCAGGTCGTCGCACCCATGGCATAACTGGCTTCCCGGATGCCCTCAGGCACGGACCCGAGCGCATCTTCTGTCAGCGTCGCGATCGTCGGCACGATCATGATCGCGAGGATGAGCCACGCCGTCAGCGGCCCGAACCCCAGCCCGCCGGTCACGTCCGCGACCAGCGGACGGATGACGAGCAGCCCGAAGAAGCCGTAGACGACCGATGGGACCCCCGCGAGCAGCTCCACGGCCGGACGGACGAACGACCGCACGCGAGGAGGCGCGATCTCAGAGAGGAACACCGCCGCGCCGATGGCGAGCGGTGCACCAAGGGCGAGCGCCCCCAGCGTCACCACGAGCGAGCCGACGAGCAGCGGCAGGATCCCGAAAGCGCCGGCCGTGGGCAACCACTCGGCGCCGCCGAGGAACCGCGCGAGCCCGACCTCGGAGAACACGGGCCACCCTCGCCACCCTACGAACAGGAAGATGAGCACGACGCCCGCCACGGCCATCGTCGCACACAGCAAGAACAGGTTCTTGAGAGCGGCTTCCTTGACGTATGTCGACCTCGACATGAGCTTGAGCTCACGCGGGGTAGCCGTCTCCTCCGCCGGCGTCATAACCCATCGCCTCTCGCCGTCACTGGGATGAAGCCGGCCTCCCGCACCACGCGGTCTTGCACATCCGGAGAGAGCACATAGGCGACGAACTCCTTCACGAGACCGGTCGGTTCGCCCTTCGTGAAGAAGTGCAGCACCCTGCTGATCGGGTACGCCCCGCTTACGACCGCCTCTTCCGACGGCGCGACGCCATCGATCGCCAGAGCCTTGACCTCAGGCGTCACGAAACCAAGCGAGATGTAGCCGATCGCGCTCGGCGCTTGCGCGACGACGGAGCGCACCTGGCCGGTGCCGGGCAAGATGACTGCCGTCGGGTCGAACCGCTCCTTGTCCAAGACGATCTTCGAGAACGCCTCGCGCGTCCCGGACGCCTCGTCACGATTCACGACGCCTATCTCCATGTCAGGACCACCGACCTCCTTCCAGTTCGTGATGCGCCCCTGGAAGATGGCCTTGACCTGCTCCTTCGTCAGGCCGTTGACGGGATTCGAGGGGTTGACGATCACGGCGATCGCATCGTAGGCGATCGGCGTGTCGACCAACCCGTGCTTCGCCTCGTCGCCCTTCAAGTCACGCGACGACGTGCCGATGTCGCTCGTGCCCGCAATGACGTTCTCGATGCCAGCAGACGAACCCACGCCGCTCACGAGCACGTGGATGCCGGGGTGCGCCTTCTCGAACCCCTCCTTGGAGACCTCCGCGATCGGCTGCACCGTGGTCGAACCGGTCACGATCACCTGGTCGGCAGCATGCTGACGGCCACCGTTGCAGCCGGCGAGAAGCGCAAGGAGCGCTGCAGAGAGCATCAGCGAAGCGGCAGCACGCAGGCGAGTGCGGCGTGGCGTCCGGTGCGACCCTCGGCCCGGTACGAGTAGAAGCGTTCCGTGTTGTGCGCGGTGCAGATGCCGAGGTGACACTGGCGCTCTTTCGGGACTCCGGATGACTCGAGCTCCTCGGTGACCGCCGCCTGCATGTCGAGCATGGCGAGGGCCCGGCGTATCGTAACAAACTTGTGACCGAATTGCGAAACGACTTCCGGCCCCACCGAATAGCAGCACCGGCCGATGTGCGCACCGATGTACGCAAAGATGGGCTCGCCCGGCGCGGACAGCGCGCGCAGCTGTTCCAGGCCGGCGCGCACGACTCCAGCCGCCAGCCCGCGCCACCCCGCGTGCACGACTGCGACCGCACGCGACTCCTGTGCGACGAGCACGACCGGCACGCAGTCCGCGAACAGGAGCATCAGCGGGACGCCCACCTCGGCCGTCACCAGCGCATCGGCACCCGCGATCGGGCCCCGATCTCCGGTCGCGCGTGCTCCTGCCCCCGCTTCGGCAGAGCCAACGGTGACGGCCACCGTGCCGTGGACCTGCTCGGCGCACGTCAGCGCAGCACGGCGATCGGCGATCCCGAGCACCTCGAGCAGCCTCGTGCGGTTCTCGTCGACCGCCTCGGGAATGTCGCCGGTGTGGACGGCCAGGTCGAGCGATGCGTACGGAGGTTCGCTCACACCCCCCGTACGCTCGCTGAACGCCACGACGATCCCGGCACGCGCCCGCAGCCCGGGGTCCTCGTGCCACACGACAGCGCCGGACGTGCGGCGCAGGAGGGCTGGCTGCTCGTCGCGCGCTTCCACGCGGTGCGCTCTGTCCTCAGGTGCAGACATCATGTGAACACAGTAGCCGACGCGGCGCCGCTCGTGCACAATGGAGGCGCACGGTGCGGATCGACCATCCCCCGTGCGGCTGCTCAGGAAAGGGGGTGATCGCATGAAGCAGTCCCTCAAGCGCGTCGCCCCCCTTGTCGTCGCCATCACGACCCTCCTGCCGGCCGCACAGGCCTACGCGCAGTACGAGGGCGACGATGGAGCTGCTCTCGTCGGGGTGTGCGGGATCTATGCATGCATCGGCATCCTCGGGCTGGCCTCGCTCGTGTTCTGGATCTGGATGCTCGTCGACCTCATCCAGCGCCAGGAATACGAGTTCCCCAACTCGAGCGGGAACAGCAAGACCACATGGGCCATCATCATGGCGGTCGGGTTCTTCTTCGCCCCGCTGATCGTGGCCATCGTGTACTACTTCATGGTCTTCAAGAAGGTCCGGCGTGGCAGTGTGACCGCCCCCGCTTCGGGGGGATACGCGCCGCCCGCGCCGCCTGCGGCTCCACCCGCGCCTGCGGCTCCACCCGCGCCGCCGGCTCCATCTACACCGCCGGCTCCACCCGCACCGCCCGCACCGCCCGCACCGCCCGC
>JAOAFY010000050.1 GCA_026416035.1 Coriobacteriia bacterium | reverse complement strand
CTGCTGGAGGCCATGCGAAGGGACCTCGCACTCGCCGAACAGGCTCTGCGTGAAACTATCCCGTTCGTGCCCGCGGAGTACGACAACTACGTCTTCTTGACCAACCTGTACAACCAGGCGTCGTACTACCTCGACCCGGCCTACAGCGAGCAGGCCGTCGCCATCGCTCGCAGAGGGATCGAGGTCGAGCCGTACGGGCCAGCGATCCGCGTCCAGCTCGCGCTCGCGCTGATCACCCGTGGGGACTTCGAGGCAGCAGCGGATCAGGCGGCGGAGGCTGTCGACCAGGACGCGAACTACCTCGAGGGCTGGATGACGCTCGGCGATGCCCGTCGGCTGCTCGGCGACCTTCACGGTGCGAAGGCAGCGTTCGAGCGCGCCGTGCAGATCAGCGGCGGCAGGGCGGACGCCGCCAATGCGCTCGCATCAGTCGAAGCGAGCCTTGCGGCTGAGGAGGCGACACGATGACGGGACGCAACACTGCAGACATCCCGGCGAGCACGATCGAGCGGCTGCCTCAGTATCTTCGTTGCCTGCTCGAGCTTCAGTCCATGGGGGTGCCGCTCGTGAAATCCGACAGGCTCGCTGGGCTGTGCGGCTCGAACGCCGCGCAGGTCCGCAAAGACTTCTCATACCTCGGCGAGCTCGGTACCCGCGGCATCGGGTACGAGGTCTCGGCGCTCATCGAGCACATCTCTGAGCTGCTCGGGGTCAAGGAACGCCGCAGAGTGGCCATCGTCGGCTACGGCAAGCTCGGCTCGGCGCTGCACGGCTACGCGGGCTTCCCGGAGCGTGGCTTCGAAGTGGTGGCGCTCTTCGACGTCGATCCTGCGAAGGTCGGATGCACGTTCGACGGCATTCGGGTCTTTCACGTGGATGAGGCGCCAAGGGTCGTCAACGAGCTCGGCATCGATATCGCCATCATCGCAACCCCGGCCCGCGTTGCTCAGTTGGCGGCCGATGCGGTCGTCGAAGGGGGAGTGAAGGCGATTCTGAACCTCGCTCCCACGCGGCTCGTGGTGCCTGAGGAAGTGGATGTGAGGCAGGTCTGCTTGTCGACCGACCTGCAGATCCTTTCGTTCAGGATCGCTCAGCAGGAGGGGAGCCGATGACAGGTTCCAGGAAGCCCGATCAGATCGAAGAGGTCCCGGTCGTCGGGGGCGAGCACGTTGAGGAGACGGCCACGACAGCGCAGAGCCCCGCAGAAGAGGATCTCGTTCCTGGCTGGCTTGCGCTGCTGGTCCTTCTCCTCCTTCTCGCCGTGACCGCGGCTGGCGGCTTCGCGCTCAGGGGCGCGCTCACACGCGGCAAGCAGACGACGCCCGCCACAGTAGCGGAGAGCACGTGGAAGGCGGCGGTCGAGAAGGACCCCGAGGACCTTGAGGCTCGGATCAACCTCGCGTACGCGTATCAGCAGCAGCAGCGGTGGGACGAGGCGCTTGCCCAGTACGCCGAGGTGCTCAAGCGTGATCCGAAGAACCTGGCTGCGCTGTATAACAAGGGCGTGGTCTTGCTCCAACAGGGGAAGACCAAGGAGGCCGAAGCGGCGCTCTGGGACGTCCTGAAGACAGCTCCTGACCACGTGCTTGCGGCGAAGACGCTCGGCGAGCTGTACCTGAGCCAGAAGCACTACAAGTCGGCGTTGTTCACTGTCGAGCCCGTGCTGAAGACGCAGCCGCAGTATGCGGACCTGCAGTACATCGCTGGGTACGCCAGCGAGCAGCTGGGCAAGCGTGACGCTGCGATCTCCTACTACCAAGCCGCCTTGAAGTTCGCACCCGACATGCCCGAAGCGAAAGAGGGGCTTCAGAGACTGGGGGCACGCCAGTGAGCGCGCTTTTCGACAAGATGCTCTCCCCGCTCAAGCGCGGGATACGCCTGTCGCCGCGGCAGTGGTTCGTCGTCATGGCGATCGTGTTGCTCCTCTTGCTCGTCTTGCTGCTCGTGTACCTGCTGTACTTCCTGGGCCGTCCAGAGAACCTAGCGTCCGTGCCTCCGAAGGAAGGCATCAAGCCCGTGTGGCAGGTGTACGGACCTGGAGTCGGCGACAAGCCGCTGTTCGACCGGCCCATGGGTGTGGCTGTCGGTCGGAACGGGCGGGTGTACGTGACGGATTCGGGCAACAACAGGGTCTGCGTGTTCGACGCAAACGGGCGGTTCCTGTTCGAATTCGGCAGCTTCGGCGTGGCGAAGCCCGTGCAGGGCGGCAAGTACTCGTACAAGCCGGGTCGCCTGAACTACCCCGTCGGCATCGACACCGACAAGGACGGCAACGTCTACGTCGCAAGCTTCTACAACGACTCGATCGAGGTCTTCGACGCCGACGGGAAGCCGCTGCGCCGGTTCCCCGATCCTAAGGTGCGCGTGGGCAGAGGGTCGTCTGGACAGGACGGGGGCGGCATAGCGGTCACCGACGTCGCCGTCAGCGGCGAGTACGTCTTCGCCACCGATCAATGGCAAGTCTTCGTATTCAAACGGGACGGCACGTTCGTCCGCCAGTGGGGCAAGCCTGGTATCGAGCCCGGGGATCTCGACCATCCGAACGGCCTGGCGGTGGGGAAGGACGGCACCGTGTTCGTGTCGGACTCGAACCACGCCAGGGTCACCGCGTTCAGCCCAGATGGCAAGCCGCTGTGGACCGTTGGCACGCCCCCAAAGGGGCTGAACGACCGGTCGGCACGGCCGCTGCAGCTCCCGAGGGGGCTTACGGTCATGGCGAACGGGGACGTGCTCGTCGCCGACTCGTTCGCGTTTCAGCTGGTCCGGATCAGCTCGCAGGAGCACACGGTGACCGCACGGTATGGCGAGCGGGGGACCGAGCCGGGGCAGCTGAACTTCCCGAACGACGTCGAGCGGCTGCGCGGGTTCTCCGTCATCGCCGACAAGGAGAACGGCCGGGTTCAATGCGTGAGACTGATGGAACGTTAACACTGAATGAAGATGTGCCGCTGCACTGTCGGGGTGCCGCGTGATAGACTTCACATAGACACCAGATCGAGGTCGGCTGCGCGCGTGAGGAGGGGTGGGTGAGCGACGGCGACACGACACGCGATGTGACCGATGCCGGGCAGGACTCAGCGCGGCCGAACGAGCGCCGCGGGCGGTTGGCGTTCGGCGCCGCTCTGCTTCTGCTCTTGCTTGCGTGCGGCATCACCTCGATCGTCCAGGTCTACACCACGAGGACCCCTGAGCAGATCAAGCGCATCACCCGCAATCTCGAATGCCTCCAATGTCACTCCGAGCTGATTCCGCAGTTCTCGTATCCAGCCGTGCACGACCCCTTCATGAAGAAGGACTGCACGACCTGCCACACACCGCACGGTCACGTCGAGGTCACGTCGGTGATCTCAGGCATCAAGCAGATCTGGCAGCGCACCAAGACGCTCGTCGAGTGGCTGCCCCTCAAGGTCGTCCTGGACGTGTTCACGACCGGAGATGGCAAGGTCCGCGAGGAAGGCGGCGGAGTCGTCTCGACCACCGAGAAGAAGGTCAAGGGCAAGGACTCCAAGCCCACGCTGCCGAAGAGCGAGCTGTGCTGGATGTGTCACGGCGACATGGGGCCGCTGCGTGCCAGCGACTACCCGCACGTCCCGTTCATGGAGGGCCGCTGCACCGAGTGCCACGAGCCACACGCATCCAAGTTCAGGGCGTTGCTGACGCAAGACGAGCGGGACCTCTGCGTCACGTGTCATCCGATCGGCCGCGAGCTCAATCGCGCTCAGGTGCATCCTCCCGCAGGTGGGAGGTACTGTCTGAACTGCCACGACCCGCACGCGTCTGACTACCGCGGCATCCTGGTCGACAACCAGCGAGACCTGTGCTTCACCTGTCATCCCTCGGTGGCGCCGCTCTCGCTGAAACCCGTGCAGCATCAACCGTTCATGTACGACAACTGCACCGGCTGCCATGAGCCGCATGGCTCGAACTACACTCCGCTGCTCATCGAGAAGCAGCCGCCGCTGTGCTATCGGTGCCACCCGGGCATCAAGTACGACTTCTTGAAGCCGAGCCATCATCCGGTCGGCACGGTGAAGCTGAACTGCGCGGACTGTCACGACCCGCACGCGGCAGACTACCCCGCGTTGCTCACCGCCAAGGACAACGCGATGTGCTACCAGTGCCATCGGGTGGCGATCCAGGCGACGTACGACCGGAGCGCCCACTTCGAGACGCTGTGCGTTCGGTGCCACACGCCGCACGGATCCCAGTGGGGCCCGCTGCTGATCAAGCCGCAACCCGAGGTGTGCCTGCAGTGCCATCCTGCGACCTACTACGACGAGTCGTCGCTCACGGTGTACCGGAACAACCATCCCGTGCGCCCGAAGCACTACGACGTGAATGCGAGAAAGCCGCTGTCGTGCACTTCGACGTGCCACAACCCGCACGGCACGACGCAGAACTACATGCTTCGGAACTACGACTTCCCGAAAGACGGCAACTGCCTGATCTGCCATCGCGTGGTCGTCGGCAAGCGCGTCGGCATCGATTTCTAGGTCGCCTTTGCGCTGCGTCAGCGTAATCCGTCAAGCGTGACGTGCGTCACTCTTGACTTTGTTAGCGGTTAGCGGGCACACTACGCCTTACCGCGAGTCCGTTCGTGAAGGGGCGCACTTTCGGTCCGTGGTCCGGAAGCGATGACTCGCCGCCTCGATCTGGGCACCTTCGGCGGCGACGAGCTGGTGGTGCAACCGGCCGGGTATGTCTGTCGGCGCGGGGTCGGGCTGCGGGCACAACCGGGCCTCAGTCCCTTCGGTCGACGAGTGCGTGCCTCACCGGCCGATGCGTGACGAGAGGGGAGTCATGAAGAGGGTCTTCGTGACGGCTATCGCCGTCGGAATCTTCGCGTTGCTTCCGCCTACCATCGCCGCCGCCGCCCCGCCCGGGAACCAAGCATGCCTGTCGTGCCACGGCGCCGGTTCCGGGATGGCGCTTCCCGTCGACTTCACGGCTCCGGTCTCGTTCGCAAAGTGTGCTGCGTGCCATGCGATGGCCCCGGACGAGGGGTTCCACGCCACGATTGCAAGCACTGCTGACTGCAGCGCTTGCCACGGAACCGGTCGTGCGAACGTCGCCTGGACGGGTCAGTACCTCGACCCAGTGGCTGGCCGGTTCGCCTCGTCGGCCTCCCTGATGGCCTCCCCGCAGGAGCTGCACCGCATCCATGGCGAGGCGGACTGGGTGACGGGCGGGGCATTCCAGTCCCAGTGGTGCAAGAACTGCCATCTTGCTGCGTCGTGCGACGCCTGTCACGACGCTCCTACGAAGCACGGAGGGCACGTATCGGCCCAGTCTGCGGTGGCATCCTACGCCCCCGTGCCGACTCTGGTGTGCAACGGCGCACGCGGCGTCACGAACATCGCCGCGGCCGTGAACTACGGGACGCGCCTCGTCGGATGTTCCGCGAGCGCATGTCACCCCGCTGGACGCCTGGTTGCTGGAACTGGCGTGCCTGCGTGTACGGACTGCCATGAACCCCTGGACCGGCACTACGGTTCGGACACGCACGTGAGCTCCTCGGCCATGGACGGCTGTCTGGAGGCCGGGTGCCATGACTCGCGCGACCTCGTCGTCGAGCACGAAGCCCGCCGCCCAGGCGAGGGCTGCACGCTGTGCCATGGCAACACGAGCGATCCGCGGTACGCGGCGGCGATCGCGGCCGGTGATACCGCCTGCGGGGCGTGCCACGACTTCACGGCAGGCGACGCCCACCGGTCGCTCCACTGGGCTGAGCCGCCGCTCGTGGATGCGAGCGGGCCGCGCTACGGCTACTACCTGGGCTCCGCGTCTGCTGCACCCACGCGTGACTGCATCATGTGCCACAGCTCGAACCTAGTGGACGAGCATATGGGCACGTCGAACGGAGTCGCGACACGGCTGCCGCGGTATGCTTCCGACGGCACGCCGCTGTCGTGCGATTCCTGCCACAAGTCTACGAAGCTGTCAGTGATCGAGGCCATCGCCTCCGGCAAGACGAACTGCGAAGCGTGTCATACGGTGCACGGCCCCGTATTCGCCGCGACGCATCGAAGCACGTTCACTCCGGCTGGCGATGACGGGTGCAGCGGTTGCCACGCGACATCTCTTGTCGACGCTCACGAAGCCGTGAGCGTCACCACTCCGAGCGGCCGCCAGCTCCACGGCTGCGACGTCTGCCACGACAACTACGAGGGAGAGCGCGGACGGCAGGTGCAGTTCGCGATCGAGGTGGCCAACGACACCCGCTGCACCGCGTGCCACGCAGACTACCATGCGGGTGCGACGAGCAAGCACGCCGCAAGCGACGCTGCGAGCATCAGCGCCTGCGCATCGTGCCATGGCACGGCTGGTCAGCCGATGGACGTGACGCAGGTGCACGCGAATGCTGCGCTCGGCGCGTGCAAGGTCTGTCACGCGAACCCGACCCGCGTCCCGGACATCACGCAGAAGACTGCCGCGTGCTCGAGCTGCCATGCCACGCAAGGTGCGGACTACCACCGGCGACTGCCGGCAGCACACACCTACGACGCGATGCCGTCGACGTGCGTCGGGTCTCGGTGCCACGCGGCGAAGACGTTGCCTGAGGCGCACCAGCCGTACCTCTCGCGATACCCGCAGTACTCCACGACCTGCGACCTGTGCCACAGGAACGCCGATCCGCGCCGGATCGACTGGAATCGTGCATCCGCGGACTGCTCCAGCTGTCACACCGTCCACGGCGACATCGCGGCGATCCACACCGCACCCGATAGCCAAGCGTGCGTCGATTGTCACGAGACGGCTGACGTGCGTGATTTGCATGGTGCGAGCCGGGATGGATCGTGCGACTACTGCCATGATCCGGGTCGAGGGCTTCCTGCCAGCACCAAGTGCGTGAACTGCCACGGCGCGTTGAGCCCGCCAGATCCGAACCACTATCCGCTGGCGGCTCACGATGCGTCGGCAGAATCCGGCTGCGGCCAATGCCACTACAAGGACATGAAGGCTGAGCACTTCAAGTCCACCGTGGGCGTTGGCTGCGTGAAGTGCCACGAGGTGAAGGTCGACGCATTCACTGCCCCGTGGGACAAGACGTGTGCGGCGTGCCATCCGACGAAGCATGGCGAGCGTCAGACCAAGCATCAGTCCTCGAGCACGTCGTGCGCGGGAACCGGCTGCCACGACGTGACGAACGCAGAGAAGATCCACGCCGGGCTTCAGGGAGGTGGCTGCTCGGTGTGCCACAAGGGGCCGAGCCAGCCGGCGACGACGACGGCATGCGAGGGCTGCCATCCAGGCGTCGGTCCCAATCACCACGAGCAGCACGATGCATCGGCGGCAAACCCGTCCGGTTGCAAGGGTTGCCACTTCATGTACCTCGACGATGAGCACGCGGCGCTGGGCTACGCGTGCAGCACCTGCCATGCGTCGGCAAGCGCGACGGTGAAGGCGGCCATCGCGGGCGGCGATCGTCGCTGCCTGACCTGCCACCCGGACTCTGCGCACAACGCCCGTCAGGCATGGGAGTTCACGCCGAAGATGTCGTCCGGGCATCGGGTATCAAGCGGCTTGCCGGGCATGCGGTCTTCGTTCACCGTCAACGGCCAGGTGTACACCTGGACGCTGCCCCCGGCATCCAGCTTCCTCAAAGCGGGCTGGACGACCGATTCGGTCATGTCCTGCGATTCGTGCCATACCTACTCCGGAGCGAGCGGTCCGCACGGCGCAGCGATGAAGGTCAACATCGATCCCGCCTATCCGACGAGCTGGAAGAGCGCATACCTGACGAACTCGGCGAACGGCATGAGTTCGACGACCGTGATCTGCTCGAAGTGCCACGACCTGAACGGTCCGACCGGCACCTGGAGCAACGGAGTGCACAAGGAAGGTGACCACCAAGGCTCCTCGAAGGGCAAGTGCATCTTGTGCCATGCCCAGGTGCCGCACGGATGGAAGCGGCCTCGGCTGTTGGCGTACACCAGCGACGGAGCACCGTACGCGAGCACCGGGCTGACCGGTCTGAAGCTCAGGAGCTACACGCCCGACCAGTGGAGCAGGGGCGACTGCTCGACCTCGTGCGGTGAGCACGGCAGTTCTGTGACGCCTCTGTGGCCCATGGTGTCGGATCCGGACGCTCCGACGACCGGTGCCGTGTCAGGCACGGTGACCAACGCCGCCACCGGAGCAGCTGTGTCGAGCGCCACCGTGAGCGTGGCCGGCAAGACCGCCGTGACCGGCAGCGGAGGCGGCTACAGCATCGATGGCATCCCTGGCGGGAGCTACCTGATGAGCGTGAGCGCGGCCGGCTACCAGAGCTGGAGCACGACTGTGACGGTCGTGAACGGTGCGACGACGACCGTGGCGGTGTCGCTGACGCCGCAGGCTGCGGGTGCCGAGAACCTGGCCCTCGGCAAGCCGTTCACAGCGTCGCGGTTCGTCAGCAACGACTACGCGCCCGGCAAGGCTGGCGACGGTTCGGCGAGCACGTACTGGTGGTCCAAGCGCGACGGTGGCGCCTCGGACACGGAGTGGCTCCAGGTCGATCTAGGTTCGAGCGTGAACGTGAGCAAGGTCGAGGTGGCGTGGTTCGGCGATCTGTGGGCGAGGGAATTCCGGATCCACGTGTCGACCGACAATCGGAACTGGACGCAAGTCTACGGAACCACGAGCGGGACAAGCGGCACTGCGAGCGTGACCTTCTCGTCACGAGGCGCGCGCTACGTCCGCGTCGAGTGTCGCAGGACCGGCACGGGCAGGAACAACGGATACGGCATCGCCGAGATGCGCGTGTTCAAGTGATTGCAGCTGTTGGGGTGTGGGCCGCGGCGGGGAGGCGTGGCCCACATGCCACAGTCGTGTCGTAGAATTGCTGGCATGAACCGAAACCGCACCGCCATCGTCGCGTTCCTCCTCGCAGCTCTCGTGATGACGTCTGCCGGTTGCGCACGTGCTAGGAACGTGCCGGAGGACGAGACGACGCAAGGGGTGCTTCCCATTGGTGAGCGACCGGTGCAACGGGTGCCGTCGAGCACGCCGAAGCAGGCGGTCACGAGCTACCTTGCCGCCATTCCGGACGCATACTACAGCCTCGAAGTCACGGTGGTCGCCCCGTTTGTGACAGAGCGTCAGGAGGTGCGCGAGGACGCGTACATCGAGCTCAACCGGCAGAAGGGGCAGGCCCTCGAGATGCAGCTCGTCGCCTTCCAGGTCCTCCAGGACGCCGACCCCTCGACTGACGCGACAATGGCAGTCATCCGCACCGCCGAGGCGTGGCGCTGGCGGTACTGGGGACTGAGCTCCCGCCAGCCGTCCACGAAGTGGGTCACGACGAGGTACGAGGTGGAATACTCCCTGGAGCGCATGGGACGCGGGTGGCTCGTGGCGAGCACGAGAGTCGTTGCGCAGTCAGGCGAGACGACCCCGGCTCCCCTCCCGTGACGCGACGATGCAAGTCGTGAGCCGGATCTACGATGCGCTGCGGTCGCGGAGGCTGGCGACCTTCCTGCTCGGTGCCTGCGCAGCCTGGGCGACAGCGGCGACGATCGTCCCTCAGCGCGGTGCCGAGGGCAGCGTGCCGGTCAGCGGAGCCCTCGGGGCCTTCGTCAGGGTCCTCGGCCTCGATCACGCATTCAGTTCGGCGCCGTTCATCGCGCTGACAGTGGCGCTGTTTGCCTCGACCGTGGCGTGCAGCGTGGAGCGAACGAGGGCCGCTCGAAGAGTCATCCGCCGTGCTTCGTCAGAAGACGTCCTCGTGCGCTTGCCCGGACGCGCACCTGATGCTGCGGTCAAGATCGGTTGCGCTGGCGATCCGGTTCACTGCATCGAGCAGGCGTTGCGGAGGTCCGGATTGCGGGTCAGGGCGGCTTCCGAATCGACCGTGTATGCGTCATCGTCGAAAGCAGGCGCGCTCGGAAGCCCCGCCTTCCACTGGCTGCTTGCAGGGCTCATCGTGCTCGTCGGGCTGGGACAGCTCACGCGTGCGGAGGGTTTGATGGGCGTCCCCGTGGGCTCCGCGCGGGTCGACCGTGCGGAGTCGTACGGCGTGCTCAGCCGCGGCCCGCTTCACCGGGAGTTCACCAGGCTCACGATAGCTGTCTCCGCACTCGACCTTTCGCACGTCGTCGGCGGAGTAGATCGAGGCGCCTCGCCGTTCGTCGAGCTGTACGACGGCCCAGTGCGGCTTGCGGGCGCATACGTCTACCCCAATCATCCGTTGCGGTACAAGTCCCTCGTGGTCCACGCCAACGACTACGGGCTGCATCTCCCTATCGCAGGCGAAGGCGGCGTCGCGACCGACGTGCTTCTGGACTTCGACACCGAAGCGTGCGTCGCTCGCTCGGTGAGCTGGATCGAAGCGAGCACTGCGACGGACACCGCGCGCATCTCGCTGTCCATCCCGCTTGACTCGCGTGGTGGCGCGTGCGTCCCAGCGGTGCCTCGCGAGCCCCGGATAGAATGGCGTGCAGAGGGTGAGGCTGGGGTGCGAAGCGGTGTGGCCAAGCCCGGAGCCACCTTCGAGCCGCTGCCCGGAGTCGTGCTCGAAGCAGGCGAGGTCGGGTACTACGCACGGTTGTCCGTCGTCGACGATTGGAGCGTCTTCCCGCTGTACGCCGTCTTCGTGCTGGCTACCGCGGCGCTCGCGGTCGCCGTGTTCGCGCCGTTCCGCGAAGCGCTGGTGACCGTCGAGCGGGAGGACGATGGCGCGATGGCGTTCGTGTTCGTGCGGCATTCGAGACGCGATCCGTCGTTCGGGCAGCGGGTGCTTCGGGAGATCGAGAAGTCGGCTGGCGCGTCCGCGACAGAGGAGAGGAAGGACCATGACGACTGAGATCCTCATCATGTGGTCGGCCGTGACGCTGTATGCGGTATCGGCGGTGCTCGCGGTCGTGGGTCTCGTGTTCCGCAAGCCCGGCATCGAGCGAGTCTCCGTGGCTGTCGCCTCAGCCGGGTTGGCAGTGCACGCGTTCGGCATCGGGTTCCGATGGGTGCGCGTTGGGCATGGGCCGTGTCTGGGGTTCTACGAGGTCGTCTCCTCGTACGCGTTCGTGGGGGTGGCGGCATTCCTGATCCTGCTCGTTCGCAAGCGGTCCCTGCAGCCTCTGGCGGCAGCCGTCATGCCGCTGGCGTTCCTCACCCTCGGCGGAGCGATGCTCGCACCGAAAAGCGAGCTCGCGATCACAGGGACGCTTGCCAGCTGGTGGCTCGCTATCCACGTCGCGTTCGCGAAGCTGGCCTACGGATCGTTCATCACGGCGTTCTGTCTCGCCGTGCTGTTCCTCGTACGCGATTGGCGGCGTTCGGAGGGAGATCCGCTGCTCGGCAAGGTGGTTCCTGAGGCCCTCGACGATCTCTCGTACAAGTTCGTGGCTGCCGGGTTCCTGTTCCTTGGGGTGATGATCGCTGCGGGAGCGATCTGGGCGAACGAGGCATGGGGCCGGTACTGGGGCTGGGACCCCATCGAGACTTGGTCGCTGATCTCGTGGATAGCATACGCCCTCGTGCTGCACGCGCGCCTCACGCTGGGTTGGCGTGGCCGGCGGTTCGCTTGGGCAGCGA
>JAOAFY010000004.1 GCA_026416035.1 Coriobacteriia bacterium | reverse complement strand
GCACAGCGCCTCTCTCAGCGCATACGAGCCCTGGGCGCGCTGCACCCTGCGATGGACGATCCGCTCGCGGAGGTGGCCAGGATCGCAGCGCTCGGCTTGAGCGGCATCAAGCTCCACCCCGAGTTCCAGGCGTTCCATCCCGAGGACGAGCGGATGCACGCGGTGTACGAGGAGTGTGCGCGACGCGGTCTGGTCGTGCTGTTCCACGCAGGAGAGGATCCCAACTTCGAAACCGTATCGGGAGAGCCAGAGGTCTTCGCCCGGCTCGCACGTCAGCACCCTCGCACCACCTTCGTGCTTGCTCACATGGGCGGGTATCGGCGGTGGGACCGGGTGATGGAGGCATTGGCCGGTGTTTCCGTGTTCCTCGACACGTCCCACGCGACGGAGGAGCTTGAGCCGGTTGCGCTGCGTGAGATGATCCGCGCACACGGCGCGGATCGGGTGCTCTTCGCGAGCGATGGGCCGTGGACCGATGCGGCTTCGGCCCTTGCCTCCTTGTGCTCGTGCGGCCTCAGCGACGACGAGCTGGAACGTATCTGCTGGACCAATGCCGCGACGCTTCTCGGAATCGAGTGAAGAAAAAGCGTGCATTCGGCGCGCAGGTCGCGTATAGTGCACTGCGGGCCGGATGGAAGGCCCACGGATTCGCGGCGTGACACCCGCGTGTCGCGGGAAGCGTCACGTCGCTTTGTTTTGCCCTGCGGGGCGGAAGGAATGGTTTGCATGGCACAGGGAACGGTCAAGTGGTTCAATCCGGACAAGGGCTACGGCTTCATCTCGCACGACGGCGGTGACGACGTGTTCGTCCACTTCAGCGCCATCCAGGGCGAGGGCTTCAAGAGCCTCGACGAGGGTCAGGCGGTGGAGTTCGAGATCGCCGACGGCCAGAACGGCAAGAAGCAGGCGGCGAACGTCCGCAAGCTCTAGTCCTTTCCAGCGACTGGACATCGGCGGGGCGGCCCACACGGGCCGCCCCGCTGCGTTGATGTCAGCCACGGGAAATATCATGGAAGCGGCTGGGAAGGAGGCCGGGTGCCGCTCACGATCGCCGTCATCGGTGGTGCGAACACGGACGTCTTCGGACTAGCGGGTGAACCCGTCGTCGCAGGCGACTCTGCACCGGGGACGGTGCGCATCGGGCCGGGAGGAGTCGGGCGGAACGTGGCCGAGAACCTTGCCAGGCTCGGGTGCGACGTACGTCTGGTGACGGCAGTCGGTGAAGGCGTCGATGCCGAGGCTCTCGTCGCCGAGTGCCGCCACGCCGGCATCGACGTTCGTGTGGCTCCCGCCGCGGGCCTGCCGTGCCCCCGGTACGTATGCGTCGTCGACCCGAACGGCCAACCGGTGGCGGCAGTCTCGGACATGCGCGCGATGGACCGGCTCACGCCCGAGGCAGTGAGCACCTTCAGGTCCGCCGCCGACGGTGCCGACGCGCTCGTGCTCGACGCGAACCTGCCAGAGCAGACCATCCAGTGGGTCTGCGAGCAGTGGCGGGATCGGCCGGTGCTGGTCGACGCCGTGTCAGTGGCCAAGGCGCGGCGGCTGCGCGGATGCCTCGCAGGTCTGCACACGCTGAAGGCGAACGTCGACGAAGCGGCGGAGATCGCGGGCACGCCGGGGGGCGACCTCGCCGCGGCTGCCGAAGCGATGCTGCGGGCAGGGGTGCGGCGCGTCGTCGTGACGGACGGGGAATCCGGAGGGCTGTACGCCGAAAGGTCGGAGCGGCTCCGGTTTTCGGCGTTGCCGGTCAGGCCGGTGAACGCCACCGGTGCGGGGGATGCATTCATGGCTGGCATAGCGTACGGGACCGTGGCTGGGTTCCCGGTGCAGCAGACGCTGGCGTTCGCTGCCGCGATGGCGGCATTCGCCCTCGAAAGCGAGCGTACCGTGAGCGAGCGCATCGAGCTGGCTGCTGTGCTGGATAGAGCTGCGGAGGTCGTGTGGTGAGCGGAATCGTCTGTGTCTCAGAGGAAGTCGCGCAGGCCGTCGAAGAGGGCGCGCCTGTCGTAGCGCTCGAGTCCACCATCATCGCGCACGGGTTCCCGTACCCCGCGAATCTATCGTGCGCATTCCGCTCCGAGCAGGCGGCGCGCGATGCAGGCGCGGTGCCTGCCACCATCGCAGTCATCGATGGGGTGGTGCGTGTCGGACTCACCCGTGACGAGATCGAGCGGCTCGCCTCAGACCCGAAGGTCGAGAAGGCGAGCACGCGGGACCTAGGGACGCTTGTTGCTTTCAAGCTCACCGGTGCGACGACGGTTGCCGCGACCATGGCCGTCGCAGCACGCGCCGGGATACGCATCTTCGCGACGGGAGGCATCGGAGGCGTCCACAGGGGAGCGCAGATCTCGATGGACGTCTCCGCTGACCTCGAGGAGTTGGCGCGGACGCGGGTGGCGGTGGTCTGTGCGGGCGCGAAGTCGGTGCTCGACATCGGAGCGACCCTCGAACGCCTCGAGACGTATGGCGTGCCGGTGCTTGGGTACAGGACCGACGAGTTCCCGGCGTTCTACGCCCGCACGAGCGGCTTCCCGGTCAGTGCCCGGGTGGAGGATGCGGCGGCGGTCGCTCGAGTCTTGCGGGTACGCGATGAGCTTGGCCTGGCCGGCGGGGAGGTCGTCGCGAATCCTATCGATCCAGCGTTCGAGATCCCGGCGCAGACGGTCGAGGCCGTCGTCGCTCAGGCGCTTGCCGAGGCGGACAACGCGGGCATCTCCGGCAAGGCAATCACGCCGTTCCTTCTCAGACGGATCCACGAGTTGACGGGGGGCGCGAGCGAGCGCGCGAACTTGGAGCTCGTACTGAGCAACGTGCGACTCGCGGCACGCATCGCCGTGGCCTACCACGCCCGGTAGACGCCTGCGCGCTCCTCCAGCACCATCGGGAACCCGAACAGGTCGGACAGCCGTCCGCTCGTCATGATCTCGTGCTTCGGCCCGTCGGCTACGATGCGGCCGTCCTTCATCAGCACGACCCGATGCACTTCTGGGACGATGTCCTCGACGTGGTGCGTCACGAGCACGATCGCCCGGTCAGAGCGCGTGAGCATGCGCAGCGTCTGGCGGAAGTGCCACGCAGCGCTCGGGTCGAGCCCGTGGCAGGGCTCATCGAGCACGAGCGCCGCAGGGTCATTCACCAGCGCCCGGGCGATGAGGGCACGGCGTGCCTCGCCGGTGGAAAGCGTGTCCATCGTTCGGTCACGCAGGTGTTCGATCCCCAGATCGCGCATCGCGGTCCGAGCCCGACGTCGCATGGGCGTCGACACCTCGTCAGCCCGGTACAGACCGATGGAGCCGAAGAACCCCGACAGCACGACATCTTCGACCGTCACGGCGCGGTCGTAGTCGGACTGCAGCGCGTCTGAGACGACGCCCAGCAAGGATCGCACTTCGAACAGCGGGACGAGCGGGCGTCCTCCAACCAGCACGGCCGTCCGCTCCGAGAACACGGGCAGAACGTCGCGCGCGAGCAGCCTGAGCAGCGTGGACTTGCCTGCGCCGTTCGGGCCCAGCACGGCGATGCGCTCGCCGCGGGCCACGACGAAGCGTTCGATCGAAAGGATCGTCCTCCCGTCGCGGACGACGTCGGCGTGCCGTATCTCGACAAGCGGGGAGTTCACGTGCCCATGGTACGCCACCCGCATCCGGGTCGACAGGCTGCAGCCTGCGGTTTCCTGCTGGCTCCGCCGGAGCGGGCGGGCGTCCGTGCCGCTAGCGGGTGTCAGGTCCAGGGGTGGCCGGCTCTTCAAGCGGCGGCAGGTCGCCCAGGACCCGCCTGACGGCATCGACTGCGATCGCCGTCTGGACCTCAGGAGCGATGTGCGCGTCGCCGTCGCCTCGCTGACGGCCGTAGGCGCCCCACTGGGCGTGGTTGGCTCCCTCGACGGTGGCGATGACGCTCTCTTGCGGCAGCCGTCCACGCATCGCATCGAACCGCGCCCGGTTGAGGACGGTGTCTTCGCTGCCTGCGAACGCCGCGACCGCCATGCGCTGCCGAGAGAGGTCGACCGACTCCGGCGGGTAGGCGGCGAGGAGCACGAGGGCCGAGTAGCGTCCCGGCCGCCGGGCCGCGTGAGCCGCGGCCATCGCTCCGCCGAGCGAGTGTCCGACGATCGCCCAGCGGCGGATCTCGGGGTGCGCCCGGACGGCACGGTCGGCGGCGTTCGGAGCCATCACCGCCAGGGACAGAGGCATCTTGATGACGATCGCTCGATACCCGGCTTGTGCAAGGCTGCGCGCAAGCGGAGCGTAGGAGCGCGGGTCGACGTGACCGCCGGGGTACACGACGACGGCCGTGGCTGGCATGGAAGCCGACGGGGCGAACTCCCATCCCCACCCGGTCCGCTCCACCGAGATGCCGTCAGAGGTTCGCAGGGCGTCGAGCGCCCGCTCGTCCGGTCCGTAGGGGGTGGCCGCCCAGGCCGCCACCGCGAGCAGCCCTGCGCCCGTCAGCAGGGCGAGGCCGTGCAGCGCGCTTCTCATCCGGCCACTCACGCAAGCTCCCTCCGCCGAGACGAGCATACCGTTCGTCGCGCGATGCAGACGGTACGGCCGGAAGGTGGTACTGTATCTTGGAAGATTAGCGAGGGGCCTATGAAGCGCAAAGTCCTGCTCGTGGAAGACAACCCGCAGAACCGCTACCTCATCACATTCCTTCTCGAGAAGAGCGGGTACGAAGTCGTCGTCGCCGAGGACGGCGAGGCCGCGGTGGAGGCCGTGCCTGAGCACCGGCCCGACATCATCTTGATGGATGTCCAGCTGCCCAAGATCGACGGCTATGAGGCCACGCGCCGCATCAAGGCCGACGAGAGGTTCTCGTCCATCCCGGTGCTCGCCCTGACTGCCCACTCGATGAAGGGCGACCGCGTGAAGGCGCTTCAGGCAGGGTGCGACGACTACATCACGAAACCTGTCGACATCGACGTGCTTCTGCGGAGGATCCAAGAGGTCCTCGAGGGTTCGTCGTCAGACCCGCTCCCGTCGTAGGGCGCGGTATACTGGCGGGTGCAGCGCGCCCTCACGTCGCGTCCCGGGCGGCGGCACGTCGCGAACCTGGTCAGGTCCGGGAGGAAGCAGCCATAAGCGGCCTCTGCCGGGTGTCCGGGGCGCGTCGTGAGGGCACGCGCCGAGCGCCGCGGAGGTGGCCGCGGCCGCGTCCGTTGGCGAGGATCGGAGAGGTGCCCAGCCGTGGCCCATCAGTCCTGGTACCGCAAATACCGGCCCCAGACGTTCGATGACGTCGTCGGTCAGGCGCACGTCGAGCGCACGATCCGCAATGCGGTCGACGAGGGCGTCTTCGCTCACGCCTACCTGTTCGCCGGTCCGCGGGGCACGGGCAAGACGACGACCGCGCGGCTGCTCGCGAAGGCGCTCAATTGCCAGGCTGGTCCCACCGGTCAGCCCGACGACACCTGCGAGGACTGCCGCGAGATAGCGGACGGCACCCATCCCGACGTGTACGAGCTCGATGCCGCGTCGCGCACCGGCGTGGATGCGGTCCGCGAGGAGATCATCGGTCGCGTCAACTTCGCGCCTGCTCGCGGCCGCTACAAGGTCTACATCATAGACGAGGTCCACATGCTGTCGAGTTCTGCGTTCAACGCGCTGCTCAAGACGCTCGAAGAACCGCCGGCCCACGTGGTGTTCGTGCTGTGCACGACGCATCCCCACAAGGTCCCCGAGACCATCCACTCGCGCTGCCAGACGTTCGAGTTCCGCCGGCTTTCCGTAGACGAGATCGCTGCCAGGCTTCGGCACATCGCGGACGCGGAGGGGGTCGAGGTAGAGGACGCGGTCCTGACGCTCGTCGCTCGGCACGCGCGCGGCGGCATGCGAGACGCCATCACCGCGCTGGAGCAGCTGGCCTCGTTCGTGACGGGGCCGATCACTCTGGCAGATGCGGAGGGTCTGCTCGGAGCGGTCGGGTCTGAGGAGCTGTTCGAAGTCGTCGACTTCCTCATCGCTTCGGATCTGGGAGCCCTCTTCGGTGCCGTGGCTGCTCTGGTGGAGCGAGGAACGGATCTCGCTGAGTTCTCGCTCGCGCTGGCGCGGCACGCACGCGACCTGCTGGTCGTGAAGGTGCTTGACGATCCTGGACCCGCTTTGGACGTCAGAGCCGAAGACCTCGGACGCCTCAGGCGTCAGGCGAACGAGCTCGGGCACGCCAGGATCGTGCGCATGCTCGACGTGCTCGACGACCTGGGCAGCACGATGAGGCAGACTGCGGACGTGCGTCTCGCACTGGAGGTCGCCTTGACGCGGCTCGCGAAGCCAGAGGCGGACGTGACGGTCGAGGCGCTGGTGCAGCGCATCGAAGCGCTCGAAGATGCGCTCCGTGGCGGAGCACCGATGCAGCCGTCGCCGTCGAAGCAGCATGGCGCTGCACCGCGTGAAGGCGAGAAGCGCCCCCGTGCGCCTCGCTCCGCGGCCGCAGCGTCCGCCGATCCCGAAGCCGTGCAAGCGGCTGCTCCAGCGGCCGACGCGGAACCCGCGGCAGCCACGACGCAGGCCGGAGCGGGGCCGCTCGACCGCAAGGCGGTCAAGCGCTCGTGGCCAGCCGTGATCGCCGAGATGCGCAAGCGGAAGCCGGCCCGCTCGCACCACTTCGACGCGACGGAGGTCGAGGTCGTTGGGGACGCGCTCGTGGTCGAGTTCCCTCGTGACCGAGGCTTCTCGATGGAGTACGCCCGTGAACCGGAGACGCTTGCGCTCCTGAAGTCGACGCTCGAGAAGGTTCTCGGGGTGTCTCCGCCCATCGAGTACCGGCTCGGGCGCGACGGGGTCTCGGCACCGGCTTCCACGCCTGCCGAGCAGGGTCCCAGCGAAGCGGCTGAGCTTGCCGTGGACGCTCATCCCGATGGAGCTGGACCGGTGCAGGAGGCCGCCTCGGACGTGGACGAGCTCGAGGCGCGGCTCGTGGCGGAACTCGGAGCATCGTTGGTCGAGGAGCGCCCGCTTAGCGGAGACGACGGCCCGAAGGCGAAGAAGGGACGGACATGAGACCAGACATGGGCAGCCTCATGAAGCAGGCCCAGCGCATGCAGGCAGAGCTTGCGCGTGCACAGGAGGAGATCGCTGCCGAGCGCATCGAGGTCTCGGTCGGCGGCGGGGCCGTGACGGCAGTGGTGAGCGGCTCGCTCGTCCTTGAGTCGCTCCACATCGATCCGGCAGCGGTAGACCCCGAAGACGTGGGCATGTTGGAAGATCTCGTGATGGCGGCCGTGAACGAAGCCCTCCGGCAAGCGCAGGAAGCCGCCGCGAAGCGGATGGAAGCCGTCACGGGCGGCTTGAAGATACCGGGTCTTCGCTGATGTCGCTGTACGCTCCTGCGATCGCGCGGCTCATCGACGAGCTGCAACGGCTTCCAGGCATCGGCCCGAAGTCCGCGCAGCGGCTCGCGTTCCACATCCTGCGCACGGACGAGGAGGGAGCGAGGCGTCTTGCCGACGCGATCCTCGACGTGAAGCGCTCGGTGCGGTTCTGCTCCCAGTGCTACAACCTGGCAGAAGGCGACCTGTGCGAGGTATGCGCGAGCGAGAAGCGCGACCGCTCGGTGCTGTGCGTCGTCGAGGAGCCGCGAGACGTCGTCGCCATCGAGCGCTCCGGCGGGTTCACGGGGCTGTACCACGTTCTGCACGGCGCCATCGCGCCCATGGACGGGATCGGTCCGGACCAGCTCAAGATGCGCGAGCTCGTCGAACGCGTATCCGGCGGCGAGGTCAAAGAGGTCATCGTCGCGACGAACCCGAACGTCGAAGGAGAGACGACCGCTTTGTACATCGCGAGGCTGCTGCGGCCGCTCGGCGTGCGGGTGACGCGCATCGCCTCTGGACTCCCGGTGGGGGGCGACCTCGAATACGCAGACGAAGTGACCCTCAGCCGTGCGCTCGAAGGCAGGCGAGACATCGGTGAGTGACAGATACTGGTTGCCGTTCACCGACGGGAATGCCCGCTGGGCTGCGAGAAACGCCCGTTCAGGACTCAAGCCCTCGTATTCTGTAACGACCCGGTCGTCATCCCCCAAGTGCGCACGTCGCAAGACCGGGTGTGACTGCCGATGAGGAAGGGGAGACCATGGAGCAGCTGACGGAGATCCGTTGGCATGCGCGAGCGGGGCAAGGGGCCGTGACGGCGGCCAAGCTCGTCGCAGAGACCGCTCTCGAGGCCGACCAGTACATGCAGGCGATGCCCGAGTACGGTCCCGAACGGATGGGCGCCCCCATCAAGGCGTTCACGCGCATTTCGCCTGAGCCGATCGAGATCCACTGCAACATCGAGCACCCGAACGTGGTCGTGGTCCTCGACGAGACGCTCCTGTCGATCGTGGACGTGACCGAAGGCCTGCGGGACGGTGGAGCGATCATCGTCAACACCTGCAAGACGCCGGATGCGCTGCGTGCCGAGCTGGGGCTGCAGGGGCGGCAGGTGCGGGTGGCCTCAGTCGACGCGTCGGGGATCTCGCTCGACACCCTGAAGCGCGACATCCCCAACACGCCGATGGTCGGAGCGCTCGCGAAGGTCACGGGCCTGTTCACGCTGGACGAGATCATCCAGCACCTCACCAAGACCTTCGGCAAGAAGTTCTCGCAGGACGTGATCGACGCGAACATCGCCTCGGTCAAGCGCGCGTTCGAGGAGGTGAGCGTTGGATGAAGTGGGACATCTCGCGGATCGGCGAGTGGAAGTCCGACGAGTTCCCGCTCGGTGCGGTCATCCCCGCTTCGGGCAACTCCGACGAGTACGTGACGGGCGGGTGGCGGAGCCAGCGGCCCGAGCGTGACGACGCCAAGTGCACGCAGTGCCTGCTGTGCTGGATCGTGTGTCCCGACACCGCGGTCATCGTCGCGGACGAGAAGGTGACCGCCTTCGACCTCGCGCACTGCAAGGGATGCGGTGTGTGCGCGAACGAGTGCCCGGTAGACGCCATCACCATGGTGCCTGAGGGCTGCGACCTCCCGGAGGTGAAGTGACGTGGCCGAGCAGAAGGTCGTCGCCGCGACGGGCAACACGGTCGTCGCAGAGGCAATGCGCCAGTGCAAGCCGGACGTGGTAGCGGCATACCCGATCACCCCTCAGACCACGATAGTCGAAGAGTTCGCGGCGTTCGTCGCGAAGGGCAAGGTGCACACCGAGTACGTCACGGTCGAATCCGAGCACTCCGCGATGAGCGCCTGCATCGGCGCATCGGCAGCTGGCGCGCGTGTGATGACGGCCACCGCCTCTCAGGGGCTCGCGCTGATGTGGGAGGAGCTGTACATCGCGAGCGGCATGCGGTTGCCGATCGTGATGGTCAACGCCAACCGGGCGCTGTCGGCCCCGATCAACATCCACTGTGACCACTCCGACGTGATGGGTGCGCGCGACTCGGGTTGGATCATGCTGTTCGCGGAGACGGCCCAGGAAGCGTACGACAACACCATCATGGCGGTGCGCATCGCGGAAGACCGGGACGTCTTGCTTCCGGTCATGAGCTGCCTCGACGGCTTCATCACCACCCACTCGATCGACCGCGTCGAGCTGCTGGACGACGCGAGTGTCGCCTCGTTCGTCGGAGAGCGTGAGGCGGAGCGGGCGCTGCTCGATGTCGAGAACCCCGTGAGCCACGGCGCATTCGCCGGCCTCGGCGGGCCGTATCTCGAGTTCAAGAAGGCCCAGCACGATGCCATAGAGCGTTCCCGCGCGGTCGTGAAGCGCGTGGGAGAGGAGTACTCGGCCTTGTCGGGACGCCCGTTCGGCGTCCTCGAAACCTGGGGCATGGAAGACGCAGAGGTCGCCGTCGTTGTCATCGGCTCGACGGCTGGCAACGTGCGGCACGTGGCGCGCAATCTCCGCTCGAAGGGTCAGAAGGTGGGCGTCGTGAAGGTACGCTGCTTCCGCCCATTCCCGTACGCGGAGTTGGCTGAGCTGCTTGCTGGGATGAAAGCGGTCGCCGTGATGGACCGCGCCGATTCCTTCGGGGCGGAAGGCGGGCCTTTGTACCTCGAGACACGCTCGGCGCTTTACGACCGGAGCGAGCGACCGCCGGTGGTGGGCTACGTGTACGGCCTTGGAGGCAGCGACGTCCGGCTCGACCTGGTCGAGTCGGTGTTCGGCGATCTGGCTGACATCGCAGGCGGGGCGTCCGTTCCCGGCGGCCCCGTCTACCTCGGCGCACGATAGGAGGCGCAGATGGCGACACTGAAAGAACTGACGCATCGGGAGGACCGCCTCGCTGGCGGGCATCGCCTGTGCGCCGGCTGCGGGGCCTCCATCGCCGTGCGGCAGGTGCTGCTCGGTGCGGGAGAAGACCCGGTGGTCGTCGGGTGTGCGACCGGCTGTCTGGAGGTCTCTACTTCGATCTACCCGTACACCTCGTGGCGGTCCTCGTACATCCACAACGCGTTCGAGAACGCCGCGGCGACCATCTCGGGTGTCGAGTCGGCCTTCAAGGCGCTCAAGCGTGCTGGCAAGATCCCGGCTGAGAAGCGAGTGAAGTTCGTCGCATTCGGTGGCGACGGCGGCACCTACGACATCGGGCTGCAGTCGCTGTCAGGCGCGATGGAGCGCGGGCATGACATGGTGTACGTCTGCTACGACAACGGCGCGTACATGAACACGGGCATCCAGCGCTCTTCCGCCACACCGAGAGGGGCTTGGGCGACCACGGCCCAGGTGGGTCCTGCTCAGGCCGGCAAGCAGCAGCGCCGCAAGGACCTCACGCAGATCATGGCCGCTCACGACATCCCATACGTCGCCCAGGCGTCCATCAGTCACTGGAAGGACCTGACCGACAAGGCAGCAAAGGCGTTCGCCGTCGAGGGGCCGGCCTTCCTCAACGTGTTCGCTCCGTGCCCGCGTGGTTGGCGCATCCCGTTCGACAAGACGGTGGAAATCGCCAAGCTTGCCGTGCAGACCGGCTTCTGGCCCCTGTACGAGGTCGAGGACGGTGTTTGGCGGCAGACCGTCAAGGTAGTGAATCGCAAACCCGTTGAGGAGTTCTTGAAGCCGCAGGGCAGGTTCAAGCACCTCTTCGCTCCCGGCAACGAGCACCTCCTCGCCGAGATCCAGGCAGAGGTCGACCGCAAGTGGGAGCAGCTGCAACAGCGCTTTGCGTGCGGCTAGAGCATTCGGCTCGCTGGACCGATCGAGGCGGCCCCGTCCGAAGTCTCCGGGCGGGGCCGCCTTGGTGCTAGAATCTGAGACGTCGGCACCGCGTTCCGGATGGAGCCGCATGTCCCATTCACGCAGGATCAGTACCGCGCTTGCTGTGCTGGCCGCAGTCGTCTTGCTCGGAGCGTGCTCGCCGCGTGCCGAGCGCGAGACGCGCGAGCCTGTGACTCTGAGGGTCTCTGGCTCGGGGACGGTCGTCCCGCTCGCGCGCATCCTTGCCGATGCCTACGGTGAACCAGGGGTCGAGTTCGAGTTCCTTCCGGGCTGGCACTCGTCCGGCGGCATCAAGGGCGTGGCGGCGGGCGATCTCGACATCGGACTCGTGTCGCGTGAGCTGACGCCCGAAGAGAGGGCGCTCGGGTTAGACTACACGCTCCTGTGCACCGACGGCTTGGTGGTAGCCGTGCATCCGAGCGTGGGGATCGAGGCTCTGACCTCTGAGCAGATCAGGGGCATCTACGCAGGGAGATACTCGAACTGGGCCGAGCTCGGCGGCCCTGACCTGCCGATCATCGTGCTCGACCGCAACGAAGACGAGTCAGCGAAGATCGTTTTCCGCAGATTTGTGCTCGGACCCTCGCTCGAGGTGACCGACAGCGCCACCGTCCTTGCATACGAGCCAGACCTGATCGAGGCGCTCACATCCACGCCGGGAGCCATCGGCTACTTCTCCTTGGGCACGGCCGTCTCGCAGCGCACGAAAGCGCGCGTGCTCGTCGTCGACGGCGTGATGCCCAGCGTCGAGAGCGTCCGTTCCGGGACGTATCGGATCGTGCGCCCGCTCGGGTTCGTGACAAGACGTGACTGTGGCGACGCGGTGAAGCGCTTCGCACGGTGGGCTGCCAGCTCCGAGGCCAAAGACTTGATGGATCGCAACGGATATGCTGCTGTGCGCTGAGGTCATCAGATGACGAACCGGCCGAGCAAGAGACGCTTGCACAACGAGATCGTCTACCCGCTTCTCGGCGCGCTTATGGTCGTCGGCGTGCTAGCTGTCGTGCTCGGCGTGACGGTCGTCGGGAGCATCAGCGAGCGATGGGTGGACGACCAAGCGGACAGCAACGCTGCCGAGGCGACGAGCTTCTTCACCCAAAGAGTGCTGAATCTGGGCAGGGTCGCGACCGTCGCGGCCAACGATGAGGCTCTGGAGACTGCTGTCTCGCAGCGCGAAACGCGGCGCATCCTGGGCCGACTGGCTGCTTTGTCCGGCACTCTCGCTGCGGACGAGATCATCGTGCTGGACGATCAGGGGCGTGCGGTGGCTGCCGTCGGCGAGGCGGGAGTGAAGAGCGGCGAGAAACCGCTGCCGGATGCCGTGGTGCGGTATGCGCGGATGAACGTGTCCTTCGCCACATTCGTCGAACTCGGCGGCGAGCAGTACGTCTGCTACCTCCGGCCCGTACGAACCGGCAGATTCTCCGCGGCGACGCTCGTCACGGCGGAGCGTGTCGACGACGAGGTGTTGACAGGGCTTCGCCTTGCTCGGGGAGGAGCCGTGGCCATCGTCGACAGGCGGGGGAGATCTCTGGCGGTGCGGGCCGCCACGACCAGCGATGAGGACGACGAGCTGGTCAGTGCGCTGCGAACCGGGATCCAGGAGCTGCCAGAAGAGGGTCGGTCGTGGAGCATCGTCCAACCGCGTGCCAGGTATCGTGCGGTGGTACGGGCCATCGAGCTTGCGGATGACCCGTTGCGAGCGCGTCTGTGGGTGGTGGGCATCGCGCCGACCACGCTCGTCGACAGCATGCGGGCGTCCACGACGCTGCTGATCGTCTTATGGACTGCGGTCGCCGTGGCATCGCTGTTCGGGCTTGGCTGGTACCTAGCCAGGCGCGTCGGCGCACCGATCGGCGAGCTGTCGGAGGCGGTCGAGCGCGTCGCTTCAGGCGACTATGCTGTCCACTTCACGGTCCAGGGTGAGAACGAGGTCGCCGCGCTGTCCGACAACCTTGCCAAGATGACCGAATCGCTGCGTGAACGGACCGAAGGCCTGACCCGGAAGGTGCTCGAGCTCGCCACGCTGTATGAGATGAGCAGGGTGCTCGGTTCGACGCTCGACTTGGACGTGCTGCTCGATGCCGTGCTGGACTCGACGTTGCGGATCTTCGGGGCCGACATCGGGTACGTGGCGCTCGTCGACAAGGAGACGCAGGAGCTCACGGTCCGTGCGTGGCGCGGGGTGCGAGACGCGAGAGCCAGCCTGCTCGCTCGCGGTGGATCCATGGCCGAATGGGTGGTCAGGGAGGGTCGGCCGCTGCTGTTCAATCCGCCAGCAGGTCCGGACGACCAGCGCCATGAGCCGACTACGGGGGCGGCTGCAGCAGCGTGCGTGCCGCTGCACTCGGCGGACGGCGTCATCGGAGCGCTGGCCGTGGGCACCACCGATGCGGATGCACGGTTCACCAGCGAGGACATCCGGCTCCTTTCGACGATTGCCAACCACGCCACGATCGCCGTCGGCAACATCGATCTCTACGCCTCGTTGCAGGACGCCTACTTGTCGACGGTGCGCGCGCTTGCAGCGGCCATCGACGCGAAGGACCCCTACACCCGCGGGCATTCGGAGCGCGTCGCCACCTACGCGCTCGCCATCGCAGAACGCGTAGGGTTGTCTACCGAGCAGAAAGACGCGCTCGAGATGGCGTCATACCTCCACGACATAGGGAAGATCGGGATCTCCGAGGACATCTTGCTGAAACCCGGACGGCTCTCCGACGAAGAGATGGGGCAGATGCGCCACCATCCGCTCATCGGGGCGAACATCCTCAAGCCGGTCTCATTCCCGTGGCCGATCCTGCCCGTGGTGCGGCATCACCACGAACACTTCGACGGGAACGGCTACCCGGCTGGACTGCGTGGCGAGGAGATACCTCTGCTCGCTCGGATCCTCACGGTCGCGGATTCGTACGAAGCGATGACGTCAGACAGGCCGTATCGCAGGGGCCGTTCAGTGCACGAAGCCATCGCTGAGCTCAGACGCTGCGCCGGCACGCAGTTCGACCCACGGCTGGTCGATGCATTCATCGGGGTCTTGGAGTCTGCAGCCGAAGAGGAGCTTCAGGTCGACGAGGGAGGGGGCTTCCCCAGTGAAGCGGTGCCCGAGCAGGAGCAGGCGGCGCTCTCTGCGGTGTGTGACGGTGTGATTGCGGCCTTCCGTCGTCTCGGAGGCCCGCGGCTCGCGGCCAACGTCGAGCGGGAGGCGAACGCGAGGCTTACGGAATGCGGTCTTCCGTACGCGCTTCGATCCGGTCACTTGGTTGCTGCGGTCGACGGCGAAGGGAATGCGGGAGCCGACCTGCAACAGGCGCTCTCCGTCGTGCTGGGGGCGGTCAAGGACGCGACTGGAACCGGGCTTGCCAGCCAGTTCGTGTCCGAGGCGGTGCAGCAGCTCCCACCCCGGATGCGGGCGACCGCCGAGAGCATCGCGCTCGATGCAATCGGGCAGTCCAGCGCATGACCGCTGGTGCTGGTACACTATCCGCCAACCTTGAATCGGTCCGAATCCTCGGGGGTCCAGGGATGGCGCTCGTCGTCCAGAAGTACGGTGGCACGTCGGTGGGGACGCCCGAGCGGATCCGCTCCGTAGCGCGGCGGATCATCGCTCGGAAGCTGTCCGGAGACGACGTCGTCGCGGTCGTGTCTGCGATGGGTCACGTGACGGACGAGCTTGTCGAGTTGGCCCACAGCATCTGCGCTGAGCCGCCCGAGCGCGAGATGGACATGCTGCTTGCAACCGGCGAGCAGGTGTCGATCGCTCTGCTTGCGATGGCCATTCACGCCGAAGGTCACGATGCGGTGTCGTTCACCGGACAGCAGGTCGGCATCGTCACCGACCCGGTCCACGGCAAGGCCAAGATCCAGAAGGTGCAAGCGGACAGGGTGCGTGACGCGCTTGAAGAGGGCAAGATCGTCATCGTCGCGGGATTCCAGGGCGTCACCGAAGACGGGCAGATCACCACCCTCGGCAGGGGAGGGTCCGACACGACGGCAGTCGCGGTCGCGGCCGGCATCGGGGCGGACGTGTGCGAGATCTACACCGACGTCACCGGGGTGTTCTCGGCCGATCCCCGCATCGTTCCAGAAGCACGCAAGATCGACGTGATTTCCTACGAGGAGATGCTCGAGCTCGCCGCGAGCGGGGCAGGAGTCCTGCAGCTTCGCAGCGTCGAATTCGCGCGCAATCACGGTGTGGTCATCCACTGCCGATCCTCGTTCAACGACACCCCCGGCACCGTCGTCAAGGAGGCCGATGAGACCATGGAGCAAGCGATCATCTCCGGTGTCGCGCACGACACGTCCGAGGCCAAGGTGACGATCCGCGACGTGCCTGACCGGCCGGGCGTCGCGGCTGCCGTCTTCACCAAGATGGCCGAGGCGCACGTCAACGTCGACATGATCATCCAGAACGTCTCAGAGCAAGGGTTGACGGACATCTCGTTCACCGTCCCGAAGACCGATCTCGTGCGCGCGCGCCGTGCAGTTGAGGACGTCGTGCAGGAGCTTGGAGCGCGCACGTGGGCGGTCGACGAGTCCATCGCGAAGGTGTCGCT
Source organism: Coriobacteriia bacterium (assembly GCA_026416035.1). Classification (GTDB taxonomy): domain Bacteria; phylum Actinomycetota; class Coriobacteriia; order Anaerosomatales; family Anaerosomataceae; genus Parvivirga. The sequence continues at coordinate 36,722 of JAOAFY010000004.1, read as the reverse complement.
GGTCGGCGCCGGGATGAAGACGCATCCGGGTGTCGCAGCCAAGATGTTCAGCGTGCTCGCGGATGCCGGCGTCAACATCGACATGATCTCCACCTCTTCGATACGGATCTCATGCGTGATCGAGGCAGACAAGGTGGAGCGTGCGGTCAAGGCGCTCCATAGCGGATTCGGGCTCGATGCCGACATGATCACCGCAGAGGTGGCTCCGGGCTGCGGGGAGGATGACTAGATGGCTTGGGCGAAGCGAATGCCTGCCGAGCCGGTCGTCGCGGTCGCAGGAGCAACGGGGGCGGTCGGCGTCGAGATGCTCAAGGTCCTGGAGCAGCGGAGGTTCCCGCTGCGCGGGGTGAAGGCGCTCGCATCGGCCCGCTCGGCTGGGAAGCGCATCCCCTTCGGCGGACGGACGATCGAGGTCGAGGAACTGACAAACGATTCGTTCGAGGGGGTCGACATCGCGCTGTTCTCAGCGGGGGCGTCGGTGAGCAAGCGATTCCGTGAGGCAGTCGTCTCTTCCGGCGCAGTGATGATCGACAACTCCTCGGCATTCCGTATGGAGCCGGACGTGCCCCTGGTGGTTCCCGAAGTCAATGCCGAGGCGGCTTTCGAGCACTCGGGCGTGATCGCCAACCCGAACTGCTCCACCATACAGATGGTCGTGGCGCTCGCGCCGCTGGAGCGGCTCGCCCGCATCAGGCGCGTGGTGGTAGCGACGTACCAGGCTGCGAGCGGGGCTGGGCAGGCCGCCATGGACGAACTGTACGAACAGACGAAGGACTTCCTGGCAGGTCGTCCAGTGGAGCCGGTCCGCTTTGCGCACCGGATCGCGTTCAACTGCATACCGCAGATCGACGTGTTCCTCGACGACGGGTCGACGAAGGAAGAGTGGAAGATGGTCGTCGAGACGCAGAAGATCATGGGCAGGCCCGACATCGCCGTTGCAGCGACCTGCGTGCGGGTGCCCGTGCTGCGCTGCCACTCCGAAGCCATCACGGTGGAGTTCGACGGCCCGGTCGACGTCGATGAGGCGCGGGCCGCGCTGGCCGCAGCACCAGGCGTCACGGTGCTCGACGACCCCGTTCAGAGCGCGTATCCGATGCCCGCTATGCTCGAAGGGACCGACGACGTGTTCGTGGGGCGCATCCGGCGTGATGGCAGCGTCGAGCACGGGATCCAGATGTGGGTGGTCGCCGACCAACTGCGCAAGGGGGCGGCGCTCAACGCGGTGCAGATAGCGGAGCTGCTGCTTCCGCGCTAGTATTGGCGTGCGGAGCGTCACACTGCTCGAGGAGGAGTCGATGGCGGACGCCACCATCCTGATCGTCGAGGACGACCAGACCATCGCCCGGTTCGTCGAGCTGGAGCTCGAGCACGCCGGCTATGACGTGCTGCGGGCGGGCGACGGTTCGGCCGCGATGGACCTGCTCGCCGAGCACGACGTCGACCTCGTGATCCTCGACCTGATGCTGCCTGGCGTCGACGGCCTCGACGTGGCGAGGTTCATCCGCAAGAAGGGGCTGGACGTCCCGATCCTGATGCTCACCGCGCGGGCGGAGACGCACGACGTGGTGATCGGGTTCGAGGCAGGGGCGGACGACTACCTCCGCAAGCCGTTCGAGATCCCAGAGCTGCTTTCGCGGGTGCGTGCTCTGCTCAAGCGCACCAAAGCGCGCCCGGAATCGCGGTACGAGGCTTCAGGCGTGGCCGTCGACCTCGAGAAGCGCCAGGCCACCCTCGATGGCCAGCCGCTCAACTTGACGAGCAAAGAGTTCGACCTGCTCGCCTACCTGGTCGCCAATGCGGGCCGGGTGGTGTCTCGTGACGAGATCTTCTCTGCTGTATGGGGAGGCCAGCCGACCTCCGAGAGCAACGTCATCGAGGTCTTCGTGTGTCATCTGCGCACGAAGATCCGCGACAAGGAAGCGAAGATCATCCAGACGATCCGCGGAGTCGGGTACTTCTTCGCTCGCGGCTAGATGCGTCTGAAGTCGATACGAGCTCGGGTCCTCTATCTCGCCGCGGTCTTCGCCGTCCTGCTGGTCGGCAGCGTGACGCTCGTCACCTACTTCGTCGTCGCCGAGAGCATGACGGATGCATCATCGATGGCGTGTGCCCGTCTCGCGTCCAGTGTCAGCGATGCGGCTGGCCGAGCCGTCACGAAGGCTGTGCTGTCGGTCCGCGGTGTGGCATCGCCCGAAGCGGCTTCGGCCGATGCCCGTCGAGTCGCGCTGGAGCAGATGCCCGAGGTCCTGTCGGGGCCTGTCCGGGCGGTAGACGGCGCTCGGGCCGCGTTGTGGCTCCGCGAGACGCCGGGTGGCGATCTCAGACTCCTCTGGGAAAGCGACCCCGGGAAGCAAATGCCTGATTGGGACGGCGGACGGCGTGCGCTCGCGCAGCGGAACATGGTGCTGGGACAGGCAGGCCGGGCAGGGATCCTCGTCGGGTTCTTGAGGAAGGCGGACTTGGGGACCTTCCTGGCAGCGGTCCCCGTCGATCTTCCGGGCGATGCGGCCGGTGTGGTGGAGATCGCGTACGACCCGGTGCGCGAGGAGCGGGTGCTTGATGGGGCCCGGCAACCGATGATCGCAGTCGGGGCGATCGCCCTTGCGCTCGCCATCCTGATGATGCAGATCGTGATGGGGTGGGTCTTGTCGCTCGTCGAGGAGATCCGCCGGGCCGCGGACTCGATCGACGCGGGCCAGCTCGACGTCAGGCTTCCCGAGACCGGCGAGCACGAGATCTCGGACCTCGCACGCTCGCTCAACGCGCTCATCGACCGGCTGAAGAAGCGTGCCGATGCGCAGACCCGCTTCGTCGCGGACGCCTCGCACGAGCTGGCGACTCCCGTCGCGGGCATCCGGGGCTACGTGAACATACTCAGAGCGTGGGGCGCCGGCGATCCCGAGATGCGTGACGAGGCTATCGCGGCGATCGACCGCGAGTCCCGGCGGATGGCCAAGCTCTGCGCCGATCTGCTCGCCATGATCCGGAGCGAAGAGCTGCTCGAGTTCAAGAACGTCCGGTACGACGTGAATGCGGTGGCGCGTGAGGTGCTCGCAAATGCGGCCACCCGCTACATGGACAAGAACCTCGAGTTCTCGGGGCCGGACGAGGGCCCGCTGACGCTGTGGGGAGATCCGGACCGCATCGAAGAAGCGCTCGGGATCCTGGTGGACAATGCATGCAAGTACACGCCCGCAGGCGGCCGCGTCGAGGTCTCGACGAGGCGCCACAAGGACCGCGTGATCATCGAGGTGAGCGATACCGGCATCGGAATCCCTGAAGAAGACCTGCCGAACATCTTCGAGCGCTTCTACCGAAGCGATGCGTCTCGCTCCAAGGAGACCGGGGGCTTCGGTCTGGGGCTGTCGATCGCCAAGCACATCGTCGACACGAGCGGCGGGATGATCTGGGCGAGGAGCAAACTGGGTTCGGGTACCACCTTCATCATCTCGCTTCCGAGGAACAAGCAGAAAGGTCCGGGCGAATGAGCGGGTCCAAGAGGAATCGCGCTGACACGTCTGATGGCGGCGGGCAGCCGGCCGCAGGCCTGATCGCTCGGCGGTCCCGATACGTGACGCAAGCAGGGCTCATCGCGGCGCTGTACGCTGCTGCAACCATCCCGTTCATCCAGAACCCGCTGACGTACGGGCCCGTCCAGCTGCGGCTGTCCGAAGCGCTGACCGTGCTCGCGTTGTTCACTCCGGCCGCGATACCGGGGCTTGCCATAGGGTGTGCCGTGGCGAATGGCGCTATGGTGGCGCAGTTCGGTGCGAGCGCGCTCCTGGACGTGTTCTTCGGCTCGCTCGCGACCTTCCTGGGCGCAGTGTGGACGTTCAGGCACAGACGCAGGCCAGGCATCGCGCTGCTCGGCCCCGTGGTCGCCAACGCGCTGATCGTGGCGGCGTACCTGCCGATCGTGCTCGCAGCGACCGGCATGTACGATCAGGTGGTGTTCGGCATCCGCGTCGATGAATCGTGGGTGTGGATGTTCTTGTTCGGGGCCGTCACGATTGCCGCTGGCGAGGCTGCGGTCGTGTACCTGGTAGGAGGTCCTCTTGCTCTCGCGTTGCGGCTGTCCGGGGCAGCGCGTATCGTTGGGGGCGACGAGGATCCGGCGTTGGGGCATGGACGGGGAGGCCATGGCTGAAGCGACCGAGGCAGGTCCGCGCGGACCCCTCATCCGTCATGACGGCGTGACGTGCCACGAGTGCTGGGGGTGCGTGCGCGTATGCCCTGTGCGCGCGATCCGCGTGCTGGACGGGCGTTCCGAGGTCATCGAGGAGAAGTGCGTGGCCTGCGGCCTGTGCGTCACGGAATGCGGAGCAGGGGCGCACTCGGTCAGAGACGACACGGCCGCGGTGTGGGACCTGCTGAGATCGCGCCGGACGGTGGTCGCGCTGCTCGCGTCGGAGTTCATCGCCGCTCTGCATCCGATGACGCCTCTTGCGGTCGAACGGGCGCTGGCAGGTCTCGGGTTCGCATCGGTGGAGACGACGGCGCTTGGCGAGGAGATGGTCGCGCTCGAGTACGAGCGGGCGCTCGCACGGGACTCGGCGCTGTTCCTGATACGGTCGACGTGCCCTGTCGTGGTCAGATTCGTCCAGAAGTTCCATCCGTCGCTGGTGTCGGCCCTCGCGCCGATCGTGCCGCCATACATCGCTCAGGCGCGCCTGATCAGGCAGCTCTACGACCACGACGCTGCCGTGGTGTACATCGGACCTTGCTACGCTCGGAAGGACGAAGTGTTCGACCCGGAGGTCGGCGGGTCTGTCGATGCGGCGATCGACTTCCTCGAGCTGAAGCAGATGATCATCGCGTGCGAGCGTGCCGGTGCGGTGAGGGCGGCGAGTGCAAGCCCTGCGCCTCGGCCACGGCTGCTGAAGCAGGTGTCGCTCACGGATGGGTTCCCGCGAGAGACGTTCGCACGGCAGTGCTCACTGGACGGCGACGTGCACGTGGTGCGTGGCCTTTCAGCGCTGGATCGCGTTCTGAAGGCGATCGCGGCCGGAGAGACCGCTCCGAAGCTCATCGACGCCCTGAACTGCGAAGGATGCATCGACGGTCCGGCGGTCAACCCGGGGATGTCGCTGTTCGCGAAGCGGAACCTCGACCGCACCTCGCGAGGAGCACCGGGAGTGGCAGCCGTCAGCACGCGCACTCTGATTGAAGTGCTGCCGCGTGTAGACACCATCCGCTCGTTCCGTCCAGAGCCGGTCCACGTTCCACGGCCGTCGGACGCGGCTCTCGACGCCGTTCTCGCCGAAGGCGGCTTTGCGTCTCGGGCGGCCGTGCTGGATTGCGGGGCGTGCGGGCATCGGACGTGCGTCGAGCACGCAGAAGCCATCTTCCGCGGCGAGTCCAGCTGGGAGATGTGCTTCCCGTTGCAGCGCAAGCGGCTTCGCAGCGCGCAGGAGGCGGTCCGCGCCCTGACGACCATCGACGAGCTGACCGGCGTGTGGAACGGCCGGGCATTTCAGGAGCGTCTTGAGATGGAGGTCGCCCGCTTGTCGCGATACGGCGGGCACCTCTCGCTCGTGATGCTCGACATTGATGAGTTCGGAGCGCTGAACGACCGGTTGGGAGAAGAAGCCGCAGACGAGATGCTCCGGCGGATCGCCGAGCTTCTCTCGGCGAGCATCCGGTCCACCGATGCACTGGCGCGGATCGGCGGTGACCAGTTCGCCCTCTTGCTGCCTGGGATCGGCAAGACCGCTGCATTCGCGGTTGCGGAGAAGCTGCGAGCGCTGGTCGCGGAGAGCCGCTTCGAAGCACAGTCAGGGTATACAGGTGAGGTGCAGGCGACCGTGTGCGCTGGAGTCGCATCCGCCCATCAGGGCATCGTGTCCGGCGACGAGCTCGTCGAGGCAGCGGAGCGGGCGCTGCGTGAGGCCCAGAAGCACGGCTGTGACCAGGTAAGGATCGCTTCGTCAGGATAGGAGGAGCGTCACGTGCGCGAGGCCGACCTTTGGGAGCAAGTCGAAGGCGGCGCGGCGCAGTGCCTCCTGTGTCCACATGCGTGCCGGATCCCCGCGGGTTCGAGCGGCGTGTGCGGCGTGCGACGCAATGAAGGCGGACGGCTCGTCGCAGCGAGCTACGGCGCAGTCTCGTCCATCGCGGTCGATCCGATTGAGAAGAAGCCCGTGTTCCACTACCGCCCAGGGACGCGCGCTCTTTCGCTCGGCAGCGTGGGGTGCACGATGCGCTGTCTGCACTGCCAGAATTGGACGATCAGCCGCGCTCGTCTGGAAGACGGCGGCATACGGCGGCTGTCGCCCGACGACGTGATCGCCCTCGCCCGAGCGGAGGTGTGCGAAGGGATCGCCTTCACCTACAACGAGCCGGTGATCTGGGCTGAGTTCGTGCGGGACACTGCTGCCATGGCGCGGAGCGACGGGCTCTACACGGTCATGGTGACGAACGGCTACATCACGGCAGCGGGATTGGACTACCTCGGCCCGTACATCGACGTGTGGCGCGTGGACGTCAAGGGCGCCGACGACGAGACCTACCGCCGCCTGTGCAAGGTGCGCTCGGCGACGCCCGTGCTCGAAGGGGCGGTCCGCGCGAAGGAGCGCTGGGGGATGCACGTGGAGGTCGTCACGAACGTGGTGCCGTCGATCAATGACTCGGACGACAGTGCGCGGGACATCGCGCGCTGGATACGCGACTTCCTCGGGCCGAAGACGCCGTGGCACGTGACGCGGTTCTTCCCGTACCTCGAGCTCGCGCACCTGCCGCCGACGCCGATCGACACGCTCAGGCGCTTCAAGGCGATCGGCGCCGAAGAGGGTCTCGCATTCGTCTACCTCGGCAACGTCGCCGAGCCGGGCGGGGAGGACACCGTGTGCCCGCGCTGCGGCGCTCGCGCGATCGAGCGGGACGGCTACCGCGTGCTCGAACGGGCGACCCGTGATGGGGCGTGCGCCCGCTGCGGCGAGCCGCTGGAGCTGGTGGAGTGAGAGGAGCCGCGATGGCCGAGCATAGAGCACCCGAAGTCGTCCCCCGCATCCTGGAGTTCTACGACTACGCTTGACCGTTCTGCTTCGTGGACCAGTTCAGGTTCCTGCGGCTCCGAGACGAGATGCCTGTCGATCTGTTCGCCGTGCCCTTCGAGCTGAGGCCGGACATGCCGCGAGAGGGGCTGTCGGCATCGCGCGACGGGCTCGGCCACTCGCCGCGCGTGGAGTCGCGGCTGATCGAGCTCGCCGAGAAGGAGGGCGAGCGCATGGTGCTGCCAGACCTGGTTCCGAAGACGCACGACGCGATGGCGTTGGCCGAGATGGGTCGCGACCGAGGAGAGGCCGAGTTCTGGCCGCTGCACCTGGACATCTTCCGGGAGTACTTCGTGCACGGTCGGGACATCGGCGACCGGGAGGTGCTTGCCGCGGTCGGCGAGCGGCACGGCCTTGAAAGGGCGGAGATGTCCGAGGTGTGGGAAAGCGGCCGGTACGACGAGCGGCTGCACCAGTTCCGGCACCTCGCGTTGCACCTGGGAATACGCGGGACGCCGTCTGCCCTCATCTGCAACGAGCTTCTCATCGGGTCGAGGCCGTACGCGGTCATCCGTGAAGCCGTGCAGCGTTGCCTGGTGCGGCCGGAGACGGTCGAGGAAGCCGTCTGACAGGCGCCGTCGCGCCGTCTGAGCGGTATCATGGTGCGTATCGCACCAGCGTGACGCAAAGGAAGGTGCCGCTTGCAACCGTGCGTGATCATACCGACCTTCTGGACTCGGCGCAGGCCAAGGAGCTCGGACGACGGTCCGTTCCGCTACGACCACCCCACACCGGTGGACGAAGACGGCACCCTGCCTGAGTGCCTCCGGTCTCTCGAAGCGGTCGAGGGGCTCGGGCGCGTCGTGCTGATCGTCGCGGCGACGCACGCCTCGGTCGAGCACGAGGCGGAGGACCGGGTGCGTGAGATCATGGCGGACTTCCCGGGGCTCGATGCGCTCGTGGTCGGTCCGGCCGAGATGGGTTCGCTTCATCGGAGGCTTGAGCAGCTCGAGTTTGCCGACGTGCTGGACGGCGTGACCCTCGGGAGCTACGGCGCTGTGCGCAACGTGGGCCTGATGGTGGCGGCGACTCTCGGGTGCGATGTCGCAGTGTTCGTCGATGACGACCAGGTCGTGACAGACCCAGCGTTCCTCTCTCGGGCGATGGAAGGGATCGGCGAGCAGACCGGCAAGGGCAGGATCGTGCTGGCGAAGAGCGGCTACTACACCGACGAGCAGGGGAGGTACCAGTTCGCAGGCGATGCGCCCTGGTACGACATGTTCTGGCGTCAGGATGACGCCTTCACCGAGGCGCTTGCAGCGGTCGGGCGTCCGCCGCGCATCACTCCCAGCACGGTGGCGATGGGCGGGTGCCTCGCCATCCACCGCGACCTCTACTGCACGGTGCCGTTCGACCCGTGGGTGGCGCGGGGAGAAGACATCGATTACGTCATCAACGTGCGGATGCATGGCGGGGACGTGTTTCTCGACGGCGAGTGGTCCGTCATCCACCAACCTCCTAGGGTGCCCAGCGAGGCTGAGGCGTTCAGGCAGGACGTGTTCAGGTTCGTGTACGAGCACCGCAAGCTCGAGTTCTCCAAGTCGCAGGTGGATCTGCGGCAGGTCACGCCGTCCTCCCTGATGCCTTACCCCGGACCGTTCGTGGAGGGTTCGGTGGTGTGGCGTGCGCGCCTGACCGCGCTGTTCCGCGCGCTCGCTGGCAAGGAACCCGGGGCGTACCTCGACGTCGCCCGCAGGGGCGTCCGGCGTGCGAACGAGTATGCGCGCGACCACTGCGAACGCTACTTCTCCTTCCAGCGGCGCTGGCCGATGCTGATGGACCGGCTCTGGGAGGACATCCCCCTCAAGACGCTGTTCACGGGTGAGCGCCGTATCGACAGGAGCGCTATCACGGGCAGATTCCCGGTGGTGCCATCGGAGCGATGAGCCTCTCGGCTGTCCTGCTCTCGTTCGCGATCGGAGCCGTCTCCGGCGTGCTGTCGGGGGCGTTCGGCATCGGAGGCGGTATCGTGACGACTCCGGCGATCCGCCTGTTGCTCGGCGCACCTGCGCTGGTAGCCGTCGGGACGCCGCTTCCGGTGATCGTGCCGGGTGCGGTCACGGGTGCGTTGGCCTACCTGCGCCGCGGGCTGGTCGACGTCCGTGCCTCCGTCACGATCGCGGCCGTCGGTTCGCTGGCAGCCGTGGCCGGGGCTGCTGCGAGTGCGGCAGCGGGCGGGGCCATCGTCATGCTCGCGACCGCCGCACTGATGCTGTACGTGGCCGCCGACGTGCTGTCGTGGGCGGCACGGAGCGGCACTGCGCCGGAGCGGGTGCGGGAGCGCCCGGGGCCGCCGTCGGTGCCGGAGCTCGCAGCGGTCGGCGTGGCGGCGGGCTTGTACTCGGGCTTCCTCGGGCTTGGCGGGGGCTTCGTGATCGTCCCGCTGCTCGCACGGTGGCTCGGGTACGGCCTGAAGCGCGCCATCGGCACGAGCCTCCTTGCAGTCGCCATGCTGGCAATACCAGGAAGCGTCGCCCACTACGCCCTCGGCCACGTGGACCTTTCCATCGCCGCAGGACTCGTGCTGGGAGTCGTTCCGGGCGCCGCGGCAGGCGCTCGTCTGACGACCGTCGCGAGCGAGACCGCCGTGCGCTACGCGTTCGCCATCCTGCTGGCGTGTGCGGCCGCGTGGCTTGCCGTGGGGGAGTTGGCGCGCCTGTGAGCGTGCGATCGCACGCCTTTCGTGCAGCCGGCGAGGGCGACCTTGCGCGGGTCTGGGCGCTCGCACGCCAGGACGGCATCTTCGGGACGCCAGAGGAGCTACGTGCCGCGTGGCAGACAGCGCCGTGGTCGGTCCAGGTCAGCGATGCGGGCGACGTCGCGATTCTCTCGCGGTGGCGAGACCACCTGCCGTTGGTCGCCGTCGATGCGCTGTGGTGCAACGAGCGCAGCGTGCCGTCGCACATGGCGGCCCTCAGGGCTGTGGCTCGTGCGCACGCATTCGACGACGTCGTGAGCCCCTTCGTGCCCGATGAGGCGCTCGACCCGTTCTTGCGCGCAGGCATGCGCGTGGTGCACACGGGGGTGGCCATGGGTGCGGCGTGCTCGTCTTGTGCTGAGGCGGAACCCCCGCCAGGCATCGTCTTTCACCTCGGCGATGAAGCCGTCCTCGAACCGCTGCTCGCCGTCGACATCCTGAGCTTCAGCGACTTCTGGCGCTACGATGCGCGGCTCATGGGCGAGTGCCTGCGGACGGACCGGACGGTGGTCGCACGGCACGGCGACTCCGTCGTAGGGTACGCTATGTGCCGGATCGACCGGGGTCACGGGGTGATCGGCCGGCTTGCCGTCATCCCTGCTCGACGCGGCCAGGGCATCGGGCGAGCCTTGCTCGGGGACGCCCTTCGGTACTTCGCCAGGCAGGGGGTGCGGCGGGCCATGCTGTACACGCAGGCGCACAACGACGAGGCGCAGCGTCTGTATCGACGCTTCGGCTTCGAGACGGTCGGCAGCCGCAAGCACCTCCTGGCGTTCGGCGAGGTGGATACGGAAGGAGTCCTCAGGTGATGCAGCTCAGGCGTGCGCTGATCATCGACGCTGCGCTGTTCATCGCCACCTCGGCCATCGGCGTGGTCGCCGTCGCGTCGGTGCTCGGGGCCGTCCCTCGCACCGTAGCGGTCGTCGCCGTCGCGGGGCTGGTGCTCATCGCAGTCGGCTCGGTGGTCGCGAGGGTCCTGACGCGCCCAGACCACATCCGCGCCATGCAGTCGCACCAGATCCTCGAGATCGCATCGCGCAGCCTGGCGTACATGCGTCGCGGATTGGACGCTGAGACCGCCCAGGCAGTCTGCCGGCTGGCGCTCGAGCAAAGCGACGCAGCGGCGGTGGCGATCACCGACACGGAGACGGTCCTCGGCTTCGCCGGGCTCGGTGAGGACCATCATCACTCGGGCGGCCCCATCATGACGAGGGCGACGAAGGAGGCCATCGTCTCGGACGAGCACCGCATCCTCGCCACCCGTGAGGAGATCGGTTGCCCGGTCAAAGGGTGCTACCTGCGGGCGGCGATCGTCGTCCCGTTGCACGTGCGTGGAGAGGTCGTCGGCACGCTCAAGTTCTACTACACGACGGCCCGTTTGCTGAACGAGACGCAGGTCACCATGGTCGAAGGCCTCGCGCGTCTTCTGTCGACGCAGCTGGAGCTCTCAGAGCTCGAGCGACAGACCGAACTGGCCTGCAGGATGGAGCTCAAGGCGCTGCAAGCGCAGATCAACCCGCACTTCCTGTTCAACACGATCAACACGATCGCCGCGCTCATCCGGACCGATCCGCCGAGAGCACGGGAGCTGCTCCGCGAGTTCGCGCGGTTCTATCGCAGGACTCTCGAGGAGAACGAGGACCTGGTGCCGCTCGAGCGAGAGCTGGAGTACGCGCGCAGCTACATGCGGTTCGAGCAGGCGCGGTTCGGCGAGCGGATACGCATCGTCGAGGACGTCGACTCCGAGCTTGCGGGCGTGATGGTTCCTGCCTTCATCATCCAGCCGTTGGTCGAGAACTGTGTCCAGCATGCGCTGCTGCCGGACCGTCCGCTGACGATCTGGCTGTCTGTCAGGCGCGACGACGGAGCGCTCGCAATCACGGTGCGCGACGACGGGGCGGGCATGCCTGCAGAGGAGCTTGCGCGTGTGCTGGAGTCAGGTGTCGGACGCGGTCTTGGCATCGCCTTGAAGAACGTGCACGATAGGGTCCGAGGACACTTCGGCCCCGACAGCGGGCTTCAGATCGAGAGCACCGAGGGTGCAGGGACCACGGTCACTGCGCGCCTCGTCCCGAGAAGCGGAGGGTAGCGCATGGGTCTGATCAAGGCGCTCGTTGTGGACGACGAGGCGCCTGCGCGCTCCGAGCTCAGGTACCTGCTCGAGGAGGCGGGCGGCGTCGAGGTCATCGGGGAAGCCTCGAACGCGCAAGAGGCCATGCAGCTCATCCGCGCGATCCCGTACGACGTCGTCTTCCTGGACATCGACATGCCGGGCGTCTCTGGCATGCAGCTGGCCGAAGCTCTCGGGCAGGCGGAGCGTCCCCCGGCGGTCGTGTTCGTCACCGCTCACAGCGAGCACGCCGTCAAGGCGTTCGAGGTGGCAGCCGTCGACTACCTCGTCAAGCCCGTCGAACTGAAGCGCCTCCAGGCGGCCATCGCACGGCTCCGGCCGGCTGAGGAGGCGCCGGCGCGCGTGGAGCGTATCCCAGTCGAGAAGGGTGGACGCAAGCTTCTCATCGGCGTGAGCGACATCTACTACGTGATGGCCAAGGACGACTACTCGTACATCTTCACGGACGGAGAGCGGTTCTTGTCGACCATGTCTCTGTCGCAGCTCGAATCGCGGCTCGAGCCGCAGGGCTTCTTCCGCGTGCACCGCAGGTTCGTCGTGAATCTCGCTCAGGTGCGGGAGGTCGTTCCAATGTATGGCGGGACGATGCTGCTCACCCTGAAGGACACGGCGGGGACGCAGGTGCCGGCGTCTCGCCGGCGCGTCCCAGCGCTCAAGAAGGCGCTCGGTCTGTAAGGTGCTGATCGGTCTGATTTCCGACACGCACGGCTCGCTCCCGCCAGGGGTCGCGCGGGTCTTCCGCTCGTGCGAGCGCATCCTGCACGCTGGTGACGTCGGTTCGATCGAGGTGCTACGCGGTCTCGAGGATATCGCCCCGGTGATCGCCGTCGCCGGCAACGTGGATCCGCCGGGGCTCGCGGCGATGCTCGGGGAGGTTGCCAGGTTCGAGCACGGAGGAGCAAGCGTGATCGTCGCCCACACCGTGCAAGCCGCCCTTCGCGCGCATGCGGTCCAACCGGGAACCGTCCTCGTCTGCGGCCACACGCACGTGCCGGTCGTGGAGCGGACCGACGACGTCCTCCTGGTCAACCCTGGATCACCGTCCCGTCCGCGGTCTCCTCTCGGTCCGACCGTCGGCCTGCTCGAACTGGCCGCTCAAGGTCCGAGTGCGAGGATCGTCCGCCTGTCGCGGCATCTCTGACGCCGGATACGCCCGGTAGACGGTTCGAGCCTGCGGTCGAGCGGCGCTGCGCGCGTGCGCTTCGGTCGTCCAATCCGCTCACCGTCGCACACTGTCCATCTGCCGACGCACCCTCGCCGCACGCCGCGCACGGCCATCCGCACTTCTCCGCGCGGGGTACGGTGCTTCCGTGGACGGCGCACCGTGCGCCGGTCCGGAAGGAGGAGGTGAACCGGATGAAGGTCTGCATCAAGGGGTCGGCCGAGGACATCAAGCTCGGCGACATCCAGGAGGTCTGCCACGAGATCGACAAGATCCTGCTGCCGACCGACGGTTCGGAACCCGCGATCGCGGCGACCGAGTACGCCGTCATCCTCGCAAAGACCTTCGGCGCGAAGGTCAAGGCGATCTTCGTGGACACCGGCCTCGAGGCGCTCGAGTACCCCGAGGAGGTCATGGACGAGGAGGTCTTCGAAGGCGTCCACCCGTCCGTCAAGGGACTCGTCATCGCCAAGACGATGTGCGAGCGCAACGGGGTCGAGTGCGAGGTCGAGGTCGTCAAGGGCGGCGTCGCCAAGCGGATCGTCGCCACGGCCGCCGAGTGGGGAGCGGACATGATCGTCTGCGGCGACACCGGTCGGACGGGGCTCAAGCGCATCGCGCTCGGGAGCGTCGCAGAGACCGTGGTCAAGGGCTCGCCAATCCCTGTCCTTGTGGTGAAGGCCGAGTAGGCCGCGTGCAGCGAAGGAGGTGCACACGATGACGGACACGACAGCACGCGCGACCGGTGCCCCAAAGGTCGCCCACGTGCGCCACGGCGAACACGTCGACACCATCGAGAGCGTGGACGCCGTCTTCCGCGAGCAGCGCAAGCTCTCGTTCACCTACGGGGCGATATTCTTCGCCGTGACGCTGGCCATCCCCGCATCGTCGGTGTGGTGGGAAGCGTGGTACGCCAAGCCGATCTGGGGCGGGTTCACGGCCAACTACCTGTTCGTCTCCCTGCTGTACTACGTCTTCCTGTGGGTGATGGCGTGGACGTACTCGAAGCAGGCGGACAAGTTGGATGAGAAGCTCGCGCACATGGCAGACGAGATCGCCGCCCGCGAGCTCGCCGAGAAGGAGGCGTGAGCGATGAACACCCTGGCAATCGCGCTCGTCGTCCTTCTGATCCTGTTCACGATCGCGCTTTCTGTCTTCTCGCGCAGGTTCACCCGCACCACCGCCGACTTCTACCTCGCCGGCCGCAAGGTCGGGTCGTTCTCGAACGCGTCGGCGATCTCGGGCGACTACCTGTCAGCAGCGTCGTTCCTTGGCGTGGCCGGTGCGGTATACGCTTCAGGGCTCGATGGCGTGTGGTACGCGGCAGGCTTCGCCGGCGGCTTCATGGTCGTGGTCCTCTTCATCGCATCGGCCCTGCGCCGATTCGGTGAGTACACGGTCGCGGACTTCGCCTACGGGCGCTTCGGAAGCGACCGAATCCGCCTGATCACCGTGCTCGCCGTCCTGCTCACCTCGCTCTTCTACATGGCGCCGCAGATGTTCGGCGCGGGCACGACGTGGCAGGTCTTGGTGGGCAAAGGCATCCTCGGCATGGACCCGTACACATCCGGCGTCGTGGTCGTCGCTGCCATCATGGCTCTGTACGTCGGCATGGGCGGCATGAAGGGCACGACTCTGAACCAGATCTTCCAGTTCTGGTGGCTGTGGTTCGCGATGTTCATGGTCGTCGCGTTCGCGTTCGGGAACGGCTTCAACTACCCGAAGGCGCTGGCCGACGCATCGAAGGAACCGATCGTCGACACCAAGGCCATGACCGTTGCCGAGCTGACCAAGCCGAACCCCAAGACCGGCAAGACTCCGCTTGAGGCTGCGAAGACCATCATGACGCCCGAGGAGTATGCCAAGGTCGAGGAGTTCGTCGCGGCGAAGTCCGAGGGCAAGATCCCGGTGGCCTTGCCGTCCAAGAACAAGCTGCACGAGCTGCGGGCGATGCTCTTCCGCGAACCCGGCCACCGCTACAACAAGTTCGACCAGTTCTCGATGGTGCTCGCGCTCGTTCTCGGGACGGCCGGTCTACCACACATCTTGAACCGGTACTACACGAACCCGTCCGGATCCGCGGCGCGACGCTCGACGTTCTGGGTGCTCGTCTTCATCGGGACGTTCTACATCATGGCGCCGATCGCTGGTCTCGCTGGCCTCGGCGTCATCAAGGAGCACCTGGCCAGCGGCGGCACGATAGCCGCGGCCAACGTGCACGGCCACCTCGTCAAACCTGACCAGGTCATGCCGACGCTCGCGAACATCCTCGGCGGACAGGCGCTGCTCGGAATCGTGTCAGCCGGAGCGTTCGCCGCGATGTTCTCCACGATCGGCGGCCTGCTGATAGCTGCCGCATCGGCGGTCGGGCACGACGTGTATGAGAAGTACATCAACCCGAACGCGAGCGAGGCGAAGCGCGTGCTCGTCGGCAAGGTCTCGGTCTTGTTCTTCGCGACGCTGGCCCTGCTGATCGGCCTGGCCATCCCGAAGTTCGGGCTCGATCAGGCGTATCCGGCCCTCATCGCGATGATGGTGACGTGGGCGTTCTCGATCGGCGCGTCCGCCTTCGTTCCGATGCTGCTCACCGGCATCTGGTGGAAGGGCACCACTGAGCGCGGCGCCACGGCTGGCATCTTTGTCGGTCTCGGCAGCTCCATCGCCTTCATCTTCCTGAACATCTTGCAGACGCTCGGCAAGATCCCGAAGGAAGGCGCGATCGGGTTCCTCGGGTCGCTGACGTTCCCGGTGCTGTTCACCTTCCCGCTTGCGCTGCTCACGATCATCGTGGTGAGCAAGCTGGACGGCCAGCTCCCGAAGAACGTCGACGAGATCTGGATGCGTATCCACGGAACCGCTCACGAGCGCCACGAGCGCGACCTTGGCCTCGACAAGATCGGCGGTCTTCTGGGTACGAAGAACCACTAGCGGATCCGCGGGTTCCACCCCCCAGGGAATCCGCTGGAGTCCGGGCGCCGGCCCTCCCGAAGAGCATCGGGGGGCCGGCGCTCCTACGTCTGGGTTGCTGCGGCGATGTCGGCCGCAAGCGATGCGAACGCGTCCGGCGAGCCCGTCGGCAGGTCGATGCGGACCACGCGCCGATCGCGGGCCGCCAGTGTCACGAGGTCGCCCTCCGCCTGTGCACGGTGCAGCGCGGCAAGGGTGTAGCGTTCCCCCGGGACCAAGAAGTCTGTGCGGTCGCGTGAGGTCACGAGCAAGAACACGCCGGTGTTCGGGCCGCCCTTGTGCAGCTGCCCGGTCGAGTGCAGGTACCGCGGCCCTGTCTCGAGGCACACCGGCAGGCGCGTGGCCTGCTCCAGGTCCTGCGCAGCCCGCTCGAGCGGTTCTCGGTACGCGGGGTCGTCAGGAGCATACACGAGCAGAGCCAGGTAATCCCCCTGGCCAGCGTGCGCAAGCCACGCACGAAGGGCCTCGACGCGTGTGGCCGGGACGGACTCCGGGGTGTGCGCGGCACCGGCGAAGGTGACCCAGGTGCCGTCCAGGTCGCAGCAGGCACGCGGTGCGGCGGAGCGGCCGGCGAGGATATCGGAGGTGGCGCGCTTCGCCTCGGCGACGTTCGGCTCGTCGAAGGGGTTGACGCCGATCAGGAACCCGGTGAGCGCCGTCGCGTACTCCCACCGCACGAACTCCGCGCCCAAGTCGAGGCCATCGCCAAGCATCACCTCCGTGATGTCGGCCGCGGCCGCGGCCTCACTGCTCCACCGCTGGGTGATCGCGTCGTCGCGCAAGCGCACCACTGCTACGAGCCGGTCGGCGCCCAAGACGTCTGGGTCGGGCGGGGCGGTCGCGAGCACAGGCACGATGCCGGTGCCCTGCTTCCCGAGAGACTCCGCGACGAGCTGCTCTACCCACAGCCCGAAGGGTCTGAGGGCAGGAGAGGTGACGATCGTGAGCTTGTCTCGGCCAGCATCGAGCCCGTCTGCCATCCACGCGGCAAGCAAGGCTGCCGGGTTGTGCCGAGGCTCGTTCCTGCACGCAGACTCCATCGCCGCTGCTCGTCCCACCAGCCCCTCCACGTCGATGCCGATGAGCGCCGCAGGTGCCAGGCCGAACAGCGAGAGCGCAGAGTACCGTCCTCCGACGGTCGGCGGCGCCGACAGCGTCAGCCGCATCGTCTCCTTCTGGCGGAGCTTCTCGAGCGGCGATCCGGGGTCGGTGATGACGATCAGACGGCGCCCCGCTGCGGGGCGGCCCAGCGCGTCATCGAGCCATGCACGGAAGATCGCGTAGAGCGCCAGCGGCTCGACCGTCGTGCCGGACTTGCTCGCGACGATGACGAAGGTGCTTGCGGGATCGAGCGTCTGCAGCATCGCGGAGACCGCGATCGGGGACGTGGAGTCGAGCACGTGCAGGCGAGGGTGACCAGGGGCGTTGCCGAGGACCCGCGCGAGCACGAGCGGCGCGAGCGAGGAGCCGCCCATGCCGAGAAGCACGACGTCGGTCGCGCCTTCTTGGCGAAGGGCGTCTGCGAGGTTCTTGAGCAACGGGAATCGCGCAGATGCTTTGCTCGCCAGATCCAGCCAACCGAGCCGCTGGCCGATTGCGATGCGCGTGTCGACGTCATCGGTGAACAGGCTTGCGTCGCGAGCGAGCAGGCGCCCGATCGCGTCGGCCTCGATCAGCCTGTCGAGCGACCCCATGGTGCCTCCTTATCGCCCCTCTTGCTTCTGGATCGCCTCTGGTGCTTCGAACGCCGGCTGCGGCTGCATGCGTGCCACCATGATTCCGCTCGCGACCACCAGCGCTCCGCCGAGAGCCGTCCATGCCGTGATCGTCTCGCCCAGCAACGCTGCCGAGAACAGCACGGCGCTCACCGGCTCGGCGTACGTCAGCATGGCCGCATGGTCGGCTCTCACGCTGCGAAGCCCCGACAAGAAGAGCATTCCCGTCAGGCCCGTGTCCACCACGCCGAGCGCGGCCACGCCCACCCAGTCGCTGAGAGTCGACGGCCCCTTCAGGAGCAGGGCAGCGGGCAGCAGCACGGCTGCAGCGCCTACGTACTCGCCAAGCATGTACACGCCGGTCGGGATGCCACGCAAGAGGCGCTTGGCATTGAGCACCAGGCCGGCGTAGGTGAACGCCGATGCGAGCGCCATGGCGGCCCCCAGCCACTCGCGGTGGCTTCTGATGCCGAGGTCCCGCGGCCCGACGATCGCCACGACGCCGGCAAGCGCGAAACCCATCGGCACCAGAAGCCTCCGGTCGAATCCCTCGGAGCCGAGCACCGGAGTGAGCACCGCCACGAGCACCGGACCGAGGTAGGCGAGCAGCACCGCGACCGCGACCGTGGTCAGCTTGAGCGAACCGAGGTACAGCGCCCAGTTCAGCGCGAGCAGGCAGCCCATCGCGAGCAGCGCGGCGAATCGTCGTCGAGACAGCGTCTTGAGCGAGCCGAGGCGTCGCGTGAGAGCGAGGTTGGCGAAGGCGACCAGGGAGGCGAACATCACGCGCCAGAAGACGATGACGACGGGATGTGCATGCACCATGCGGACGAAGACGGGTATGGTGCCCCAGGTGGTCGCAGCGAGCGCGACGCGCGCGAGCCCGCTTGCGGAGGCGGACCGCTCGACGGCGACCGCGGGATGCGCGCGCTGCGCCGCCATCAGCAGATCCGGGGAAGCTGCTCCCCGACGAGCATGTCCATGACGCGGGTGGCGCCGAACGGCGTCTGGACGTGCACGCGGCCAGCAGGACCCTCCGTGACCGTCCCGATCGCGGCGGCGTCGGCGCCGTACGGTGCCTGGCGCATGGCCTCAAGCGCTGCCTCCGCTTGCTCGGGCGGCACGACGGCGACCATCTTGCCTTCGTTCGCGACCTGGTACACGTCGTAGCCGAGCATCTCGCACGCGCCGCGCACCTGCTCTCGCACGGGCACCTTCGCCTCGTCGACGACGATGCCGACGCCGGATGCGCGGGCAAGCTCGTTCAAGGTCGATGCGAGCCCGCCACGGGTCGGGTCGCGGAAGCAGCGGGTGGCGGGCGCGGCATCGAGCACCGCGTGCACGAGCGCACCGAGCGGAGCGGCGTCCGAGATCACCTCCGTCGAGAACGCGAGGCCTTCTCGGACGGACACGACGGCGATGCCGTGGTCGCCGATGGTGCCAGACAGGAGCACGACGTCTCCGGGCCGGCAGTACGAGCCCGACAGGTCGACCCCGTCGCGCACGACCCCGACGCCTGCTGTGTTGACGTACATGCCGTCGCCGTGCCCTCTCTCGACGACCTTCGTGTCTCCGGTTACGATCCTCACCCCCGCTTCGGCCGCCGCGTCGCGCATGGACGCGAGGATGCGCCTGAGAAGGTCGAGCGGAAGACCCTCCTCGAGCACGAATCCCACGGAGAGGTACAGGGGGACTGCACCTGCCGTCGCGACGTCGTTCACGGTGCCGCACACGGCCAGCCGTCCGATGTCGCCACCGGGGAACTCGAGCGGCGTGACGACGTAGGTGTCGGTCGAGAAGGCCAGCCGTTTCGCCGGCGCCTCGACCACCGCTGCATCGTCCAGGCGCTCGAGTGCCGCATCGCCGAAGTCTGCGACGAAGACCTCTTCGATCAGGTCTCGCATCATCGTGCCGCCGCTGCCGTGGGCGAGCAGAATGCGGTCCTGCTGCATGTGGCGTCCTTTCTCGGGGCCGTCCTCAGCCTCGGCCGTGGTCCGTGTACCGGTAGTACGCCGCGCAGGAACCCTCCGAGGAGACCATGCACGGTCCAATGGGGTGTTCCGGCGTGCAGCCCGTGCCGAACAGTTTGCAGTCGTACGGCAGCACGGCACCTCGCAGCACGTCCCCGCACTGGCAGCCCTTAGGCTGCCGGGGCTCCGGCGGTTGCACCGGGAACCTCTTCGCTGCGTCGAATGCGGCGTAGCGAGTACGGATGGAAAGCCCGGTGCCGGGGATGACTCCGATGCCACGCCACTCCGCGTCGGCTGGCTCGAAGACGTCGGCGATTGCCGCAATCGCGTGGGGATTGCCCTCGGGCGAGACCGCGCGCGTGTACGCGACCTCGATTGCGGCGCGACCGTCGCGAAGCTGCTCCGCGAGCATGAGGATGCCCTGCAAGATGTCGAGCGGCTCGAAGCCGGTGATCACGCCGGGCACGCCGTATCGTGAGGCGAGCGGTTCGTACGGTCTGGTCCCGATCACCACCGATACGTGTCCCGGAAGGATGAACCCGTCGATCTCGACCGAGGGGTCGTTCACGAGCGCTTCAAGGGCGATCGGCACGGTCTTGTGAAGCGAAAGCACTGAGAAGTTGCCGAGGCCGCGGCGCGCGGCTTCCTGGACGGTGATGGCGATGGTCGGCGCCGTGGTCTCGAAGCCCACGCCGAGGAACACGACCTCACGGTCGGGCTCCCGTTCGGCGATGCTCAGCGCGTCGAGGGGCGAATAGACCACGCGGACGTCGCGCCCATCGGCCTTCTCGCGGGCAAGCGACGAGTACGAGCCGGGCACCTTCATCATGTCGCCGAAGGTCGCCAGCACCACACCCGGCTGCCGGGCGATCTCTATGGCGAGGTCGATGTCCGCGTTGCCCGTGACGCACACTGGACAGCCTGGGCCGGACAGCAGCGTTATGGCTTGTGGCATCAGGCCGCGTATGCCGTTCTTGGCTATGGACATGGTGTGCGTGCCGCACACCTCCATGATCTTCATCGGTCGCGTAGCTGCTGCGTGTATGCGCCGGACGACGCCGTCGGCGAGCGCCGGGTCGCGGAACGCTGCTGAGAGGTCCGCGCTCACGGTGTCGGCTCCGCTTCGAGCGCGGAGGCCTCGTCTTCGACGATGCCGGCCTCGCGCAGCAACTCGAGGGTCTCGAGGGCGAACTGCTCGGAGATGACCTCGAGGGCGAACCCCGCGTGCACGAGCACGTGGTCCCCGACCTTCGCATCAGGCACCATGTGCGTGCTGACCCAGCGGGTCACGCCCAGGATCTCGACCTGGGCCATGCCGTTCTCGTTCGGCTCACCGACGATTCTGGCCGGTATCCCGAGGCACATGCGGTCCTCCTCCTTCGATAGCCCGGAGCTGCGCCCAGGCGACGACTGCCTGACCGAACGAGACCCCGCCGTCGTTGACGGGCAGGGCGATGTGCGTGAGCACGCGGAATCCCCGTGCGTCCAGCTCGTGGAGCACCAGACGGGCGAGGATCCGGTTCATGAACACGCCGCCCGACACGGCGACCGTCCCGAGGCCGGTGAGCGCTCGTGCTCGCTCGCACGCGTCAACTATAGCCAGCGCCAATCCCCGATGGAAGCGCATCGAGACGAGCGACGAGCCAGCGCCGTCAGCGAGGTCGTCGAGCACGGCGCGCACGAGCGGCTCGGTCCGCATCACGCCGGCCGACCATCCCGCCGGGTACGCACCCGTATCTCGCTCATCTGCGACGGCTTCGAGCTCGATCGCAGCTTGTCCTTCGTACAGCGCGTCGTCCCGCACGCCAGCGAGTGCGGCGACCGCGTCGAACAGACGTCCTGCGGACGACGTGAGCGGGGTGTTGATTCCCCGCTCGACCATGCGCAGCACGGTGTCTTCCTCGTGAGGGCGCAGGCGTTTGCGCAGCCAGACGGCACCAGGGTGCTCGACGAGCCCGAACGCGGCGAGCACGCCGAGGGCCATGCGAGCTGGGCGTCGAATGGCGGCCTCGCCGCCGGGGAGCGGGACGTACTCGAGGTGTGCGAACCGTTCGAACCGGCCCAGATCCGCGATGAGCACCTCGCCACCCCAGATGGCGCCGTCCGTGCCGTACCCGGTCCCGTCGAAGGCGAGCCCGATCACCGGACCTTCCTCGCCGTGCTCGCCCAGGACGCTCGCGACGTGCGCGTGGTGGTGCTGCACGCCCACTGCAGGCAGACCAAGCGAACGCGCGTGCTTCGTGGGCAGGTACTCCGGATGCAGGTCGTGGGCGACGACGGTTGGCGTCACGCGGAACAGGCGCTCGTAGTCGGCAATCACGCGCTCGAAGGCCGACAGGGTCTCGGCGTTCTCCATGTCGCCGACGTGCTGCGTAACGAACGCGTGATCGCCCGAGAGCAGCGTCACTGTGTTCTTCTGCTCGGGTCCGCAGGCGAGGATGTCGACTGCCGAATGGCCCGGCGCTGCGAGCGGGAACGGGGCGTACCCGCGGGCGCGCCGTATGAGCTCCGTGCCGCGAGGCCCCACGCGTGCCACCGAATCGTCGTATCGAGCGAGGATGTCGCGGTCGTGCATCAGGAACGCATCGGCGATGCCGGCGAGGCGTTGCAGTGCCTCGGCGTTGTCGGTGCAGATGGGCTCCTCGCTCACGTTGCCGGAAGTCATCACGAGCGGGACGCCGGCCTCGTCAAGCAGGAGGCGGTGCAGCGGTGTGTACGGAAGCATCAGGCCGATCTCCCGCAGCCGCGGGGCGATGGATGGAGCCGGCGGGGGGATGGACCGATCCGGATCGTGACGCTCGCGGAGCAGCACGATCGGAGCGGCGGGCGATGAGAGGAGCGACGCCTCTGCGTCGGAGACCTCGCACCACGCGCGTGCATCCGCAAGCGAGCGGACCATCACCGCGAGCGGCTTGCCGTACCTGCGCTTGCGCTCGCGCAGCCGAGCCACCGCAGCCTCGTTCGTGGCGTCGCACGCCAACTGGAAGCCCCCCAGCCCCTTGACGGCCAGGATGGCGCCGGAGCGCAGCAGGGACGCCGCATGGGCCAGCAGCGCGTCCGAACGAGTGCGCTCTGCGTGGAGATCGCGGTGGGGTCGGGGATCGGTCTCGACCGCCGGCGACCACAGCCAGTCCGGATCGATAGCTGGCCCGCCGGCACCCGGGTTCAGGTAGAGCCGAGGGCCGCAGACGAAGCAGGCATCGGGCTGTGCGTGGAAGCGGCGGTCGGCGGGATCGGCGTATTCCGCGGCACACTCGGGGCACATCTCGAATACGGCCATCGAGGTGAGCGGACGGTCGTACGGGATGTCGGCGATCACCGTGAACCTCGGCCCGCAGTTCGTGCAGTTGATGAACGGGTAGCGGTAACGGCGGTCCGCAGGATCGGACATCTCCGCCAGGCACGCGGGGCACGTCGCGATGTCGGGCGAGACCAGGGTACGGGCCCGCGCATCGACGTGGGACGGCACAATCACGAAGCCTTCGATGTGCTCGGGCGTCACGGCGTGCGACGCGAGTCCGGCGATGCGGGCCATGGCCGGCGCTTCGGCCACGAGCGCGTTCTCGAACCGGTCGAGCGCCGCTTCGTCTGCCTCGGCATGGATCCACACTCCGTCGGAGGAGTTGCGCACCCATCCGTTGACGCCGAGCCGTCGGGCCAGGTTGTAGACGAACGGACGGAACCCGACGCCTTGTACGATGCCGGTCAGGTGGATGAGCCGGGCGTGGCGCGATCCATCACCCGTCATGGTCGCCGTCGGCCACGAAACGGTTGTTCATCAAGACGAACAGGCGGTAGGCCTGGTCGAGCAACGCCATCGCCTCGTCGGCCGCCCGCGGGTCGAGATGCTCCTGCGGGCCAGTGAACGGGGAGTCGTGGATGAACGCGTTGCGCGCCTCTCGCAGCCGGCGCCACCTCTTAGGGAAGTCGGCGTAACCGAGCTCCGATGCGGCATCTTCGAACTCCTCGCCGGCCAGTGCCGGGAAGAGCTTGCCCAGCCGTATGCCGATGGCGCGCTGCGTGTCCATCACCATGCGGCGCACTTTCAGATCGGCGCCATGGGCTGCGAGCATGCGGTCGAGCAGGTCCTCGAGGATGGTCTCGAGCAGCGTCATCGCGAGGATCACGACGACTTCGGACTCCCCGTCGGCCTGGTACCGGCGGATCCGTGCATCGAGGCGACGGATCCGGTCGGCCGGCCAGCGGCGACGCTCGCCGCCGACGGCGCCGCACAGCGGGCACGGCATCTCGGGCGAGAGGAATGCGGGGTCTCCGGACAAGAAGCCGCACGCGGGGCACTCGAAGTACTCCGGAGCAGCGCCGTTCACCGGAGCGAACACCGTCTTGTGCTTCTTGGGAGGCCGAGGTCGTCTCATCGCCAGGATTGTATCAGGAGCTGCACCGTGCCGCGTGCGGCACTTCGAGCCCGTGCCCTTCGAGCAGCGCTCGGTCGGTGAGCACCTCGCGCGCAGGACCGTCGGCGGCTACTCTCCCGTCGTCGATGATGACGGCTCGGTCCGCAAGGTCCCAGGCCAGGTCCATGTCGTGCGTCGCGACGAGCAGGGTCGCATCCAGCGATGTGAGCAGGTCGAGCATCTGGCGCCGAGAGCGGGGATCGAGGTTGGAGGTCGGCTCGTCCAGTACGAGCACGTCCGGGCGCATGGAGAGCACCGTCGCCAGCGCCACACGCTTCTTCTGGCCGAAGCTCAAACGGTGGCTGCTCTTGCTTGCGAGGTCGGCGAGTCCCACGGCGTGCAGCGCCTCGTGCACGCGATGCTCGACCTCGTGCGCGTCCAGCCCGGCCATCAGCGGTCCGAATGCCACGTCCTCGAACACGCTCGTCATGAAGAGCTGATCGTCCGGGTCCTGGAACACGAGACCCACGCGCCGTCGAGCGTCGCACACCGTGGCGTCGGTCACGGGCACTCCGGCCACCGCGACGGTTCCCGTGCTCGCCCTCAAGACGCCGTTGGCGTGCAGCATGAGCGTTGACTTGCCCGCACCGTTGGGGCCGAGCAGGGCGACCCGCTCTCCGGCTCGGATGGCGAGGTCGACCTCGCGAAGCGCCTGCGTCCCGTCAGGGTAGGCGTAGCTCACGCCCGTGAATTCGAGTATGGGATGGGTCTCCATCGCTCCCTTTCAGTACAGACAGATGGCAGCGGCCATCAGGACGGCGCACAGCACGAGCAGCGCTTCGGGCGCGCCGAACCGCGAAGGACGCCTGACGGGCAGCGAGCCGTCGAAACCGCGGCTGAGCATCGCCGCGTGCACGCGCTCTCCTCTGTCGAGCGCGCGCACCACCATCGCCCCAGCCAGGTGGCCGTACAAGAGAGCCAGGCGTGCTCTCCCCAGACGTGGCGCCCGGCTCGCGATCGCGATGCGCGTCGCACGGATTTGGCCTCCGAGCGTAGTCGCGTAGCGTGCGATGAAGGAGAGCAGCGTCGTCATCACACGAGGGACGCCGAGAGCGCGCAGACCCGCAAGCAGCTCGGGCACCTCGGTCGTTGCGACGACCAGCGTCATCGTCGCCGCGGACAGCCACGCCTTCGAGACGATCGCGTAGGCCGCGATCCAGCCGGAAGCAGCGGCACTGCCGAACAACCCACCCGTGTTCAGCGAGCCGCCCGATGCCTGGAGCGGCGCGACGAGCGCTATCGGCGCCGCGAACGGCAGGACTGCTGCCGAACGAGCTAGGAGCCGCCGCAGAGGCAGGCGTCCCAACGCCACACACGCGCCGAGGCACGCCACGGTGAATGCGGCCTCTGCGGGCCGGAGCGGCGGAGACAGCACGATGGCGAGCACCACGAGGAGCGCCGCGGCGAGCTTCGCCCTCGCGTCGATGCGGGACAGGGGCGACGAGATGTGCGCGAGCGTCTCGAACGCATCTGCGTGCGCATGCTCGTGCACCTGGTACGCCGGATCGTATCCGCGCCCGTGGTGATGCTCGTGGGCGTGGACCGTTCCGTCCGCATGCTGGTGCTCGTGATCGTGGAGTCCGTCCGTGCCGTGCATCCGCCGCTCCGTTCGCGGGCGATCTAGGCCGCGCGACGCCGCGCGGCCGCGCGCACCGTCGAGTACAGCAAAGCGCCGGTGATGACGACGCCGACGATGCCTGCGAGGACGCCGGCGATCGTCTCGTCGGGCACGCCGGGCATCACGTAGTCCGGCATGGGGCTCCTCAGCAACGCAAGCTCGTGGAACGCCTTGCCTATCCCTTGCTCGAAGTAGACGTACTCCAGGCCGTCAGGGTGTGCTGACGCGAGGAACGAGAGCCCTGCGGCGAGAAGCGCTGCGACGCCGAGCGCCACCGCGACAGGTCGCACGGAGCCGACGCTGGCAGAGGCATCGGCATCGAGCAGGTCTGGACGCGTCTTGGCAAGGTAGGTGACGAGCCCGGCGGTGATGAGCCCTTCTCCGATCCCGATCAGCGCGTGCCAGAACCCCATCGCTCCAACCACGGGGACGAGGGGAGCGCGGCCGGACATCCACAGCTCAACCGCTGCGGCGATCGCTGCCAGAAGGCATCCGGCCCACGCAGCCACGAAGGCGGCGGCGCTCCTGCGCGGCGCAGAGGGGTTGCGGCCAGCGACAGCGCGGTAGATAGCCCATCCGGTGAAGACTGCCACGACGCCCATGTTCAAGACGTTGGCGCCGTACGCGGTGATGCCGCCGTCGGCGAAGAACAGCGCCTGGACGCCGAGCACGCCTGCCATCACGAGCAACGCCTGCCAGGGGCCGAGCAGGATAGCGGCGGCGGCACCGCCTGCGAAGTGCCCAGAGGTGCCGCCGGCCACGGGGAAGTTGAGCATCTGCAGCGCGAAGATGAGCGCTGCGAGCACCGACATCAGGACCACCTTCGAATCGCTGAGGACGTCACGCACGCGCTTGACCGCATATGCGAGGACCCCCGCCGAACCGAGCCAGGCGGTCACCCACGTCTTGGTGTCGAGCATGCCATCCGGGATGTGCACGATGACCACTCCTTCGTCGTCAAGCCAGTCGTCGTGCGACCCTTCAGGGCTCGCAAGGCTCCCTCCCTGGGGGCCGATAGCAGACGAGCGCCTAGAGGCGCTCTACCGTGACGCCGTCGTCTGCGACGGCGAGCTTCGCCACCGCGTCTTCGAGCTTCTGCCGCGCCTCGCCAAGGGCGACGGACACCTGGGCGAACTCAGCGCTCGAGGCGCTGCGCCTGCCCTGATCGGCGAGGCGGTGCAGCTGCTCAAGCCACTTCTGAGCGAGTGCAAGCGAGTCGTCGACCATGGCGACGGCCATCTTGACTTGGCCGGTGTTGATGCCTCCTTCACACATGCGACCCTCCTTTCGCCAGCGCTGGCAGCACCCTCACTCTGTCGCCGTCAGGACGACGGTGTGGTCGAGCAGCCGCACTTCCGCGAACGTCGCGGACACCGTCCGGTGACCGCCGTACAGATCGAAGAGCTTCAGCCCGCCTTCGTCGGGGACGATGGTCGTCACGTCCTCGACGGTGTCCAGCTCGTTGCCGGACGCATCTTTGATGACCACGCGCGCTTCACACATCGCCGACCTCCTTCCCGAGCATCGACGAGACGATCGACACCGCCTCGTCCAGCAGATGAGGAAGAGGGGTCTTCGTGACCCCGACCAGGTCGATCCTGGGATTCGTCAGGGGGAGCATCACCTTGCGCGCGCTCGACGACGCGAGCGCCTGAGCCATGCCTGGCGTAACCTCGCCCATCATGGAGTCGGGCACGACGAGCGAGAGCGGACCGATCACCACGTCGGCTTCGCGTACGGTCACGCGCATCGCGTTCTCGCCCGTCGCGCCGCGGTTCGCGCCAGCTTTGAGCATCGCCGTGGTCGCGGTGGAGTTGGTGCCCACGGCGAGCACCTCGATGCGCTCCCCGAAGACCTGCCTTAAGCGGACGACGACCTCCTGGCCGATACGCCCGCCCATGCCGTCGACGACGAGGACGCGCACCACGCCTCCTCGTCTAGAGCCACGCTGCGAGCTCGTCGACCAGGCGTTTCTTGGGCATGGCGCCGACGAGCTTCTTGACGACCGAGCCGTCCTTGAAGACGAGCAGCGTAGGGATCGAGAGGATGTCGAACCGCTGGGCCGTCTTGGGATTGTCGTCCACGTTGAGCTTGGCGACCCGGATCTTGCCTTCGGCTTCGGATGCAAGCTCTTCGAGAACCGGCTCCATCATACGGCACGGTCCGCACCAGGGAGCCCAGAAGTCCAAAACGACGGGGATCGTGCTCGCGACCACGTCGGACTCGAAGCTGTCGTCGGTCACCTGCTTGATCAGGTCGCTCATCGCGCTTCTCCTCTCCCTACGAGACCCGGCACAGCCGCTCGTCGATCCATTTGACGGCCTCGAATGCCGCGGACGCGCCTTTGGCGGCGGCAGTGATCACCTGCTTGAGCTCCGAGTCGGTCACGTCTCCGGCCGCGTACAGGCCAGGATACGATGTGAGCCCGTTGTGGTCTACCTTCACGTAGCCGCGCTCGTCGAGGTCGCAGAGGTCTTTCACGAGCTCGCTTTGCGGCTCGACACCGACGAACTCGAATACCCCGTCCACCCGCAGCACCTCTTCCGGCTCGCCCTTGGTGGATGCGAGACGGATCGCGGCGACCTTCCCGCCCTCCCCGATGATTTCCGTGACGACCCGGCTCCAGCGCACCTCGATCTTCTCGTTGGCGAAGCACTGCTCTTGGATGCACCTGGTAGCTCTAAGCTCGTCACGTCGATGCACGAGGTAGACCTTCGAGGCGAACTTGGTGAGGAACAGCGCCTCCTCGACCGCCGCATCACCTCCGCCGATGACCGCTACGACCTTGTCGCGGAAGAAGGCTCCGTCGCAGGTGGCGCACCACGACACGCCGCGCCCGGTGTACTCGTCTTCGCCAGGCACGCCGAGCCGCTTGGGAACGGCGCCGGTCGCGAGGATGACGGCGTGGGCGAGGACTTTGTCGCCGTCGCCTGTTGTGAGCACGAAGTCCAGGTCGTACGGCTCGATCCGCTCGATCGGCGTGAAAGTCCGGAACTCCGCGCCGAAACGCTCCGCCTGCTGGCGCATCAGCTCGCCGATCTCTGGTCCCGAGATGCCTTCGGGGAAGCCTGGGTAGTTCTCGACACGTTCGGTCGTGACTATCTGCCCGCCTGGCAATCCGCTCTCGAACACGACCGTGCGGGTGCGTGCACGCGCTGCGTACAGAGCAGCGGTGAGCCCGGCCGGTCCGCCGCCGACGATGGCGATGTCGTTCGTCTCTGTGGCCGTCACTGCACGGTTCCTCCAGTCGTGGTATCGATGCCGAGTGACTTCAGGTCGAGCGGCTGGCCAGCGGCCTCCGCTTCCTTCACGATGCTTTGCAGGTTGGCCTGTGCTTGCTGCTTGATGAGTGTTGCGTGCGCATCGCTGCTCGCGGAGGTGAGGTCGATGACCTTCTTGAACTGCAGCGCGCCCGCTTTGTAGTCCGACCGGCCGCGCCAGTAGAAGATACCCAGGTTGAAGTTCGCCTGGATGTGGTCGGGCTTGGCCTCGAGCACCCTCGTGGCCTCCTGGATCGCCCGGTCGGTCGAACCGGCGTAGAACAGCATCGCCGCCATGTCGGTCCTGACGTCGACGTCGTCCGGGCGGATCTTGAGGTACCGTTCGTAGTAGGCGATCGCCTTCTGGGCGAACTGCACGTTCCCGGTCTGGTCGCGCAGGTTGTAGTAGGCGTCCGCGACCGACTTCATCGCATCTGCGTCGTTCGGGACGGACTGCAGCCGCATAAGGCCATCGAGCAGCGCACGCTGCTCGGCGCTGAGCAGATCGCGGAACTCGGACGGCACCCCGGCCGTCTGGCCGCGTCCAGTGAGGCTCGTCGTGTAGAACGCCAGGACCAGCACTCCTGCGAACACGCCCAAAGCGACCGCGAGTATCGTGATAGGCACCCGGTAGCGTTGGAACGGCCGGATGATGTACTTGCGGGCGAAGCCGGCTTCTACGTCGGGGCGCCGCTCGACCTTCACGCCCAGGGTTTGGGCCTTGATAAGCATGTTCAGGTCGTTGGTCACCAGCGTCAGGTCCTCGCAGCCAGAGGAACATAGCTGGAGGGCCACGGCGAGGATGCGGTCATCAGCGTTCTTCGTGCTGAGTCCCTCAGGCATCTGGGCTTCGGGATCCAGCCCCACCACTCGGATTCGTCCCCCTTCAGGCATGTCCACGCCGTCGGTGAGGCTCCCGCCCTCGGAGAGCTCGAACAGCATCCTGCTGACTTCCCGACCCTTGAAGCGCAGGTCAGGGTCGACTCGCTGCGTCTTGAGCCGGTCGATTTCGACGAGCACGACGTCAGGGACGATCACCTCGGCGTCTGGAAACGCAAGAAGCGTCTCCGGATCGCTCAAAAGCACATTGGTATCGAGCACGACGGTGCGCACCCGCATCACCATCCGTTCGCCGGATCCTCCACCCGTCAGGGTGCACCAGAGGCAATGGTACCAGCATCCGCACGTTTGGCGCGTCGGCGGATGTATGCGAGCAACGCCGACAAGAACAGCACGACGCCGCCGACAGCGACCACGCGATCCAGGTAGGATGCCCGGACGCCGATCTGCGTGGACGCGACCTGAAGGTCGCCTGCCGTCAGGGAGACCTTCACGGTGTCGCGCAGCTCCCCTCGGACGTCCACATTCACGGTGACGACGTTCTCTCCGGGTTGCGCCACGACCTGGCTCGGGACTTGCCGAACAGATCCACGTGCTGCGTGGACTTGGATGCCGAGGCGCAAGGGCTTGTCCGAGCGGTTCACGATGGATATCGGGACGTCGCCAGAGACGTCCGGCAGCGTCACGTCTTTCGCGTCGATCGCGATCGCGTCCAGGTAGCGTCGCGCAGACTCAGTCGCGGCACGTGCGTAGGCCAGCGCACGCTCCGCGAAGGCGTAGGCGCGGTCAGGGCCGGCCCACAGAGCGCTTTCGGCGATCAACGAGTCCCTGCGGACCGCAGTCGCTGCCGGGTCGTCGTGACCCAGCGCGGCAGACAGGGCGCGGGAGTGCGTCCGGGCGCGCCAGACGTCGTCCCAGAACCCCTGGGGTGCGGCTCTGTCGGCCGTCGCCGACGACGATCGAGCGCCTCGGTTCGGAGAGGTCGAGGCGGCGTCGGCGGCGCTGGTGCGTATCACCCACGGAGCCGCTTCGATCCACGTTGCGGCGCGCTCGACGTCTGCCGCGGTGTGCGTCGCACCGGCCCCGAGCTCGAACAGCGCCACGAGCGGTGTGGTCGGCTCGTCTGATACCGCCCGATCGAACAGCACGTCGTAGAAGGAATCGGGGTCATCCGCGTGCGCCGCATCGGCGAGAGCCGCAGACGGCGCCAGTGCGACGAGTCCGTGGCCTACCCGGTACGCGCCCGGCGACGCCGTGGTGTCTTCGGTGAGCAGTCTGCCGGGCGAAACGAGGACGAACCGGCAGCCGCGCCTACGCGTTTCGGCGAGGGCCTCATCCGGAGGCGCTTCTCCGAGCAGGGCCGTCCCGCTGGCAGGCGAGGAGCCGATGGCCCGTGCCAAGACCGCGTCTGTCAACGACCAGTGCTCGCGGAGGTCCTCGATCGCTCCGATGCTCGCAAGCTGACGGAGGTCGGGCTCTGCGTACGGCACGTCGAGCACCTCGATGCGCCGAGCGCCTACCGCCTCCCGAAGCCCGCGCACGAGGGCGTCGGCGCCGATAGCGGTGGGGTCCTCGGGCGGGACTGCGCGCACTCCGCCGGGATCCAGCACGTCGTACCCGTCGGCGGCGCGCAGCCACTCCTCAACCAAGACTGGCGCCACGGCGAGCGCGATTGGAGCTGCGGGGTGCCGTGCAGCCGTGTCGAGAAGGCGCTCGACGTCGGAGCGCGGACGTGGGTACAGCGCTGGGTCGATGGCGAACCGGCCGTCTGGGTCCGTCGAGGGCGGCGAAGTGACGTGCACGGCCAGGACGACGGGCACGCGCGTTCGCGCCGCATCGCCCAAGACGAGCAGGCGCGACTTCGCGACGGTGGGTGCTGCGCCGGAGGCGAGCACGCGGACCTCGACTGGGTAGCGTCCTTGGCGGACGCCAAGGTCTGCGAGCGAGCGAGAGAACGAGATGCTCGTCCGACCGGCGGGGACGCGGTGACGCACCTCTGTCTTCTGATACAGCAGCCTACCGGATGGCGACGTGATCCTGATGCGCGCCTCGAAGTATCCTGCGGGTGCGGCGAGATCCGCGACGACGTCGACCGTGAAGGTCGAATCCGCCGTATACGCCGGCCGTGCGTGCCGTACCGAGAGCGTCACCTTCTGCTCTGCAGGGGCCGCCAATGACGGGGACTGGCACGGCAGCGAGAAGACGACGGCCGCAAAGGCGGCGACGACCGACAGTGCCCGTCCAAGCCGTATGGAGGGTTTCGTGCGGAGCGCGGACATCCAGACCCCGTCAGTGCAGGCGCCGAGCGTTTGACGCAGAAGTTCTGGGAAAGGATTATCTCACGACGCGAAAGGGCTGACGAAAGGACGTGCGGCATGTCGGAGAAGGACGACCAGCGCACCATACCTGAGACGCTTCCGCTCATCCCGCTGCGCGACCTGGTGCTCTTCCCGAATCTGGTCGTGCCGCTGTTCGTGGGTCGTGAGCGGTCGATCAATGCTCTCGAACAGGCGATGCGCGCGAACCACCTGGTGGCTCTCGCCACGCAGCGTGCGGCGGAGACTCAGGAGCCGGAGCCGGAGGACATCCACGACGTCGGGTGCGTCGTGAACGTGCTGCAGGAGCTCAAGCTTCCTGACGGGACCGCGAAGGCCCTCGTCGAGGGTCTGCAGCGCGTGAGGATCGTCGAGTACCTGAGCGTCGATCCGTTCATGATGGTGCGCGTCGAGCCCATCATCGAAGCGGGGGAGGCCGATCTCGAGACGCAGGCGCTGATGCGCAACCTCGTCACCGACTTCGAGAGGGCCGCGCAGCTCGGCAAGCCGATCCCCCAAGAAGTCCTGATGGCCGCTGGCTCCATCGAGGAGCCGGGCCGCCTCGCCGACTTCATCGCCTTCCACCTGAGCCTCAAGACGGAAGAGAAGCAGCAGATCCTCGAGGCGATCGACCCAAAAGAGCGCCTGACGATTGCAGCGGAGTTCCTCCGCAAGGAGTTGGAGATCCTCGAACTCGGTTCTCGTATCCAAAGCCGCGTCAAGGAGTCGATGACCAAGACGCAACGGGAGTACTTCCTGCGCGAGCAGCTCAAGGCCATCCAGCAGGAGCTGGGCCAGTACGACGAGATGCAGGCCGAGATCGAGGAGTACAAGCAGAAGATCGAGGCGGCGGGGATGCCGGAAGCCGTGAAGGAGAAGGCGCTCAAGGAGCTCGGTCGGCTTGAGAAGATGCCGCAGGCGGCTGCCGAGACTGCCGTCATCCGCACCTACCTCGACTGGCTCGTCGGGCTCCCGTGGCAGGTCGTCGACGAGGAGAAGCTCGACCTGGTCGAAGCCCAAAGGATCCTAGACGAGGACCACTACGGGCTCGAGAAGGTCAAGGAGCGCGTGCTCGAGTACCTCGCCGTCCACAAGCTCACCGATCACATGCGTGGCCCCATCCTGTGTTTCGTGGGTCCTCCGGGGGTCGGCAAGACCTCCATCGGCAAGTCCATCGCGCGCGCCTTGAACAGGAAGTTCGTGCGGATGTCTCTCGGAGGCGTGCGCGACGAGGCGGAGATCCGCGGCCACCGTCGGACCTACGTGGGTGCGCTGCCAGGCCGCATCATCCAATCGATCAGCCAGGTCGGCACACGCAACCCGGTCTTCATGATGGACGAGATAGACAAGGTCGGCGTGGACTTCCGGGGGGACCCGACCGCTGCTCTGCTGGAGGTACTGGATCCCGAGCAGAACAACGCGTTCCAAGACCACTACCTCGAGGCGCCCTTCGACCTGTCCGACGTCATGTTCATCACCACTGCGAACCTGCTCGACACCATCCCGCCCGCGCTCCGCGACCGTATGGAAGTCATTCACTTCCCCGGCTACACCGAGGAGGAGAAGCTGCAGATCGCAAAGCGCTACCTCGTCCCGAAGCAGGTGAAGGAGCACGGACTCGACCGGGCGCTCATCACGATCTCCGACTCCGCGGTGCGCGAGATCGTCCGCCGCTATACGCGAGAAGCGGGCGTCCGGAACCTCGAGCGGTCCATCGCCACGATTT
Source organism: Coriobacteriia bacterium (assembly GCA_026416035.1). Taxonomy (GTDB): domain Bacteria; phylum Actinomycetota; class Coriobacteriia; order Anaerosomatales; family Anaerosomataceae; genus Parvivirga. The sequence continues at coordinate 2,853 of JAOAFY010000004.1, read as the reverse complement.
GCCGTCAGGTCGCCCGCAAAGTCGTGGAGGGGCGCAGCGAGAAGACGTCGGTGACTGCGAGGAACGTGCACGGGTTCCTCGGTCCGCCGAAGTTCTCGTTCGGCCTCGCGGAGAAGCGCGACGAGGTGGGCGTGGCCACGGGCCTCGTGTGGACGGAGGTCGGCGGCGACGTCATCTTCGTCGAGGCCACCACCATGAAGGGGAGCGGCAAGCTCATCTTGACGGGCCAGCTGGGCGAAGTCATGCGCGAGTCGGCACAGGCTGCCGTGAGCTACATCAGGAGCAAGGCCGGCACGCTCGGGGTCGACCCGGAGTTCAACGAGAAGCTCGACATCCACATCCACGTGCCCGCTGCGGCGATTCCGAAGGACGGGCCGTCGGCAGGCATCACGATGGCCACGGCGCTGGTCTCTGCGCTCACCGGACGCCCAACTCGTCGTGACGTCGCGATGACGGGCGAGATCACCTTGCGCGGCCGTGTCCTGCCGATCGGAGGTCTCAAAGAGAAGCTGCTTGCCGCCCATCGAGCAGGCATCAAGACGGTCCTCGTCCCTAAGGAGAACCTGCGCGACCTCGAGCTCGTCCCTGAGCATGCGCGCAGCGAGATGGAGATCGTGCCCGTCGAGCGGATGAGCGATGTGCTCGAGCACGCTCTGAAGCGCGACGAGCGGCGTCATCGTGCGAGTTGAAGGATATGCGTTTGGCGCGCATTGTGACGGGGAACACAACTCCTGCAGTGTCTGTTTGTTGACATGTGCAGAGCGGGGTTGTAAGGGAGACGTCTGAGCGCGCGCCGGCCACCCGGTCACCATGCGGCGCGCGCGAGTCAATGGTGAGACCGGCCCTGTCAGGGGCCGGTCTCTGCTTTCTGCGCGTGTATCGCTGCTGTCACCGCAGCAGCAGAGGAAGGGGTGGTCCTCATGATGCACTGGAAGACCGATGGCGGCGGTGCCGGGAGAGCATTCGCGGCGATGCTTGCCATCCTGCTCGCGATCGCCATGATCAGCCCGGCGATCGCCGTGTATGCCGAGGATGTGGCGGCCGAACCGTCGTCCTCAGAGTCGACCGGGCCGCCTGCTCAGCCTGTCGATGAAGAGGCTCAGGGTTTCGCTGCGGCTCCGGCTGCTCCTGAAGCGGAGGCGTCCGCTCCCGTCGAACCGGATGTCGCAGCGAAGCCCGATGCGCCGACGGCGCCCGCGCCCGTCCTCCCAAAGCGTGCTTCGGCAGCGGCACCCGCGCCTGAAGCGATGTCTGCGACCGTGTACGCCGACGCCGGAAGCGTGACCTTCGAAGGCTGGACGCGGTCTCCGCAGGCCAAGTGGACGACGGGCGACGTCAAGGGCTACGTCGAGGGGGAGTGGGTCCCATACCGGCTCACCATCACGAACAAGACGAACGGCCCGATAGCGGTGCCGTCGATGGCGTTCAAGATGGACCACTACTGGAGCCAGAAGAACGCCATCGCGTGCGATGAGACACGCGGCTGGCGATGGGAGGTCCAGGATGGCCCGTCCGGCACGTTCTCGCCGACGGATCATGACAAGAAGATCGAGGGCGATGCCTACCTGATGACTCGTCTGCCTGAAGCGCCGTCGTTCGTGATCCCGAAGGGCAAGGTCGGCTACGTGTACTTCGAAGGGCACCTGGCGGTGACCTGGGAGTGGATGGCGAAGGCAGGCATCAAGGGCGCGTCAGGCTACACAGGCTCCAGCGCGCAGGCGAGACTTTACGAGTGGAACGGCAGCACCATCGGCGAGAAGACCGTCTCCATGCCGGTGGGCCGAGAGGCCGCACCGACGGGGCGCGTGTATGGCTTGAAGTTCGAGGACAAGAACGGGAACGGTCAGCGCGAAACGGGAGAAGGTCCTCTCGCAGGATTCGTGTTCACTCTCTCCTACCTCGACAGCACACACCCGTTCTCTTTGACGGCCACGTCGGCGGCCGACGGCACGTTTGGCTTCGATGCTCTCCCGCCTGGAGACTACCGCCTGTCTGAGGCTGTCCCGGCGGGTTGGGAGCTCACGACCGACCTTTCCGGCGTGATTTGCGTCTCGTCGTCCGGCTCCGTCACCGGCCCTGAGGGTTCGGAGTGCACGCAGTCTCGGCCGATCCTGGTCGGAGATCGACGCACGGGCGTCACCAAGACGTTCTCGCTCGCGCTGTCGGGCGAGATGCCGGCGGCGGCGGGCTACTTCGTGCGCTACGCCGTGGGCGCGGCGACCTACGAGCTTGCGCTCGCGCCTTCAGCCGCACCCGGCGTCTTCACCGCCCAGGCCGTGCTGCCCTACGGCACGACCATCGCCTGGTGGCGGTTCTACGCCCAGGCGGGCGCAGAGGCCGTGCCGCTCTCGCCCGTGCTCGGGCCCGAGACGCTCACGGGCCCCGCGACCAACTCCTGGCGGCACGACCCCGGCTCGATTGCGGGGCACAAGTACATCGACACCGACGGCGACGGGCGAGGCGACGCGCCCGGCTCGGGCTGGCTCATCAAGCTGTTCCGCTCCGGCGTGCTCTACGCCCAGGCCACGACGGGCGAGGACGGGTCGTACCGGTTCGCCGGCCTCATCCCCGGCTCCTACACCGTCGAGGAGGCCGAGCAAAGCGAGTACCTGCGCGTCTGGCCTGAAGGGCCGCAGCTCGGGCCGTTCCAGATCGGGAGCGGCACCGCCATCGAGGGCGCCGACTTCGTCAACCAGCAGCGCCCCGGCTCCATCGAGGTCTACAAGTCGGTGAGCCCGACGGTCGCGCACGCAGGCGACACGCTCGCCTACACCATCGACGTCCGCAACACCGGCCAGATCGCGGTGCTGCTCACCGAGGTCTCCGACCCGATGCTCTACGGCGGCGCGAACC
>JAOAFY010000049.1 GCA_026416035.1 Coriobacteriia bacterium | reverse complement strand
ATTCTGGTGACATCGATGTCCGCTCCTCGGGCGAAGCGGGAGAGGAGTCGTGTCTCGTGTCTGCGGAGCGTCTTCTCAGCGCGACTCCTGCCGGCTTCTACCGCGGCACGGTGAAGTCTTCGGAGGCTCTCCTTATCCTTCACGTCTGGCGGGATCAGCGTTCCGTCCGCTGTCAATAGGAATCCCTGATCCTGAAGAGCCTTGTCGATGCGGTTGCGGAGTTCTGCGTCCCCTCTTCCTGATTGCGATGAGTCCGGTGCTGGAGTGTCGGGAGCTTCGACCGGGCTCACGCCCCGCGCGCAACCGGCCGTTGGGTTGTTTCCTGAAGCAGCCCCCATGTCGCCTCCCGGAGGGGACGGAAGTGCTCCCAGAGCGTCAGACATATCCTAACAGAACCGACTGACGCGCCGCGTCGCGTCCACCCCGCCCCCTACAGCTTCAAGTCCCAGATCCGCCACGTCTTGTACCGGTGCCCGCCCATGAACTCGCTCGCGCGCAGGATGAGCTCGTTGTGCTCCAGCAGCATCGAGACGTCGCAGTGGGTGTAGCCCTTCGAGACGGCGTAGGCGTGCACCTCCTCGAACAGCAGCGCGTCGGCCCCGAGCCGGCGGTTGCCCGGCACGATGCCGAAGAACATGAGTCGCACGCGCGGGATCTTCTTGCGCATCACGAGCAGGCGCGCGATGCGGACGTAGTCCGAGTCGCCGTACCACTTCCACCGGGGCCTCAGCGCCCAGTTGGGGTCGGGGAAGGCCCCGAGCACCGCCACGGGCTCCCCGTTGCGGTACGCGAACCGCACGAGGCCCGGGTCGATGATGGGCTTGAGCGCCTCGGCGAGCATATCGGCCTCCCAGTCCGTGATCGGCAGGAAGCCCCAGTTGTTCGCCCACGCCTGGTTGTAGATGTCGATGACGAGCCGCACCTCGTCCGCGAACCTCGACATGTCCACCGGCCGCGTCGAGATCTCGCCCTTGGCGCGCACGGCCTGGGCGATGCGGTGCAGCCGGTCGGTGACGGGCTGCGTGAGGTCGATCATGTACGCGTGGTAGTCCATCGCCTTCTCGAAGCCGTAGCCTTCGATGAGCTCGCGGTAGTACGGCGGGTTGTGTGTGAGCTCCACCACGGGGTCGGTATCGAACCCGTCGATCAAGCACGCCTGCCGTTCGTGGGTGGCGTTCGAGTACTCGCCCGGGCCGCGCAGCGTGTCGGCTCCGCGCATCTGGGCCCATGCGCGCACCGCGTCGAACAGCGCGTTTGCCACGGCCTGGTCGTTCACGCACTCGAAGAAGCCGAAGAACGCGTACTTGCCGTAGTAGTAGTCGTTGAAGCGGTGGTTGATCGCTCCAGAGATGCGACCGACCGGCTTGCTGCCACGGTAGGCCATGAAGTGCGTGACCTCGGCGGTGCGGTGGTAGGGGTGCTCCGGCGTGAGCAGGCCCGTGACGCCGAGGACCTTGTTGCCGAGCAGGTCTGCGTCGAGCTGCGGCGTCCAGTGCGGATCGCCGCGGTAGTGCTTCCAGTGGAACGCCACGAAGTCCTTGATGCGCGGGTCCCCGAGCGGGATCTCGACGATGCGGACGGGCTCTACGGAACTCGCGGCCGACGCCGGGGCCGTGGCCTCTGGAGCGTCGGCGGGTTCTGGTCGGGGCATGCGTCTGCCTCCTTCGTATGCCGCAGTTCCGCACAAGGGTAGCACTGCTGCGCTGCTACACTGTATCGGGTGCGCGGACCTCACGAGGTGAGAGTGCATGGACTTCGAATCGCTCGCAAACAGCAGGCTGGGGATCGGCATGGCGCTTTCGGCCAGCCGCGCCATGCCGCGCGCCGCAGGGTACGCGCTCGCGCAGCGCGTCGCCCGCCGCGTCGCCAAGGACCGCGCGCTGCCGATGACCCGCGCCATCCGCGCGAACCAGTGGGTGGTGTCGGGGCGCACGCTGTCGGCGGCGGAGCTCGACCAGGCGGCGTACCAGGTGCTCGCCAACTCCGGCCGCTTCTTGTTCGACCTGTTCCACCTGCCGCCGGGCGCCGATGCCGTCTTCCGGCTGGTGAAGCGAGACGAGGGGTTCGAGCGGATGCTCGCGGTGAGCGCGTCCGGCCCGCTCGTGGTCGCCGGCATCCACCTCGGCAACTTCGACCTGGCAGGCCGTGCGCTCGCGTACGCCGGCTGGCGGCCGCAGGTGCTCTCCGTGCCCGACCCGACCGGTGCGTACGAGCAGCAGAACGAGATGCGCCGCGAAGCAGGCTTCGACGTCACGCCGGTGTCGGTCGCGGCGCTCGCGAAGGCGGCGCGGCGGCTGAAGGAAGGCGGCGTGGTCGTCACCGGCCTCGACCGCCCGATCCCTGAACCGGAGGCCGAGGTGCGCTTCTTCGGCGAGCCGGCCCCGCTGCCGCTCCTGCACGTGCGGCTCGCGATGCGTTCAGGCGCGCGAGTGGTGGTGGCATCGGCGCCGCTTGACGACGACGGCCGCTACCGGGTGGAGGTCTCCGAGCCGATCGCGATGGTCGGCGACGACCCCGTGGCCAACGCCGAGCGCGTCGCGAAAGAGGCCGAACGCATGATCGCGGCCCGGCCGCGCCAGTGGGCGATGCCGCACGCCGTCTGGCCCCACGTCGAGGCGCCGTAGACCCGAAAGGAACCCGCATGCCGAACATCGCCAAGCACACGCGCGAGCACCAGATGCTGCTCGGGCCGCTGGAGCGGCCTGCGTTGCAGTGGCTCGCTGCGCGTATGCCCGCGTGGGTGACGCCCGACGTGCTCACCGGCATCGGCGTGGCCGCCTCGGCGATGATCTTCGCCGGCTACTGGCTGACGAACGCGAGCCCATGGTGGCTCCTGTTCGTCAACGCAGGATTCGTCGTGAACTGGTTCGGAGACTCGCTCGACGGGACGCTCGCGCGCTACCGCAAGATCGAGCGGCCGAAGTTCGGCTTCTACATCGACCACACGGTCGACGCGGTCGCCGAGTTCCTCACCATCATCGGCATCGGCCTGTCGCCGTACCTGCGGCTCGACGTCGCCGCATTCGCGCTCATCGGCTATCTGCTCATGAGCGTGCACGTGTACATCCGGACGGCGGTGGAAGGCGTGTTCAAGATCTCGTACGGCAGGATCGGCCCGACGGAGATGCGCGTGATCATCATGCTCGTCAACACCGCCATCCTCGTCTGGCAGCCGTTCTTCTTGCGCGAGGTGCTGCCCGGGCTCAAGCCGTTCGACCTCGTCGGCATCGTGCTCGCCGCCGCGATGGGTCTCGTGTTCCTCGCATCTTCGTGGACGCACGCCGTGCGCCTGGCAAAAGAGGGTCTGTGAAGGCGCGGCCCGCAGGAGAGGGGTGGTAGCCGTGGGGCTGTTCGGCAGACCGAAGCGGCTGGGAGTGGCGCTCGGAAGCGGGAGCGCGCGCGGCTTGGCGCACATCGGCGTGCTCAAAGCGCTCGAGGCGGCAGGGCTTGCGCCTGAGGTGGTGACGGGCACGAGCATGGGGGCGGTCGTCGGCGCGATGTACGCCGCAGGCAAGCGACCTGAGGAGCTCGAGGCGATCGCGACCTCCTACGACGTCAAGTCGCTGCTGTCGCTGGCCGACGTCGCCCTGCAGCGCGGAGCGGTGATGGCAGGCGACAAGGTGGAGGCGTTCCTCGCCGAGCACCTGCCGGAGCGGTTCGAGGACCTGCGACTGCCCTTCGGCTGCGCGTCCACCGACCTGACGACCGGGCACGGTGTCAAGCACACCGCCGGAGACCTGCGCCGAGCCGTCCGCGCGTCGCTGTCAATCCCCGTGATCTTCGCGCCTGTGACGGGTGACGGGCACGTGCTCGTGGACGGCTTCCTGACTGACCCGGTCCCCGTCGCGCTCGCGCGGCAGTTGGGAGCCGAGGTCGTGGTCGCCGTGGACGTGTGCGGTTCGGGCACGGTCGTGGCAGACGGAGGGGACCAGGACGCGGGGCTCGTCCGGGACCTGATCGCGGTGCTCCGCGGCGAGCCACGCCAGCGCAGGCGGGGCACCTCGGGACTGGAGGTGCTCTCTGCGAGCGTGGAGATCATGGAGCGGCACGTGGCACAGAATGCGCTGGCAAGCGCGGACGTGGTGATCTCGCCCGACGTGCACGGCTTCCCCGGCTACGACTTCGTGTCGGCGGCCGACATCGTGGCGGCGGGCGAGCGGGCGGGCCGGGCCGCGGCCAAAGCGGTCGCGCGCAAGGCGAAGCGCCAGGCGGCAGGGTGAGCGGAGCGGCACGGGTCGCGCGCGCAGCGGCGCCCGCGGCGGTCGTCGGCTGACGAGGAGGAACGATGCGCAAAGGGTTGCTCGCGGGGCTGGCGGGTGCCGGCGTGGTGCTTGCGGTGGCAGCCGTGCTGCTCACGCCGCCCGACCAGAAACTGGGCGGCATGGTGCGGTTCGTGATGTATCACGGCGCCTCGACCTGGGTGAACATGCTGACCTTCACGGTCGCAGGCGTGCTCGGGCTCGCGACGCTCGCAGGCCGCGATGGAGCACGCGCCTTCGGCGAGGCGTTCCGCTGGGTGGCGCTGCCGCACTGGGTCGTCAACACGATCCTCGGGCTCATCTCGATGAAGCTCATCTGGGGCGGCATCCTGTGGAACGAGCCGCGGTTGATGATGACCTTCGGCATCCTCGCAGGCGCGCTTCTGGTGCTCGCGGCGCAGTTCATGCTCGACTCGCCGAAGGTGCCCGCCGCGTTGGACGCCATGCTCGCAGCGGCGCTGTGGGTGCTCGTGCTGGTGCTGCCGAACCTGTTCCACCCCGACAGCCCGGTGTTCAACGCCACGAACCGGATCTACGTCGCGACCTTCTTCGGCATGGTCGCCTCGGTCGCGCTCGTGGTGATGCCCGTCGCGCTGGCGGTGGCGTCCAGGCGCGCTACCCGCCGATGACGCCCAGTTCGCGCCCGATGCGCTCGAACGCCTCGAGCACGTAGTCCATCTGCTCGTCGGTGTGCGTGGCCATGTACGAGGTGCGCAGCAGCGCCCGTCCCTGGGGGACGGCAGGCGGCCGCACCGGGTTCACGAAGATGCCCGCGTCGAGCAGGCGCCGCCAGAACTCGAAGACGAGCATCTCGTCTCCAAGCACGATCGGGATGACGGGCGTGGTGCTGTTGCCGGTGTCGAAGCCGAGCCGCCGGTACTCCTCGTGCATGCGGTTGACGATGCGCCACAGCCGCTCCCGGTGCTCCGGCTCGTTCTCCATGACGTCGAGCGCGCCGAGGCACGCCCCGACGCTCGGCGGAGCCATCGCGGCCGAGAAGATGAACGGCCGCGAGTTGTGCTTGATGTAGTCGATGACCTTCGCGTCGCCCGCGATGAATCCGCCGAGCGAGGCGAAGCTCTTCGAGAAGGTCCCCATGATCAGGTCCACGTGGTCGGTAACCCCGAAGTGAGCCGCGGTGCCCTCGCCGTTGGGGCCGAGCACGCCTGAGGCGTGGGCGTCGTCCACCATGATGCGCGCACCGAACTCCTTCACGATCGGCAGCATCTCCGGCAGCGGCGCGACGTCGCCTTCCATCGAGAACACCCCGTCGACCACCACCAGCGCTCCGCCGTGCTCGCCGTCCACCCGCTCGAGCGCTTCACGCAGGCTCGCGGGGTCGTTGTGCTCGAATCGCACGGTCTTGCCCCACGACAGCTTGCACCCGTCGTAGATGCTGGCGTGATCGTCCTTGTCGATGACGGCGTAGTCGTGCCGGCCGACGATGGCCGATATCGTGCCGATGTTGGTGCCGAAACCGGTCGAGAAGACGAGCGCGGCTTCCTTTCCCACGAACGCCGCGAGCCGTCGCTCGAGCTCCTCGTGGATGTCCAGGTTGCCGTTGAGCAGCCGCGAGCCGGTGCACGAGGTCCCGTACTTCTCGAGGGCCTGCCGCGCGCGCTCGCGCACGTGCGGGTGCGTGGTCAGGCCGAGGTAGTTGTTGGAGCCGAGCATGACCAGATCGCGGTCGTCCACGCGCACCTTCGAGTCGGACTCAGACTCGATGACGCGGAAGTACGGGTAGTAGCCAGATGCGCGCGCCTCGTCGGCGGCGGTGTACTCGAAGCACTTCCCGAAGATGTCCATGGGTCTCCCGTCGGTTCGAGTCGGGTCGGCTGACGGATACCCGACGATTTTACCGCTTTGTTGCACGAGGGCACGGGTGGCGGTCGAGCGAACGCAGGTCTACAATGGCGCAGAACCGAACAGCGGTCCCAGGTGCCCGCACCGGCGCACGCCGAGGCGGGAGAATAGGGAAGCCGGTGCAAGTCCGGCACGGACCCGCCACTGTGACGGGGCTATCGCCCCGAAGTCAGGAGACCTGCCTGGGATCCCTGCGACGTCGGCCTTCGAGGACCTGAGGCCCAGTCGCCCGCGCGACGCGCGTGCTTCCGGGAGACCGAGGACTCGAAGACCCGCCATGCGCGGGTCTTCCGCTTTCTCGGCCGCGCTGTTCGGGACGCACGGCCCGGATGCGAGAGGAAGGACGGACATGAAAGCACGCAGGTGGTACCGAGCGATCCTCGCGGCCGCGGTGGCGGCGGCGCTCGTGGTCGCGCCCGCAGGATGTGCGAAGAAGAAGGCCGCCGACGGCGGCGGGAAGCAGCAGGCCGCATTCCCGGTGACGATCACCGACGACGCTGGTCGCACGGTCACCATCGAGAAGAAGCCGGAGCGCATCGTGAGCCTGGCGCCGGCGAACACCGAGATCGTCTACGCGCTCGGGGCGCTCGACCGGGTGGTCGGCGTCACGACCTTCGACGACTACCCGCCGGAGGTGGCCTCCATCGCGAGGGTCGGGGACTTCATGACGCCGAACATGGAAGCGATCGCGGCCGCCAGACCCGACCTGGTGCTCGCGACGGGCGGCGTCCAGGCCGAGACCATCGCCAAGCTCGAGGACGCGGGAGCGGTGGTGCTCGCCGTCGACCCGCAGTCGCTCGCGGAGGTGTACGCGGCCATCGAGATGGTCGGCAAGGCGATCGGTGAGCCGGGCAAGGCAGCCGAGGTCGTCCAGGGCATGAAGGACGAGCTGGAGACCATCCAGTCCGTGCTGGACGCAGCGCCCGTGCGGTGCTTCATCGAGATCGCTCAGGAGCCGCTGTACACGGCCGGCTCCGGCACCTTCATCAACGACCTGATCGACCAAGCGGGCGGCGAGAACGTGGTGACGCAGCAGGGCTACGTGGCGTACTCGCTGGAGCAGCTCCTCAAGGACGACCCGGAGGTGTACCTCGCGACGAAGGGTTCGATGAGCGATCCGGCCGGCATCGAGAAGCGGCCCGGGTACTCCGCACTCTCGGCCGTCAAGGCCAAGCGCGTGTTCGTCTTGGACGACAACCTCGTGAGCAGGCCGGGCCCGCGGTGCATCCAGGGCATCCGGCAGATCGCCGAGGCGCTCCACCCCGACGCGTTCTAGCGTCGTGGGCGCGCGGCCGACATCGCGCGCAGCGGCGCTCGTTGCGCTCGCGGCGGCGCTCGCCATCTCGGTGGTGGCGGGCGTCGCCTTCGGCGCCGTGAAGGTGCCGCCGGCGGAGGTGCTCGCCGCCGTCGGACGGGCGCTTGCTGGCAGGTCCGGGCCTGTCGAGGACGCCGTGGTGATCGGGCTTCGGATTCCGCGCGTGCTGCTGGCAGCGCTCGTGGGGGCATGCCTCGCCACGGCCGGCGTGCTCTATCAGGCCCTGTTCCGCAATGCGCTCGCCGACCCGTACATCCTGGGCGTGTCATCTGGAGCCGGGCTCGGCGCGACGCTCGCGTTCGTGGCGGCCGGCTCCACCACGCTCGGCGTGCTCGTGGGCGTGCCCGCGGGCGCATTCGCGGGCGCGCTGGCGACGATCGCCCTCGTGGTGGCGCTCGCGGGTCGTGCCGGCCGCCTGGAGTCGACCTCGCTGTTGCTCGCGGGCGTCGCTGTGTCTTACACGCTTGCGGCGCTCACCTCGTTCGTCATGGTGGTGTCGCGGGAGTCGATGCACGCCGTGGTGTTCTGGATGATGGGCGGGCTGCAGCGCGCGTCCTGGCCCTACGTGGGGATGCTCGCCGCCGTGCTCGTGCTCGGAAGCGCGGTGCCGTTCCTCCGTGCCCGGGAGCTCGACCTCATGCTGCTTGGCGACGAACGTGCCGGCCAGCTCGGGCTGGACGCGCAGCGCTTCACGCTTGCGATGCTCGCGTGCGCGTCGCTCGTCGTGGCAGGGGCGGTGTCGGTCTCGGGGCTGATCGGCTTCGTCGGGCTCATGGTGCCGCACGCGGTGCGGCTCGTCCTCGGCCCGGACCACCGCACGCTGCTGCCCGCCTCCGCGCTCGCAGGCGCGGTGGCCGTGGTGCTCGCCGACCTCGTCGCCCGCGTGGTGCTCGCGCCCGTCGAGCTGCCGGTCGGGATCGTCACGGCGATTGCGGGCGGGCCGTTCTTCGTCTGGCTGCTGGTGCGGACGGAGCGTGCGCGGTGACGCCGGGCGAGACGTTGCTCTCCTTCGAGAACGCCCGCGTCGGGTACGGCTTTGAGCCGGTCGTAGACGGCGTGGCGCTTGAGGTCCGCGCAGGGGAGGTCGTAGGGCTCGTCGGGCCGAACGGCGCGGGCAAGTCGACGCTGCTCAGGGCGGTCACGGGCACCGCGCGCGTGCTCGCCGGCGCGCTTTCCGTGTGCGGGCAGGACGCGGTGCGCCTCAGCCCCCGTGCGCGCGCTCGTTCGGTCGCCGTGGTCCCGCAGGCGCTGCCGGTGCCGTTCGCCATGACGGCGCGGCGTTTCGTGGAACTCGGCCGGCACCCGCACCTCGACGTGCTCGAGCGTCCCGGCTCTGAAGACGCCGCCGTAGTCGAGGACGCGATGCGCCGCACCGACACGCTCAGGCTCGCCAGCCAGACCGTCGACACGCTTTCGGGCGGCGACCTGCAGCGCCTCACGGTCGCGCAGGCGCTCGCGCAGCAGCCGCGGGTGCTGCTGCTGGACGAGGCGACCGCTCACCTCGACGTCAACCACGCGCTGCAGGTGCTCGACCTCGTGCGGAGCGAAGCCGACGCAGGTGCCGCCGTGCTCGCGGTCTTCCACGACCTCGACCTGGCGGCCCGCTATGCCGACCGCATCGCCATCGTCGCTGGCGGCGCGGTGAGCGAGGCCCTGCCGCCGGAGCAGGCGCTTGATGCCGATGTGCTCTCGCGCGTCTTCGATGTCCGTGCGGTTGTGCGCGTCGAGCCGGTCACCGGCTCGGTCGCGGTGGTGCCGATTGTGCGCGGCGCAGACGTCGCAGAGGCCGGCCTCGGCCCCGTGGGCGTGGTGTGCGGCTCGGGCGCGGGTGCGAGATTGCAGCGCGAGCTCGCACGCGCAGGCTGCCGGGTGGTGTGCGGTGCGCTGAACGAGGGAGACGTGGACGCCGACGTCGCCAGGGCGCTCGGGCATGCATTCTTCGCGCTGCCGCCGTTCGGCGAGGCGGGCGCGGACGCCGAAGCGTGGGCCGCGCAGCAGTTCGCCGCGTGCGTCTCGATCGTGGTGGCGCCCACTCCGTTCGGCCGTGCGAACGTGGCCAACCTGCGTGCGGCAGTGCGCTCGGGACGCTCGCTCGTCTTCGTCGGACAGTTCTCGGCGGAGCGAGACTACACTGGAGGCGAAGCGGCCGCGCTCGTGGCTGAGGCGCTGGGTGCGGGCGCCGTCGTCGTGCCGGGCGAGGGCGATGCGCTGCGCATGGTCATGGCGCACGTCGAGGAGGGGCGGGATGAGTGACGAGGCGCGGGTGAGAGCGGGCTCAGAGCACGCTGGACGGGTTGGGCTCGTGCAGGTCTACACCGGCGACGGCAAGGGCAAGACGACGGCGGCCGTCGGTCTTGCAGTCCGCGCGGCAGGAGCAGGGCTGCGCGTGGCGTTCGTGCAGTTCGTGAAGGGGGGCGAGCGTTCCAGCGAGCTTCCGATGCTGGAACGGCTGGGCGTGCGGGTCGAGCGGCCCGCTCGCGCATCCACGGGTCTGCTCGCCGGCGGAGCGACCGACGAGGACCGCCGTGCGGCGGCAGAGACGCTCGCCATCGCCCAGGACGCGATCGCCGGTGGCGCATACGACCTCGTGGTGCTCGACGAGGCCTGCGTCGCAGCGGCGTACGGGCTCGTCGACGAGGTGCACCTGCTCGCCGCGCTGCGAGGGCGGCCGGTCCACGTCGAGGTGGTGCTCACCGGACGCGGCGCGACCGACGCGCTCCTCGAGGCCGCCGACCTCGTCACGGAGATGCGCGCGGTCAGGCACCCGTTCGACCGCGGCGTGAAGGCGCGCAAGGGCATCGAGTTCTAGCCCGCAACCTGCGGTGGGGGCGATGCCGCAGGTGCCGCCTACACCGCGCAGACGAGCGGCTCGTGCTGCGAGGCCGCCACGACGCGCGCATCGATCCCGAGCCGTTCGCGAGCACGGCCGAGCGCCGAAAGCGCATGATGCGGCGTGTTGTTCTGCTCGGACAGGTGCAGCCCGATCACGGTGTTCAGGCCGTCGTGCGCGAGCGCCGCGAGCCCCGCCGCCGCGTCATCGTTCGACAGATGGCCCACGGCCGAACGGATGCGGGCCTTCAGAAACGCCGGGTACGGGCCCCGTTCGAGCATCTCCAAGTCGTGGTTGGCCTCCACGGCGAGCACCTCGCACGCAGCCAGCGCCTCGAGCGTCTCGTCCGTGAGCACGCCCGAGTCCGACAGGTAGCCGAGCGCGCGACCGGACGGGAACGAGATCCGGAAGCCGACCGGTTCTGCCGCGTCGTGAGAGGAGCGGAAGGGCGTGAGCGAAAGACCGGCTACCCTGATCGCATCTCCAAGACGCAGCGGCGCGGTTTCGGGCACGTCTGCGAGCGTGGAAGAGGCGGCGTGAAGCGTGCCGGGGGTGGCGAGAACCGGGACTTCGAGCGTGCGGGCGAGCACGCGGACGCCCGCCGTGTGGTCGGCGTGTTCGTGGGTGAGCGCGACGGCCTCGATCCGCACGCCGGCAAGCCCTGCCGCTTCGATGCGCAGCCGCACTTGCCTCGCCGAGATCCCGCAGTCCACCAGGACGCCGCGCGTCCCCGAATACGCCAGCACCGCGTTGCCGCGGGAACCGGACGCGAGCACGGCGACGCCCTCGGCGGGCGCGCATGCGGTCTGGACGGCGTGAAGGGAAGTCACGCGCTCAGGGTATCATGCAGGTATGTCCCGCGCCGCGGCCGCGGCGCCCGTGAGAGGAGAGCCGGATGGCAAGCTCGCGGTGGTCGCTCCGCAACATCTACCTGTACCTCGTCTGCCTCATCACGCTGATCATGGTCATCGTCGGAGCCGTCGGGGTGGTACGGAACGTGGTCGAGCTTCTGTATCCCGCGCCCGTGATGGCAGAGCCGTTGCCGAAGGACGATTCCGGCAAGCCCGTCATGAGCGAGAAGGAGTGGCAGCGGCAGCAGGAGGTCAACCGGCAGTCCTCGCAGCGCTGGACGATCATCAACCTCGTCCAGCAGGCGGCGCTCGTGCTCATCGCCGGCCCGATCTACGTGTACCACTGGCGGAAGATCGAGGAAGAGAAGTCGGAGCCCACTGCCACGACGACCGCGTAGGAGGACCCCATGCACAAGGTGTTCGTGTACGCGCTTTCCACCTGCCCGTACTGCCGAGCGGCCCGCAAGTACCTCGAGGACAACGACGTCGAGTACGAGGTCGTCGAGGTCGACAAGCTGCAGGGGGACGAGTACAAGGCCACGGTCGATGAGGTCCGGAGCATCTCCGGGGGCACCGCCTTTCCCGTGATCGTCATCGACGACGAAAGCGTCATCGTCGGCTTCAACAAGAAGCGCATCAAGGAGGAACTCGGGCTGTGAGCGAGCAGGCGATCCGTCGCCGGTTCTTCCCCGGCACGACG
>JAOAFY010000048.1 GCA_026416035.1 Coriobacteriia bacterium | reverse complement strand
AAGTGGAGGTGTGACATGCCGCTCCTCGAACGTTTCAATCGGCTGAGCCGTCTGAGCTCGTCTGAGCCTCGGGCGGGAGGGCCGCTTCCGCGGGCCTTCCCCCTGTTTCAATCGGCTGAGCCGTCTGAGCTCGTCTGAGCCTCTACCGCAATTCTGCACCATTCTACCTGCGGGAACAAGGCGGGTTGCGTACATCTCCGGAAGAGAGGCCTCCAACAGCGGCATTCCGCCCGCCAGGCGCGGCGGGATCGCCGTGCCGCGCATGCCGTGACCTGCGGTTTTGCCGTTCGCGTACATCTCCTGCTCAGCGCTCGTTCCGAGACGATGTACGCGAAGCGACGCTGCGCCCCTGACCTTGGAGAACTCCGTGCTGCGAGGTCGCGTACATCGCCAGGTTTCAGCTGATAGGAAACGACACCCGGACCTGACCCATGCCGAAAGAAACCCGCTGCCCTACGCCCGTGTATTCGGCCAGAAGCCCCAGAATATGCAGTCTTGCCGTCTCTTCAGGCGGCGCCACATACTCGCACTCGCCGCGGAAAGCACGAGCGGTCCACTGCACGCCGCCATCCAAGGCAAGCCTAGCGATGCACGGCTCGATCCAGCGCATTACGGCGCCGACGTGGGAAGGATCGAGGCATGGTGGCTCAGGCTGTCGGAGCATGACGAAATGGCGGAAGAGTCCACTCGGGCGAGGGCCGGGCCGGCCGAAGACGGCCTCCGGGGCAGGCAGCGCGTACCACAGCCGTCGCCGTTCGAAAGTGGTGGGGCTCAAGAAGCGCATGCATATGGGCCCACGGGTCGCCATGGCGCGCTCGTACAGGTCGTCTAACGACGCCGGATTCTGCGATGCGGTTTCGGCGGGTTCGACGCCGACGACGTGGACGGGGTACGGGCCAAGTTCCAGAACCAGCGGGCGACGGCAGAGCTCAAGCGACCGAGCCAGCGCTGCCACGGCTCGCGGTCCTACGGTAGCGATCCTGAGGTGTGCAGACTCGCCGGGTTCGAGCTCGACGGTGTCGAGAGGCGAACAGCTGTCCTTGAGGACTCCCGAAACGGTGACCAACGCTCTCTTGTCTGAAGCGGGCCCCCCGTGTGCCTCGGCCGCCGCCACCGGGTCGAATGATTCCATGAGGCGGAGAATAGCGGCATACGCCCAGAAGCCCGCACCATGCGGGAAGCGCGACGGCGTGCACGCCTCCAACTGGAGGTTGAGTGCGACGAGTTCGGGAACGCGCTGTGCCATCGGCCCTGCTTTCAAGACCCGAAACGTGTTCTCCTGTACGTCGGAGGATGCAGACCGTACCCCGTGTCACTTGGCCGGGTAGAGGAACGGGATACCTCCACCGCTGCTGCCGCTGCTGCCGCTGCCATCGACGGCGGCGATCCAGATGCCGTCCTGGAGCATCGGGGTGCGGCTGCTCGCGATGGCGAAGCCGATGATCGAGAGCCTGGGGTCGGTGACCGACGGGAGGCTGGTCTGCACTTCGGCAGCGTGCCCCGAGCGTTCCCCAGAACCGATGCTCTTGATGCGGCCGTACCAGTCCTCATCCGGTCCGAGCTTGACGACGCCGCCCGGTCCGTACACCTTCGCCAACCAGTCCTTGAGCTCTGCCGGCGTCTTCGGCGCGGGCGGGAGTGCGAACGCTTCGTCGAATCGAAGCGCCTTGGCTCCTGAGCTGATGAGGAACTCCAACGCGCCGTCGGCTTGCTGGACGAAGAGGTTCACCGTGCCATCGAAGTCGTACGCTTCAAGCGCGGCCTGGAGTGCGGAGCGTTTCGTGTTCACCTCATCGAACACGGCGGCATCAGTTTCGCCCGCCAGCTTCCAGGTGGTATGAACGACGATGGAGGGGGCTCCGAGCACGGTGGTGTCTGTGACCTTCGTGATGTCGGCATACCAGTCCGCGGCGGCGTGGTCGCGCTTGAGGGCCGCCGCGAGGTCCGCTGCGGTAGCCATGGCGCCAGCAGAAGAGCCGCCGCCGTCGGGGGAGCCGCTCTTCACTGCGTCTCCGGACGAGCCACCGGAGCTGCAGCCGGCAGCGCCGGCGAGCAGGGCGACGGAGAGCAGGAGCGCGGCGGACCTTGCGAGAACGCGATGGGGGGAGGCCATGGGTCCTCCTTCGGCCGAGGATGGATGGCGAAAGCGTACCACGGCCCGGCGGGCGCGGGTACGCTGGCGCTTCCGTAGCGGGCAGGCTTGTGCTACAAGCGAAAGGTGGGCGGCGTAGGAGGGCGCCGCATCGCAGGTGGGGGTGATGGCGATGGCTCGGGCGGGGTTCTGCCGATCGTGCGGAACGAATGTGTGGGTCACCGAGGACGGCGCCGGGACCTGCGGGCACCCGGCCTCCGAGATCGAGGGCATCTACGAGGTCTCGCAGGCCGCAGCGCAGGCGGAGGAGACCAACGAGGCGGCCGCAGCGGTGACGGAGGATGCTCCCGAAGTGGCAGCGCAGGCGGTGGCTGGAGAAGGTCAACACGCGACCGAAGCCGTCCAGTCGACACCGGAGGCTCCGAAGCGGAAGCGTCCTCTCGGAACCGTGGCTGCCGCAGTCGGGGCGATCGTGCTCCTCGTCTTCGGCGTGGCGTTCGCCACGAGGCCGCAGCTCGCTGTGACGCGCCTGGTGACGGAAGGCGCGGTCGAGCAGGGCGAACCGTCGCAGGCGGTGGTCACCGTGACGAACGAGGGCAAGCGAAAGGGCAGCAGCAGCATCGTTCTCACGGTCGATGGCGAGGAAGTGGGTCGCGGCGAGGTCACCGTCGAAGCGGGTGGCTCCAAAGACGTCACGATCGAGTTCACGCTGTCGCGGGACCCGGGCAACTACGTCTTGATGGCTCGCGGCTTCGACGTCACAGAGCAGGTGCGGGTGCTCGTACCCGCAGCATGCGAGGTGACTGCCGTGACGGTGGACCCCAAGGCCCTGCACGCAGGCATCGACGAATCAGGCGTCTGCGTCGCTACGGTGGAGAACACCGGAGAGGCAGAGGGTGAGTTCGACGTCGAGTTCAGCCTCGACGGCACGGTGCTGGGTAGCCGCACACTGACGGTGCCAGGCGGTTCGCAGAACGAAGCGACCTACGAATTCGATGTTCCTGGGGTCGGCGATCACGTGTTGGAGGCGAACGGGGTGAAGGCGGCGTTCGCGGTGCACGCGACTGCGCGGCCCGCCCATGGAACCGTCGTCCTGAACAGCCTTAAGGGCGGACGAAACCGCATCAAGATCATCAACAACCGCCCGAGCGACGTGCTCGTCGTGCTGTCGCAGCCGGGCGACGGGAAGCCTGCTCTGCTCGCGGTATACCTGAGGTCAAATGGCTCGCATACCGTCTCAGGGGTCAAGGACGGGACCTACCAGGTGTTCTACAGCTTCGGCAGCGATTGGTGCCCGAAGTGCAGGAGGTTCACGAGCGATCGGTACGACGGCCGTTTCGAGACGACGGACAAGCTTTCGAGTTCCAGAAGCATGTACACCCAGCTCACGCTCACATTCGGGGCGTCCTCGGGCGGAAGCCCGACCGAGGACGTCGGTGAAGATCAATTCCCCAAGATGTGAGCGCTACTCCGCGGTGGTCGGGTGCTGTTCAAGCACGCTCAGGTAGTCGAGCAGGACTTCAGCATCCGCGATGGATACTCGAGAGTCGAGCTCTGCCCGGGCGTTGAGCGCATCGCGCCACACATGCCTGCGATCGCTGCTGATGACGAGATGCCGCGCGGCCGGGTTGGCTGACTCCAGCATGTCTTTGATCGCGCCGTCCGCGCCACCGCGCTGCTTGTCGCAGAAGCGGACCGTGAAGTTCGGTTCCTCGACCTGGACGTTGTCGTGCGTGCTGGTGTCGAAGCACAGCACGATTCTCGTTTGAGGGCTGACCTCAGACATGCGATGCGCCATGAGCCGCACGGCTTCGATGAACCACGGGCGCTTCTCACGCTCGCGCTCTCTGCCGAATGCCCGAATGACGGCGTTGTGGCCGTCGATGAGGATGGTGTCAGGTGGGGGGCTCCCGAACACCTTTCGTTCGAGGTTGGCCAGCCGTTCAAGCTCTCGCTCGCGCCAAACGGCCTCCATCTCGGCCTGCTTGCGACGGGCTGCCTCCGCCTCGGCAGAGCGCCGCTTCAGCTCCTCGACCTTAAGCCGTCGCCGCTGCTCCTCGGCCGCCAAGCGCTGCTGGTAAGCGGCGATTCCGGCGCGGAACGCCTCAAGGGCCGCGATGACGCCTTCGAGCTCTCCCAATCCTTCGAGGAGGCGTTGAAGCCCGGTCTCGGCGACGAGGGCTTCGACCTGCTTGCGTCGCCGCGTCTCGTACCCCAGCTGCCGTTCGAGGGTGTTGGCGCGCGCCGCATGTGCGCGGGCCGTGGCCTCCGCCGCAGCGAGCCGCTCGCGCAGCGTCAAACGCTCTTCGGCGGCAGCGGCCCGCTGCTCCTCGAGTCGGGCCTCCAGAGTCGCCTTGGCCTTCTTGAGCTCATCGACCTGTTCGCGCAACGAAGCCGTCTCGCGTTGCAATTCGCCGAGCCGATTCGTGACATCCGTTCGGTGTTCGGCGACGCTGCGTAGGTCGCGCAGCGTTTCGGCGAGACGCTGCTCCAACTCCTGGTTCTTTCTCGTCAGCTGGCCGATCTGTTTCTTGGCGGCCTCAAGGTCGCGTGCGAGGATCTTGTTGTCGTGGCGCAGGCGGCGAGTCTGGCTCGTGTCGGAGTGCGGCTTCTCGACGACGGCGGTGTCAGCGGCGCCAGAGCGCTCGCCGTGTGTCTCCGACGCGACCTCCGCATCGAGGCGCTGCATCTCTTCGACGATGGCCTCGATGCTGACCTTCAGCGCTTTCGGGCTCTTCAGCAGCCCCAGTTCGTGCGCCTCAGTCGCGCACAAGTAGCCTGGGACGGGGCCATGCTCGGCGATGACCCGACGGATATCGGCCGTGCCCAGCGGTCTGCCGGGCTTGAGCGTCCGGGCCACCGGCGGGCATGTGGCTGCGAGGAGCCGGATTCCGCCGTTGGCCTGGCATTCCGCGACGAAGCGCTGGCGCAGCATGGAGCCGCTTTGCCAGACCTTGTTCGGCGCGCTCCCACGGTGCAGCTTCTCCGCCCGCAGGGCCCTCTCGAACGCGCGGCGCCACTCGGCGTCGCGCTCCGCTGCGTCCAGCAGCCGCTCGACCATCGCGCGGCCGAATGCGGCCACCTCCTCGAGCGAATCGCTCTCTGCCGGTGTCTCGCCGGGCGCCTGTTCTTCGTGCAGCATCGCTTCCCCCTTCGCGGCGTTCAAACCGCTTGATACCACACTGCTCTGACAGCGCCGCGTGACACAGCGGACCGCAGCGCACGTCAGCGTGCTACGAGGATGGCGTCTACAGCGAAGGGGAATGGCGCCGGGCCGCGGACCTTCACGCGACGAACTTGCGCCCTCCCCAACGGGCGACGATCGTGTCGTTGAAAGTGTCGGTCATCTTGGCCGCGACGAGCACCGCGAACTGGAGTTCTGGCTTGTCGAGCGCCTCGGCTACGATCGGTGTCTCGAAGGTGACCGTCCTTTGGTCTGGATACCAGCAGAGCTTGCCGAACACCATCTTGCAGTTCTGCTCGTTCAAGAACCGCAGGAGTCCGTCGGTGTCGAGGGAGTCGATCTCGATCGCGACCATCGACCACACGCGCGCCGTCGCGACCTCGCCTACCGACGCCGGGCCGACGAAGACTATCGCATCCTCGAACGGCACCCAGAAGTCGCCTTGCCCATCCATCTTGAACTTCAAGCCCGCCTTGTTGAGTGTGCTCTCGATCTTCCTGCGCGTCGCTTCGATCGTCTGCATGGGACTTCCCTCCCCCTGAGCACCTGCCCGCCAGGTGCGCCTGACACCCACCTTCCCGAAATCTTCGCTGGCGAAACAGGTCCAGCAGAGGTTGCGCGGGCGTGCTCAGATGGCGACGGTGCTCTCGTCCGGCTGCCTAGCCGTTACAGAACCTAGCGGACCTGGGTATAGAGAGCCATCAGCGCCGAGGTGCCGGCCCGCGCTGCCCTGCAAGCGAGCACGTCGAAAGGTGGTGCGGGTCCATGCTTCCCGTATCGTCCCGTACGCGGACGCTTCTCATCGCTCTGATCGCGATCGCGATCCTGTTGCCGTCTGCAGCGGCCTCGGGGCTCGCAGACCCAGGCGCCCGGAAGTCTGCCTACGCCACGAAGGCCGCGCTCGTCCGTGCCAAGATTGCGCGGCGCATCACCCAAGCGGAGCGCGAGCGTGCTGCGGAGCAGCTCAAGGCGATGGCGCGTGCGCGTGGGCTGCGCACGACTTCGATGCCGATGCCGGAGCCGGGCGACCCGCCCGACTACTTCGGCATGACGCCGAACTGGGCGTACTCGCCGCCGCTGAGGAAGTTCGTCGACACGCTTCCGGGCGTCGGTCCTGAGAACGCCAACAACCTCGGGCAGTACCTTTCCGTCGCTCATCCCGACACGATCACCTACCCTGGCTCGGACTACTACGAGATCGAGCTGCGGGAGTACACCGAGCAGCTCCACTCGGACCTTCCGCCAACGAAGCTGCGCGGGTACGTGCAAGTGAACAAGGGAACGGACGCGAACGGGCGGAACACGATCGAGCCAGACCCGATCCACTACCTCGGCCCGACGATCTTCGCCCGCAAGGACCGCCCGGTCCGCATCAAGTTCACGAACAAGCTCCCGACGGGCTCGGGCGGCGACCTGTTCATCCCGGTCGACACCACCTACATGGGAGCCGGCTACGGCCCGCTCGGGATGATGCCCGGCGACCCCATGTACACGCAGAACCGCGGCGTCATCCACCTGCACGGCGGAAAGACGGTCTGGATCTCGGACGGCACTGCGCACCAGTGGATCACCCCAGCCGACGAGGACACGCCGTACCCGAGGGGCGTGAGCGTGCGCAACGTGCCTGACATGCCTGACCCGGGCGACGGCTCCGTCACGCTGTTCTACAGCAACCAGCAGAGCGCCCGGATGCTTTGGTACCACGACCACGCCTACGGGATCACGCGGCTGAACGTGCTTGCCGGCGAGGCCGCCGCGTACTTCCTGACCGACGACACCGAACAGCGCCTTGTCAGCGAGGGGCTGATCCCGGAGGAGCAGATCCCGCTCGTCGTGCAGGACAAGACCTTCGTGGACGCGAGCACCATCGCGACCACCGACCCGACGTGGGCGTGGGGCTCGATGCCAGGGATGGCGCACACGGGCGACCTGTGGTTCCCGCACGTGTACATGCCTGCGCAGAATCCGGCGATGCCCGACGGCGTCAACCCTATGGGCAGGTGGCACTACGGTCCGTGGTTCTGGCCGCCGACGACGAACATTCCGCACCCGCCGGTGCCCAATCCCTACTACGACCCGGTGAACGCCCCCTGGGAGTACGAGCTCATGCCAGGAACGCCGTACGTGTCGAGCGGCATGGAGGCGTTCAACGACACCCCCCTCGTGAACGGGACAGCGTATCCGGTGCTCGAAATCGATCCGAAAGCGTATCGCTTCCGTGTGCTGAACGCCGCGAGCGACCGCTTCTGGAACCTGCAGCTGTACGTGGCCGATCCCGGCACCATCTCGTGCGACGGGAGGCGACGCACCGAGGTGAAGATGGTGCCCGCCCAACCGACGGCAGGCTGGCCGGCCGACTGGCCGACCGACGGCCGCGAAGGCGGCGTGCCAGACCCGAAGACTGCGGGGCCCGACTGGATCCAGATCGGGACCGAAGGCGGCTTCCTCCCGAAGGTCGCCGTCGTGCCGCAGCAGCCGATCACCTGGGTCACGGACGTGACGCTGTTCAACGCAGGCAACGTCGACAAGCACTCGCTGCTGCTCGGACCGGCCGAGCGGGCGGACGTCATCGTCGACTTCTCGAAGTACGCCGGCAAGACGCTCATCCTGTACAACGATGCACCCGCGGCCTTCCCGGCAGGCGATCCTCGCTACGACTACTACACCGGCGCGCCAGACCTGCGCGACACCGGCGGCCACGACACGCCGCGCGTCGGGTTCGGCCCGAACACGCGGACGATCATGCAGATCAAGGTCAAGCCGACCCAGCCCGCCGCGCCGTTCGACCTCGCGGCGCTGCAAGACGCGTTCACGCACACGGACGCGCACCCGAGCGTGTTCGAGGAGTCGCAGAACAAGATCATCGTTCCCGACGCGCGTTACGACAGCACCTACGGCAAGTCGTTCCCGCGCGACCAGTTCGTGCGCATCTACCAGACCAGCCACAGGTTCCAGAACCTCGACGGCGTCGTCACCACCTTCCCCCTCGAGCCGAAGGCGATCCAAGATGAGCAGGGCGAGACCTTCGACGAGTACGGACGCATGCAGGGCAAGCTGGGGCTTGAGCGTCCGACCGGAGTGCCAGGGGCGCCGAACTTCATCCTGTACGGATACCTCGACCCGCCGACCGAGATCGAACAGGCCGTCGAGACGAGCATGGTGCCGCTGACGCCCGTGTTCGGAGACGGGACGCAGATCTGGAAGATCACCCACAACGGTGTGGACACACACCCGATGCACTTCCACCTCTACGACGTGCAGGTGATCAACCGCGTCGGCTGGGACGGGTTCATCCGCTACCCGGACGACAACGAGCTTGGCTGGAAGGACACGGTCCGCGTCTCGCCGCTCGAGGACACCATCGTGGCGTTGAGGCCGACGGTGCCGGTCGCGCCGTTCAACGTGCCGAACAGCAGGCGTCCGCTCGATCCGACGCAGCCGCTCGGCGGAACGATGGGGTTCTCGACCGTGGATCCGGTCACGGGTCAGCCGCACACGACGCCGGTGGTGAACGAGGTCAGGGACTTCGCGTGGGAGTACGTGTGGCACTGCCACATCCTCAGCCACGAGGAGATGGACATGATGCGGCCGGTGACGGTGGCCGTCCGAAGCGATCTGCCCGCGGCACCGACGCTGGAGTCGACCTCGGCGGTTTCGCCCGGGGCCGTCCGTCTCGCGTGGACAGACGGCACGCCCAAGGAGTCTGCCGCGACTTGGGGGAACCCTGCGAACGAGATCGGGTTCCGCGTCGAGCGGGCGTCGCTGGACGCATCAGGGGACCCGGGCCCGTTCGCCTCGGTCGGGGAGGCGCTGGCGAACCAGACCGTCTTCGACGACGCGAGCATCGCGCTTGGGAACCGGTATGCCTACCGCGTCGTGGCCTACAACGAGGCCGGCGAGTCGACTTCCTCGGTGCTCCTCGCGGGCCCCATCGAGGACGACACTCCGCCTTTGACGAGCTCGAACGCTGGCGGCGGGTGGCGCCGTGGCGTGTTCGAGGCGTCGCTCTCGGCGACCGACACGCTCTCGGGTGTGGCGAGCACCTGGCTTGCAGTCGACGGAGGACCGCCGGCGGCGTACACCGCGCCCGTCGCGGTGAGCGGCGAGGGGACGCACACGCTCGAGTTCTGGTCGGTCGATGCTTCGGGCAACGTCGAGCCCACCCGGACGGCGCAGGTCCTCATCGACGATACGCCGCCGACCACTGGCGACGATCGCCAGTCGAGCTACGCGGGGGCGGCCGTCATCGCCCTCATTCCGTCGGACGCGCTGTCGGGCGTGGCGTCCACGTGGTGGCGGCTGGACGGCGGCGTCGTGCAGTCCGGACGGTTCGTGACGACGAGCGAGCTTGGAACGCACGTGCTGGAGTTCGGCTCGACGGACGCAGCCGGGAATGCCGAAGCCACGCGCACGGCAAGCTTCTCGGTGCGACCGGGTCCGACCACCTACGCGGAGCTTGCCGGTCCTCGCAGGGTGCAGACCGCGCTTGCGGTGTCCCGCTCGGTGTTCGCGACGGGCTCCGTCGACACGGTGGTCGTCGCAAGCGCGTTCGCATGGCCAGACGCCATCGTGGGCTCGGGCCTTGCCGGCGTGCACGAGTCGCCCGTGCTGTTGACGGCGCCAAGCGGGCTTTCTGCCGGCATCGCGGACGAGATCCGGCGGCTCGGGGCTGCGCACGCGGTGATCGTCGGCGGGCCTGCGGCAGTGGGCGAGCGGGTGGCGCGCGATCTGGAAGGAGTGCTTGGTGCGGGTTCGGTCCGCCGGGTCGGCGGCGTCGACCGCTATGAGACCGCACGGCTGGTCGCGAAGGAGATGGCGAGCTTCTACGGGTGCGCCTGGGACGGCACGGCAGTGCTGGCGACGGGCCGCGACTTCCCGGATGCGCTCGCCGTCGCGCCGCTGTCTGCCGCCAAGGGTCTGCCGGTGTTCCTGGCAGGCGGGTCAGGTGTCGCGCGTGCTGACGTCGAGGCGATGAGGGACATCGGAGTGCGGCGGATCCTGATCATCGGCGGTCCGGGAGCAGTGAGCGCTGGTACGGCGTCGTCCGTGGCCACCACGCTTGGAGTAGGCGCCACGAGGCTCGCAGGTGCGGATCGCTACCAGACGGCCGTGGCGGTGGCGACGTACGGCGTGTCGTCGTACGGGCTGTCGTGGGACGGGCTGGCGATCGCCTCAGGCGAGGACTTCCCCGACGCCGTGTCCGCGGGAGCCGCACAAGGGCATCCTCGATCGGTGCTCTTGTTGACGCCCCGTGCGGTGCTGAGGTCTTCGGTCGCGGCGGCGCTGGCGGCTCACAAGGACGAGGTCCGAACCGCCCGCTTCATCGGGGGAACCGGGGCGGTGAGCAGCGCGGTGAGGTCCGCGGTGAGGAACGTCCTGAACTGACGATGCGCAGCGGGTTCCCGGGAGCGGGCGGGCCGGTGGTCCGTCCGCTCCCGGCGTTCAAGGATGCGGTAAGCCGCGGTTAAGCACCGCCCGCTATCGTGCATCGCGGGTCCGGAGCGCACGAGGGGCGCGCCGGACGCAGGGGAACCTCGACGGGCCCTCGAGCGAGCCGGGCGCTCCTCGTCGGCGACACCTCGGGAAACCACGCACCGAGACCGAAGGGGGATACCATGAAACGTGCGAAGCTGGCGCTTGCCGGCGTCATCGCCGCAGCGTTGCTGCTTCACCCAGCAGCTGCGCTGGCCGACACGGGCGACGGCAGGGTCGACACACGGAACGCAGCTGGTGCTGAGGACGCGCGTGTCGAGCAGCAGTATCAGGCATGGCTGCGGCGGGAAGGATCGAAGAACGCGTCCGCGTTCCTTCCGACTGCCGTCGACGCGCCGTTCAAGTACTTCTACACGCCGAGCCACCTGCAGGAGACGAACTACTACTGCGGACCGGCGACCATCCAGATCATCGCGGACTTCTGGGGCGCGTGTCCGAGCCAGAAGGACATCGCGAAGTTCCTGGGAACGGATGTGTACAGGTCTACGGACTTCTCGCTGGTGGACGACGCCCTGCGGTACTTCACGGGACGTCCGTACACCTACGTCACCTGCACTGACCTGTCGGATGTGTACTCGCGGATCTGCTACGGGCTGCTCGTCCGCGGCAACCCGGAGGCGATCGACGTGCGGATCGAGGCGAGCGACTGGCCGAACTACCTGTTCGACCACGCCGGCCACATCGTGCCGCTGGAGGCGTTCGACTGGCGCAACTTCACGGTGCGCCTGAACGATCCGTACGACGAGCGTCTGTACCGGGGCGGCGGCGACACGTTCGGCCACAAGACGTACCTGCGAAGCGTGGTGGCGAGCGGTATCATGCTGCACCCGAGGCGCGCGATCGTGTACTGAGGGGAAGCGGGCGGGTCGCGGTTCGCCGCGGCCCGCCCCTCACGTCGAAGGGGGACGAGATGGGGGAGATCGCACGGAATGGCCGATTCTGGCCGGCGCGCGCGTTCGTGGCTGCCGTGTTGTGTGCGGCTGCGGCGATGGCGTCGGCGTGCGCGGCGGCCCGTTCGGAGCAGCCGCCCGAGCAAGCGGCGGGCGTCCGAGAAGCGGCGGAGGAGCGAAGCGAGCTTCGCACGGTGCAGACGTCAGA